>CAKSVM010000096.1 GCA_934503195.1 uncultured Eubacteriales bacterium
GGTCGCATATCAGTATGAAAAACCAGAACATCATGTCACCATCCTTTGCTTTATTATATCATAATCCGGCGCGGATGTCAAGTCGGAGACATGAATTTTTCGCGCAAAAGAGCCGGGCGGAAATCCGTCCGGCTCTTCTGACATTATATCATATTCGTGTATCCCATCAGGAACTCGTCGACTTCCCTTGCGCAGGCGCGACCCTCGGCGATCGCCCAGACGACAAGCGATTGCCCCCTTCGGCAGTCACCAGCGGCGAAAATCCTGTCGTGCGAGAGATATTTCTCGTCAGCCGCCGCGCCGACCGGGTCGGCGTTGTGCGTGTCGACATTTCCCCGCGGAGTCTTCGCAGCCCCGAACGCGTCGGCGACGTAGCTCTCACAGCCAAGGAATCCGGCGGCGATAAGCAGCAGCTCACACGGAAGCGTCTCCTCGCTGCCCGCGACCTCGGACATCACCATCCGCCCGGTCGACTCGTCCTTCTTCGACTCGAGCCTGACGGTAACGACCGCTTTCAGCGCGCCGTTCTCGTCCTTCACGAACTCCTTGACGGTCGTCTGATAGATTCTCGGGTCGTGTCCGAAGAGCGCGATAGCCTCCTGCTGGCCGTAATCGGTCTTGCAGACTCTCGGCCACTGCGGCCACGGATTCGACGGAAGACGTTTGTCGGGCGATTTCGGCATCATTTCAAGCTGGATAACCGATTTCGCGCCCTGACGGATGCTCGTTCCGACGCAGTCGTTTCCGGTGTCGCCGCCGCCGACGATTATGACATTCTTTCCTTCGGCGGTCGGAGCGTCATGGACAAGCTCCTCGCCGTAAAGGCGTCTCGTCGCGTCGCCGAGAAAATCGACCGCGAAATAGATTCCCGAGGCGTCGCGTCCCGGAGCCTTCAGATCACGCGCCTTCTTTGCCCCGGCGCAGATCACCACCGCGTCGAAGTCCTTCATGAGCTTCTCCGAGCCGATCGAATCGGCCGTCTCAATGTCGCCTTCAACGACGTTGATTCCGCACCTGAAGGTCACGCCCTCGGCTTTCATTATGTCGATACGGCGGTCGATGTACTTCTTTTCAAGCTTCATGTTCGGAATTCCGTACATTAAGAGTCCGCCCGGACGCCTGTCGCGCTCAAAGACGACAACCTCGTGTCCGCGGTGATTCAGCTGATCGGCCACGGCGAGTCCGGAAGGACCCGAGCCGACAACCGCGACCCTTTTTCCGCTCTTGACCTCGGGCGGACAGGGCTGAATCCAGCCGTTTCTGTACCCCTCCTCGACGATCGCCAGCTCGTTCTCGTGAACCGTCACCGGGTCGCCGTTAAGTCCGCAGGTGCAGGCCGCCTCGCAGAGCGCGGGGCAGACACGGCCTGTGAACTCAGGAAAATTATTCGTCTTCTTAAGTCTTGAAAGAGCCTGCTTCCAGTTGCCCTTGAAGATCTCGTCGTTCCACTCGGGGATGAGATTGTGAAGCGGACACCCGCTGAACATACCGCCGAACTTGACGCCCGACTGACAGAACGGAACTCCGCAGTTCATACATCTCGCGCCCTGCTTCTGACGCTTTTCATGGTCGAGCATCGGGTGGAATTCGAGAAAGTTTTTAACTCTCTCGCAAGGTTGAAGCGCGGGATTCGTCTCGCGCGTGTAATCAAGAAATCCTGTAGTCTTTCCCATTTTGTCCGACCTCCTTACTGATTCTGCGTCAGATAGAACGCTTCGAGTTTTGCCTGTTCGTGCGGGATGCCCTTCTCTTCAAGCCGACCGATCGCGGTCATCATGCGCTGATAGTCGACCGGGATGATCTTCTTGAAGCTCGGAAGGTAGCTCTCAAAGTTGTCGAGGATCTTCCTTGCGAGCGGCGATCCGGTCGCGTTGTAGTGCGCCTCGATGAGGCTTCTCAGCTCGTCGCGGTCGTGACGCTCCTCAACCGTCGTCATGCTGACCATCTGCTTGTTGAGTCTGAGATAGAGATCGTGCGGCTCGTCGAGCACATACGCGATACCGCCGCTCATTCCGGCCGCGAAATTGCGTCCGGTGCGGCCGAGGATGACAGCGCGTCCGCCGGTCATGTACTCACAGCCGTGGTCTCCGCAGCCCTCGACAACCGCCACCGCGCCCGAGTTTCTGACGCAGAAGCGTTCTCCGGCGACGCCGCTTATGTACGCTTCGCCGCCCGTCGCTCCGTAGAGCGCGACGTTGCCGATGATGATGTTCTCGCTCGGGTCGAAGGTTGAGCCTTCCGCGGGCTTTACGATAAGCTTGCCGCCCGAGAGTCCTTTTCCGAAATAATCGTTTGAGTCGCCCGAAAGCTCGATCGTGAGTCCCTTCGGGAGGAACGCGCCGAACGACTGTCCTCCGCCGCCGAACGCGTTTATCTTATAGGTGTCGGGGGCGAGCGTGTCGCCGAATTTCTTCGTGATCTCAGAGCCTAAGATCGTGCCGAACGTGCGGTTCGTACTCGAGACGTCGACTCTGAACTCATGCGGCTTTTTCTTCTTGAAATAGGGTTCGAACTCGGGGAGCAGGATATGCTCGTCGAGCGTCTTTTCGAGCTCGAAATCGAAGACGTCGGACGGGATGAAATGCTCGTTCGCGCTCTGACCGATGATCGCCGAAAGGTCGATCGTCTCGGCGCGCTCGGTGATTCTCTGCTCGCGCGGGCGGATAAGATCTGTGCGTCCGCAGAGTTCGTCGATGCTTCTGACGCCGAGCTTTGCCATGATCTCGCGGACTTCCTCGGCGATATACATCATGAAGTTCATGACGTACTCAGGCTTTCCGCAGAAACGGCAGCGGAGTTCGGGGTTCTGGGTCGCGATTCCGACCGGGCAGGTGTCGAGGTTGCAGACTCTCATCATAAGGCAGCCCATAGTCACCAGCGGAGCGGTCGCGAAGCCGAATTCCTCAGCGCCGAGTATGCAGGCGATAGCAACGTCACGTCCCGACATGAGCTTTCCGTCTGTTTCAAGGCGGACTCTCGAACGCAGACCGTTCTTGATCAGCGTCTGATGCGCCTCGGCGAGTCCAAGCTCCCACGGGAGTCCGGCGTCGTGAATCGACGACTGAGGAGCCGCGCCGGTTCCGCCGTCATAGCCCGAGATCAGGATGACCTGCGCGCCGGCCTTGGCGACGCCCGCCGCGATGGTGCCGACTCCGGCCTCCGAAACGAGCTTTACCGAGATTCTCGCGTCACGGTTCGAGTTCTTGAGGTCGAAGATCAGCTGAGCGAGATCCTCGATCGAGTAGATATCATGGTGCGGAGGCGGGGAGATCAGCGAAACGCCGGGAGTCGAGTATCTGGTCTTCGCGATCCACGGATAGACCTTCTTTCCGGGAAGGTGTCCGCCCTCGCCGGGCTTTGCGCCCTGAGCCATCTTGATCTGGATTTCCTTCGCGCTGGCGAGATACGCGCTCGTGACGCCGAAACGTCCCGACGCGACCTGCTTTATCGCCGAGTTCTTCTCGGTTCCGAAGCGCACAGGGTCTTCTCCGCCCTCGCCCGAGTTCGACTTTCCGCCGAGACGGTTCATCGCGATCGCCATTGTCGTGTGCGCTTCCTCGGAAATTGAGCCGTAGGACATCGCTCCGGTTTTGAAACGCTTGACAATCTCGCTCGCGGGCTCAACCTCTTCGAGCGGAATTCCGCCGTCCTTGTCGTAGACGAAATCGAGCAGTCCGCGCAGAGTGTGCGGCTTCTTCTCGTCGTCGACCATCGCGGTGTATTCCTTGAAACGCTGATAGTTTCCGGTCTGAGCGGCCTCGCGGAGCGCGATTATTGTCTGGGGGTTGTAGAGATGATCCTCGGCGACAGTCGAGCTTCTTAATTTATGCGCGCCGACCGAGTCGAGTGTCGTGTCGACGCCGAGTCCGAGCGGGTCGAAAGCGTGATTGTGTCTCCACTCTACGCCCTCGCCGATCTCTTTTAAGCCGATTCCCTCGACCGGGCTTACGGTGTTCGTGAAGTACTTGTCGACGACCGACTTGCAGATGCCGACCGCCTCGAAGATCTGCGCCGACTGGTAGGACTGGAGGGTCGAAATGCCCATCTTCGACGCGATCTTGACGATTCCGTGGAGGATCGCGTTGTTGTAGTCGTTTATCGCGGTCATCGCGTCCTTGTCGAGTCTGCCGCTGTCGACAAGCTCGGTTATGCACTCCTGCGCGAGATACGGATGAATTGCGCGCGCGCCGTAGCCGAGCAGAGTCGCGAAATGATGCACGTCGCGCGGTTCAGCCGATTCGAGAATCATCGAGACCGCCGTGCGCTTCTTGGTGCGGATGAGATACTGCTCAACCGCCGAGACGGCGAGCAGGGACGGGATTGCGACGTGATACTCATCGACTCCGCGGTCGGAGAGGATGATGATATTCGCGCCGTCGCGGTAAGCGCGGTCGCATTCGACATAGAGACGGTCAACCGCCTTTTCAAGAGAGGTGTTCTTGTAGTAGAGCAGCGAAACCGTCGCGACCTTGAAGCCGGGCTTCTTCATGTTCCTTATCTTGAGAAGATCGACTCCGGTCAGGATCGGGTTGTGGATTTCAAGCACGGTGCAGTTGTCCGGCTTTTCGGTCAGAAGGTTGCCGTCAGAGCCGACATAGACTGTCGTGTCGGTGACGATCTCCTCGCGCAGAGCGTCGATCGGCGGGTTTGTGACCTGCGCGAACAGCTGCTTGAAGTATGAGAAGAGCGGCTGATGCTTTTCCGAGAGAACCGCGAGCGGAATGTCGGTTCCCATCGAGGCAGTCGGCTCGATGCCGTTCTTAGCCATCGGAAGGATCGCGCCCGAGATGTCCTCATATGTGTAGCCGAAGACCTTGTAAAGTCTCTCGCGCTCCTCAGCCGAGTAACGCGGCAGCTTGTGGTTCGGCACGGGGAGGTCGGCAAGGCGGATCAGATGACCGTCGAGCCATTCGCCGTAGGGCTGTTTTTTCGCGTAATATTCCTTGCACTCCTCGTCCGAGATTACGCGCTTTGAGACGGTGTCGACGAGCAGCATCTTGCCGGGCTGGAGACGCGACTTGCAGACAATCTGGTCAGCCGGGATGTCGAGCACACCGACCTCACTCGAGAGGATGAGTCTTCTGTCCTTCGTGATATAGTAGCGCGAGGGACGCAGACCGTTGCGGTCAAGCACCGCGCCGAGCATATCGCCGTCGGTGAAGAGTATCGCCGCAGGACCGTCCCACGGCTCCATCATCGTCGCGTAGTAACGGTAGAGATCGCGCTTTTCACGCGTGATGTTCGGGTCGTTTTTCCACGGCTCGGGGATCATTATCATGACCGCGAGCGGAAGCGGGATTCCGTTCATCACGAGGAATTCGAGCGTGTTGTCGAGCATCGCCGAGTCAGAACCCGACGCCGTGATGACCGGGAGAACCTTGTCCATGTCGTCCTTCATACATTCGCTCGACATAGTTTCCTCGCGCGCGAGCATTCTGTCGGCGTTGCCGCGGATCGTGTTGATCTCGCCATTATGAAGGATGAAGCGGTTGGGATGAGCGCGCTCCCAGCTCGGAAGGGTGTTGGTCGAGAATCTCGAGTGAACCATCGCGATCGCCGAGGAGTATTTGCCCTCCGAGAGATCGAGATAGAAGCGTCTGAGCTGACCGACAAGGAACATGCCCTTGTAGACGATAGTTCTCGATGAGAGCGAAGCGACATAGGTGTCGTCGTTCGACTGCTCGAAGACACGGCGGATGACATAAAGCTTGCGGTCGAAGGGAAGTCCCTTTTCGAGATTTTCGGGACGCTTCACGAAGCACTGGCAGATATGCGGCATCGTATCGAGCGCGCGCGCGCCGAGGATCGACGAATCGACCGGAACGTCGCGCCAGCCGAGGAACTCAACGCCCTCCTTCTGGCAGATGATCTCGAACATCTTCTGCGCCTGTTTTCTCGCGAGAGTGTTCTGCGGGAAGAAGAACATTCCGACGCCGTAGTCGCGCGCGCCGCCAAGGTCGATGCCAAGCTTCTCGGCCTCAGCCTTAAAGAACTCGTGCGAGATCTGGAGCATGATTCCGACGCCGTCACCGACCTTTCCGGTCGCGTCCTTTCCGGCGCGGTGCTCGAGCCGCTCGACAATCGAGAGCGCGTCGTCGACGACCCCGACCGACGGTATGCCGTCTATTGAGATGACCGCTCCGATTCCGCAGGCGTCATGTTCGAACGCCGGGGAATAGAGGGTCTTGTTTTCATTCTGAACTGTTTGCTGGTGGTACTGTTCGTTCATTTTTATCACCATTTCCTTTTGTCTGACCGATTTCAGACCGTATTTTTTCCGTTTCCTGTAAATTTCCTGTTTTCCTGTAATGTGCGAATGTGCACAAAAAGCCGCCCCCTCCGAAAAGGGGCGGCGGTGAAGCCCTTTCGGGCTTCACCGCGGCGGCGTCACTGCCGACGTTTGCCAAACCTTTTACTCTACGTCCTGAAGCGCGTCGTAGCCGACCTCTCCGGTACGAACCTTGACGACATTCTCGACGTTGTAGACGAAAATCTTGCCGTCGCCGATGTGTCCGGTGTAAAGGACGTTCTTCGCGGTGTCGATCACCTGCTGTACCGGAACCTTCGAAACGACGATATCAACCTGAATCTTCGGGAGGAGCGTTGCCTCGACGGCGACGCCGCGGTAATACTCAAGCTTGCCCTTCTGGATGCCGCAGCCGAGAACGTGGGAAACCGTCATACCGGTGATTCCAATGCTCATCATAGCGTTCTTAAGAGCCTCAAGCTTGGTTTCCTTGCAGATGATCTCGACCTTGGTGAGCTTCTTTCCGCCCGGAGCCGGAGTCTCGAACGAAGGAACCGCTTTGACCTCGACGGCCTCAGCGACCGGAACGTCACCAGCGACAGCCGGAACAAGCGCGGAATCCTCGATGATATGCTCGGGAGCCATCGCGAATCCGTCGTAAGCGGTGGGAAGACCATGCTCGGTCGGGTCAAGACCTTCAAGCTCTTCCTCGCGGGAGACGCGCAGACCGTTGGTCTTCTTGATGATAGTGAAGGTGATTGTCATGCAGAGTGTGATCCAAGCGACGATCGCGACGAGTCCGAGCAGCTGTACGCCGAGAACCCTGAAGCCCGCGCCGATGTCGCCGCCGTGGATGATCGCGTAGATCGGGCCGTCAACTCCGGCCGGAGCGGTGTTAGTGGAGAGAAGTCCGGCGGCGATTGTTCCCCAGATGCCGTTCGCGCAGTGTACGCCGACCGCGCCTACGGGATCGTCGATGTGAAGCTTAAGGTCAAGCGTCTCAACAACTACCACTACGAGGATGCCGGAGACGATACCGATTATCGCGGAGCCGAGCGCGTCGACGTTGTTGCAGCCCGCCGTCACACCGACAAGACCCGCGAGGCAGGCGTTGAAGCACATCGAGACATCAGGCTTGCCGTTTTTGATCCATGTGAAAAGAAGTGTGGTTACAGTCGCGATTGCCGGAGCGATCGTGGTGGTGAGGAAGATCGAAGCGAGCTGCGAGCCGCTTTTAGCCGCCGCGCCGTTGAATCCGTACCAGCCGAACCAGAGGATGAACGCACCCAGAGCTCCGAGCGGGATGTTATGACCGAGGATAGCGTGAACCGTGATCTTTCCGGTCTTGGGATCCTTTGTGTACTTACCGATTCTGGGGCCGACCATGATCGCGCCGATCAGGGCGGTCACGCCGCCGACCGTGTGAATTGCCGCTGAACCTGCGAAGTCGATGAATCCGAGCTTTGCGAGCCAGCCCTGGGAGTTCCAGACCCATCCGGCTTCGATCGGATAGACGAAAAGCGAGATGACCGCGGAATAGATGCAGTAGGAGCTGAACTTCGTGCGTTCTGCCATCGAGCCGGAGACGATTGTCGCCGCGGTCGCGCAGAAGACGAGGTTGAAGACAAAGAGCGAAGCGTTGCCGTTTATGAAGTTCGAGAAGTCGGTGAATATGTGGAGATCGGGAACACCGATGAACCCACCGATATAGTTTTCACTCATCATGAGCGAATATCCGAGAAGTATAAAGACCACCGTACCAATACAGAAGTCCATCAAGTTCTTCATAAGAATGTTTCCGGCGTTCTTTGCGCGGCAGAAACCGCATTCAAGCGCGGCGAAGCCGGCCTGCATGAAGAATACGAGCGCGGCTCCGATAAGGAACCATATTCCGAACACCTCTTCCGTGACGGAGCTTTTAATAAGGTCCATTATGCTTGCGTCCATTTTAAGTACATCTTCTTTCTAAAAGTTATAGTATTGACAATTTATTCTGTCTTCCGTTTCTTTTCACGGCGGCGGGCCGCTTCTGAATGACCCGCCGCGCACAACAGGAGAACGGAAGGAAGGGTTATAGCGTTTTTTATTATCTTACCCCGGGAAAGACCGCCGTGACGATCTTCCCCGGAAGGAGAACCGCTTTTTTATCTCACGCCGAAGAGGAGTTCGCCGTAGGACGGGTAAGGCCACTTTTCAGCCGACGCGATGGTCTCCATCTCGTCGCCCGAGATTCTGAGCGCGGCCATATCCGAGAGGATATCGGTCTTGTAGAAGTCGGCAAGCTCTTCCATGTCGGAGATCGCCTTGGCCTTCAGGAGATCGCCTTCGAGCTTTCCGACCTGACGATACATATCTCCGATCATGCCGCCGAGCTTCTTGACGGTGTCCTTTTCGTAGGAGATGTCGATATCGGTGCTGAGCTTGGACTTGTCAAGAGCCGCGTCGGTGAGTTCCTTCGAGTAGGACGACATTGCCGGGAGGATATCCTTGTGCGCCATGTCGAGCATTGTGAGTGCCTCGATGTTGATTACCTTGCAGTAGTTTTCGAGGAGAACCTCATGTCTTGCCTCAAGCTCGGTCGTGGTGTAGACGCCGTGGCTGGTGAAGAGCTTGACGTTCTTCTCGTCAAGCAGATGCTTAAGAGCGTCGGGAGTAGCTTTGAGGTTGTAGAGTCCGCGCTTCTCGGCTTCCTTTACCCACGACTCGTCGTAGCCGTCGCCGTTGAAGATGATCCGCTTGTGCTCCGAGATCGTCTTGACGATCAGATCGTGAAGTGCCGCTTCGAAATCAGCCGCGCCCTCAAGAGTGTCGGCGAACTGCTTCAGCTCCTCAGCGACTGAGGTGTTGAGGACGGTGTTCGCGCAGGAGATCGAAGCCGACGAACCGAGCATTCTGAACTCGAACTTGTTTCCGGTGAAGGCGAACGGCGAGGTTCTGTTGCGGTCGGTCGTGTCCTTCGGGAATTTCGGAAGCGTGTGTACGCCGATCTTCAGGAGTTCCTTTTCCTTCGTGCCATAAGGCTCTCCGGTCTCGATTGCCTTTAAGATATCGGCGAGATCGGTTCCGATGAACATCGACACGATTGCGGGCGGTGCCTCGTTCGCGCCGAGTCTGTGATCGTTTGCCGCCGACGCGACCGAAATGCGGAGGAGATCCTGATACTCGTCGACCGCCTTGATGACGGCGCAGAGGAAGAGGAGGAACTGAGCGTTTTCATACGGAGTGTCGCCGGGTTCGAGGAGGTTGACTCCGGTGTCGGTCGAGATCGACCAGTTGTTGTGCTTGCCGCTTCCGTTGACTCCGGCGAAGGGCTTTTCATGTAAGAGGCAGACCATGTTGTGCTTCTTCGCGACCTTCTGCATGATCTCCATCGTCAGCTGGTTGTGATCGGCCGCGATGTTGGTCGTCGAGAAGATCGGTGCCATCTCGTGCTGTGCCGGAGCGACCTCGTTGTGTTCGGTCTTGGCGAGGATTCCGAGCTTCCAGAGTTCGTCGTTGAGATCCTTCATGAAAGCCGCGACTCTCGGCTTGATCGCGCCGAAGTAATGGTCGTCAAGCTCCTGACCCTTGGGTGCCTTCGCGCCGTAGAGGGTGCGTCCGGTGTAAATGAGATCCTTGCGCTTGTCGTAAAGTGCCTTGTCGACGAGGAAATATTCCTGCTCGGGTCCGACGGTCGTCTTGACCGACGCGACATCCTCGTTGCCGAAGAGCTTCAGGACTCTGATCGCCTGACGGTTGATCGCCTCCATCGAACGAAGGAGCGCGGTCTTCTGGTCAAGTGCCTCGCCGCCATAGGAGCAGAAGACGGTCGGGATGCAGAGGACTCCGTCCTTGATGAAGGCGTAGGAGGTGGCGTCCCAGGCGGTGTAGCCGCGGGCCTCGAAGGTCGCGCGGAGTCCGCCGGACGGGAAGGAGGAGGCGTCGGGCTCGCCGCGGATCAGTTCCTTGCCGGAGAATTCCATGATCACCTTACCGCCGTTCTTCGGCGAGATGAAGCTGTCGTGCTTTTCGGCGGTGACGCCGGTCATCGGCTGGAACCAGTGGGTGTAGTGGGTGGCTCCCTTTTCGATTGCCCAGTCCTTCATGGCGTTGGCGACGACATTCGCCACGCCGAGGTCAAGGTGCTTGCCGTTCTTGATGGTCTTCTGAAGCGCCTTGTAGGTGTCCTTCGGAAGTCTCGCTTCCATCGTCGCGTCGTCAAAGACCATAGACGAGAAGATTTCGGTAACAGTACTCATTTTTTCCATTCTCCTTTACAAAATACAAAAGCGACAGTGACGCCGAAAAGCCGGATGGCCTTTTCGGTACGACGTCATTGTCGCTGTTCTTTCAGTATCAAAACAAAAAATCCGCGGGTGAGAAAATCATCTCAACCGCGGCGTCCTTGTCGCTTTGATGTAAATATTATAGCACGAGTCTCCGAGTTTGTCAAGCCCTTTTTTCAAAAAAATTGCGATTTGTACAGCGTAACAATTGACGTACCGCAAAAGTGGAGATCGTTGTGAATTTTGGCGAAATTCACACTTTCCGGCCGCCGGAAAGCGTTACGGCGTGTGTCAGCAGCTCTTTTCGCTTATGTACTCAACGCCGAGCCTGATATCGTTCAAGAGTACGCCGTCGGCTCCCAGTGCTTCGATGTATTCAAGCGATTCGCGCGTGCCGTTCATTCCGGTGATCCGCCGATTGGCCATGATCCATACCTCGCATCCGGGAATCG
>CAKSVM010000097.1 GCA_934503195.1 uncultured Eubacteriales bacterium
TTCCGGCGTTTTCTAATCCCTCAACCGACCTAAAATCATCTTGCGGCAGAGAGAAAAATTCTACTATTTTTTATTCTTAGATGTGAGCTTTCAATTCGTGGCGGTATTGTCCCGCGCTCGGGGTCGTAGATTCTGAAATTCATTTGTGTCTCCTTTGTTCTGGACGCGAAAGGTTTGGCGGCAGCTTTCTTCCGCGCTTTTTCGCTCTATAAATATTATATCACAGTCTATTGACAAACTGAATGCGATATATTATAATATATTTATATAATATTTGCGAATATACTATAAAGGAGCATTATGGAGAATAAGCTTACTGATCTTGCCGTACATTCGATAAGATACTCGCGCTTTGAGAATCTTCCAAAGTTCAAGATAACGCGTGATTACCTGACCGAATATTTTGTGTTGATGCTTTTTGATGGGCAGATACGCTATTCTATCGAGCGGGGCGGGGAATATGAATTGAATTCCGGAGAGCTTTTGATTGTCCCTGCTTATTATAATCTCGATAAAACCGCGCTGACGCCGCTTGACGTGGGATTTCTCAACGTGGATGTCGGCAGCGGGCTTACAAAAGCACCGCTTGGTGTTCCGAGGATGAAAATCACCGGGCGGATGATGGAGGACGCGGAGCTTCTGAAATCGGTCGGTTTAGATTCGGAATACCGCCGCGTGATTATGCTTGATATCTGGTATCAGATCGGCTTTGCGTACAGTGTGCCAAAGATTCCAGAGAAAAAGGAGTGCGGGATTCCGTTTCGTCCCCTGCTTGAGTATATCGAGAGCTCGTTCCGGGAAAAGCTGACGCTTGATGAGCTTTGCCGCGTTTCGGGCTATTCAAAATCGTCTCTTATCCGCGAATTCAAGATTTATACCGGGCAGACGCCGATGGATTATATTGTTTACCTCCGGATAAATTCCGTGAAAAGGCTTCTGTCCGACAGGCGTCTGACTCTGCGGGAGATCGCGGTGAGATGCGGATTTTCCAACGAATATTATCTCAGCACGGTCTTCAAGGCGAAAACCGGTATGACTCCGAGCGAGTTCAGGAGAAAGATCCAGTAATCATACCATATTTACTCAATCCGCAGATTGTACACAAATCCTTCGATCCCGAGCGACAAATCCTCTCTCCCGAGCCGCTTTCCGTCTACTGTGATGTTCCGGATCAGAATCCCGTCGCACGAAGCCTCCTCCGAATACCCTCGCCCGCGAATCAGCGGCTTTTCGCATCCGGTAACCTGAATGTCCTCAAAAATAAGGTTGCGGTTCCTTCCGCGCCGCGTACCTCCGGCCGAATACTCCTCGTGGAACACGACCTCGAAATTGATGAGCGGCGGATATGCGCAGGGATTTTCCTTACCGTACGGGACATCGTCGTGGAACTGATAGCGCATCGGCGGAATTGTTTCATCCATCTCAACGCGGATGTTCCGGTATGTTATATCGTGCGCGTCAGCGTAATCAACGTTCATGCAGTCGAGAACGTCGCTTGTCACGTGGATTATGTCGCAGTCCTCGAATAATATGCCGCAGATTTCCTCAGCGCGGGTCTCCGCGCCGATTTCAAGGCACTTTCCCCAGTCATTCCAGATTACGCAGTCACTGACATGAACATTCCGGAATCTGTCGTACGCCTGACCGTTGCGGTACATGGCGTTTCTGACCGCTTCCTCGACGTTTTCGGCGTAATAGCAGTCGAAGCCCTTGACGCAGATTGAGTCGTCGAAGGTGCGTAAGAAGCAGTGCGAGATCTCAACGTCCTCGCAGTTGTGCATATCGATTCCGTCGGAATTGTACCGCCAGCAGCCGATTATCTTGACATTCCGTATCTTTAGTCCACGGCAGGCGATCGGACGGATATTGTAGACGAGCGAGTCGCGGATCGTGATTCCGTCGATTGTGACGTCGGTGCAGTATTCAAGCTGGATCGTGTGCTGACGCTTTACGTTTTTAACGGCTACGGTATTGTTGTCCGCGCGGCAGTCGAAGAGGTATTTTTCAAGGTTATGGCTGTTGTCAAGGATTCCTCTTCCGCGGATCGCGATGTGCGAGGCGTCGACCGCTTTCACGCAGGCATAAACTACCGCGCCTTCGTCAAGGTAGAGAGTCTGTCCGTCGGTGAGCGTTATCTGACCGACGTCGTGGAGTCCCGGGCCGTAGTAAATACGCGATTCCGATTCGGTATCGGGGCGGTCTTCCTCAATCGGGTCGACGAAGATATGCAGTGCCTCGTGGCGTCCGTAGGGTTCCACGGTGAAATACGCGTCGCACGGAAGCTCGAAGGCGATTTCGGTCGGTGAGAGCTTTCTGACTTTTACTCCGAGCGATTTCGGGCGGATTTTCACTTTGTCGGAGGGGCGCGGGAGGGTGATGCTGAAGCTCAGCGGCTCGTCTGAGGCCATTGACAGAAATTCGGCGGCCTCGGTCTGATCGAGCGGCCGCTGATGACCCGGCCAGCGGCGGTTGTACGGAACCGCCGAGACCCGCGCGGAGTCGGTCAGAACTTCCTTTCCGTTTACTTTTACCTTGTAGCCGACACGCGGCGTTTCGACTTTCTGAACCGGATAGATGCGTATACTCATGATTAAAACCTTTCTTAAATAAATATTATGATTTTATAATAGTCGGGAATTTTACCGCGTCGGCATGATATGACCGTTGACATCGGCGCATGAATCTGTTACAATTTTTGTTATCCGGATTTTCACACGGCAAAATGTCTGAAAGGTAAAGGTCATATTTCTCAATGGATCGGTCAGTTTTTGATTCTCACGCGTATCGACGCTCGCGCGGAGCTTACCGCGCACAGTGTACTTTCGAGTATCTCATAACGATACTCATGTCGGATTCCTATCTCGCAAAGCTCCTGTCGGATATCGGCGTGGGCGATACCTTCATCGGCATCATCTCCTCATTCATAGCCGCCGCGTTCCTTTTTCAGCTCGCAGCGATATTTCTCGCGCCGAGGATAAAGAACGTAAAACGGGCGGCGATAATTTTTCATGTCACAAGTCAGGTGATATTCGCGTCGCTTTACTTTGTTCCGACGCTCCCGTTTCCGGGCGGGGTAAAGACCTTTATTGTCGTTTCAGGGATTCTTATCGCCTATTCGTTCCGCTACACGGTCCTTTCGATAATCTACCGCTGGGCGAACTCCTTCGTCGATCCCGAAAAGCGCGGAGTCTATTCGGCCGGGAAGGAGATGATCTCGCTTATCGTCGGAATAGTTTTCAGTCTTTCGATCGGAATGCTCATCGACGGCTTTGAGGCGGCAGGGAATCTTCGCGGGGGATTTTTAGTCGTGGCTGTTATAGGACTTATCATCTCGGGATTGGATCTTGTCACGCTCTCGCTGATCGAAAACCGCGCCGAGCCTGAGAATGCTTCGAAAATCCCGGTGAGAAAAGTGATATCTGGTCTTATCGGAAACCGCGGCTTACGCTCGGTCGTGATTCTCAATGTCCTGTGGCAGTCGGCCTGCTACCTGACGATCGGATTCCTCGGAATCTACAAAATCAGGGATCTCGCGCTGACCGTCGGAGCGGTTCAGATGATAAACATCCTCGGAAATTTCTGCCGCTTTCTGGTGTCAAGGGGCTTCGGGCGTTATTCTGACAGAACCTCATACGCGCGGGGAATCGGACTCGCGATGATGATCGCCGCGGCGGCGTTCTTCGTGAATGTCTTCACCACTCCGAAGACGTGGTATCTTATTATCGTTTACACGATCCTCTACTCCGCCTGCCTTGCCGGAACCGAACAGAATTTTTCGAACATCGTATACAGCTACGTCCCCGAAACGAGCTTCGTTCAGGCAAACGCGATCAAGAACAGCATCGGCGGGATCTTCGGCTTCATCTCTTCTCTGATCGGAAGCCGGATTCTCGGAGCTGTTCAGGCAAACGGCAACACGATCTTCGGCGTCACGGTTTACGGACAGCAGATTTTGTCGCTAATCTCGTTGATTCTCATTGTCGCGGCGATGATCTATAACCGCGCCGTGATCTCAAAGCGGAGCGTGATGGGGCAGTGACAGGTCAGTTTCTGATATCCCGGTTTTCCTCGTCGCGGACGAAGATATCGCCCTCAAGATTCTGCTCCTCCCACGGATTTCTGTGCCAGAGCGTGAGTCCGCCGTTCAGCTGACGGCAGCGGAACATCGTGATTCCTGTGTACTGCTTGAATACCCGCTGAGCGTGGCGGAGATCCGAAAACCCGGCCATGGCGGCGGTCTCTGAAAGCGGTGTGTCGGGATTTGAGCGGATGAAGCTCCGGATACACTCAACGCGGCATTTTGCGATGTACGACGGAATGCTCATGCCGCATTCATTCCGGAAGATCTTTCCGACATAATCGGGAGACAGGCCGACGGCCTTCGCGATCGCCGCCACGGTGAGCTTTTCGGGCAGAACCGAGTTTATGTACTTTTTGATTCGATAGACGTGATAGTACGAGCTTGACGGGATATTCCGCATTTTCTCAAATCGCGTGCGGATCTGCTGGCGGATTGAAAAATCGAGCGTCGCGAGAAGTTCATAGAGTAAGGACAGGCATTTCAGCTTTCCCGACGTTGAAATGTCGAGCCGGCAGTTGATCATCGACTCGATAAGCCTGAGAGCCGATGAATCTTTTTCTTTGGACTCGGTCGGAGTCTCGGAGAGAATGATGACTCCCGGCGAAAGTCCCTCCATCCATTCCATCGTCTCGGCCTCGCCGTTTATCTCGACGCGTTCAAGCTTCATGTCGTCGACGCGGAAGGCGAGGCTTTCGGCCATGAAATGTGTGGCTTCCTCGCTTTTCAGCGGCTTCAGGACGTATTTCCGATCCGGGAAATAGACGCGGAGCGTCCCTTCCTTACGTATATCGGGAACGCCGTCCGATTCGATGCTCATATCGCATCCAAGTGCCGTTCCGATCTCAAAGGTATTCTCGCGGTGATCAATGATATTCAGCTTCGTATTCTCGATTTTCTGGGTCGTCGACACGGCGAATTCGATGATTGGCTGCGAGAAGATTTCAAGTGTGTAGTAGACCATTTGAGTTCTCCAGATAGTTATTTGCGGTTCAATTATAGCATATGTTTCCCGAAAAATCAACCCCCGGCGGTAAGGTTATCCCTTGAAAATACCGCACATAACGAATATTGCCGCTTCGCTTTTGGCGTGGAAAGTCAAATTTTACTTCGAAAAAATACCGCGTATATCTGAACCAGCCGTTTTCAAAAGCCGGGTTTTACGGTAGAATATTGTTGTCACCGGGAAATCGTTGACACGGAAAACACGATAACTTTGTAAGAGAGGAACGAATTTTTTATGAAAGCACGGAATTCCCGAAAGATTCTCACATTCACACTGCTCGGCGCGATTCTTTTATCGAACGCAGGATGCGGCTCAACGCCCGGCACAGAAAGCGACACACAAAACGGAACGAATACCGACGGCACGTCTGACGCGGAAACCACCGAGGAGGTCATCACGTCGGATCTTCCGGAGAGAAATTTCAACAACGCGAAATTCACGATTCTTCAGCGTTATGTAAGCGAAGGACACACGCACAACTTCTTTGAGTATGACGCCGAGGAGCAGAACGGCGAGATCCTGAACGACGCCGTCTTCAACCGCAACCGCCGGATTGAGGATCGCTTCAATGTCGAGATCACGACCGAAAACGCGGAATTCGCCGCGTCAAAGGCCTATACTCAGGTCATGGCCGACGACTGCTATTACAATCTGGTCGCCGACAGACCGACCGAGATGACAAAATTCACGCTGACCGGAATTTTCACCACAACCGACAAGCTGACCTATCTCGATCTCTCAAAGCCGTGGTGGAGCAGTCAGGCGAATGAGTCGTTCAGCATCGGCGGCAAGCTCTGCGTCTTTACGGGCGACTATGTACTTTATGAAAAGCAGCGTCTGCCCGTGGAGCTTGTGAACCTCGATCTCGCGGAGGATTACAATCTCCCGGATCTCTACGATCTTGTCCGCGACGGTAAGTGGACGATCGACGTTCTGAACCAGTATGCCGGACTGGCGTCGTCAGATCTCAACGGCGACGGAAAGATAAGCGACTTCAACGAGGATCAGTTCGGCATCGTCGAAGGTTCGTATACCTACATTCCATTCGTGCTTTTCAGCATGGGAAACCGCTTCTCCGAAAAGCAGAGCGACGGAAGCTATGGGATAACCCTGACCTCGCAGCATATGCTCGACTCGATCGGAAAGCTGACATCGGTTATCCTCACCGACGACACCGCGTGGGGCGAGGTTGTCTCGAACAACTGGCAGAACGGACTCGTTCCGCGCACCATCTTTGAGGAAGGCCGCGCGCTCTTCTTCAATGAGGTTCTCTCGACGATCCGCAACCTGAAGGGCGACGTTTGCTACGGAATTCTTCCGATGCCGAAATACGATGAGAATCAGGAGAAATATCTGACCACCGTTCAGTATGACAACTCGGGCGCGATCGCGGTTCCGATAACGCTTTCGGACGAGGATATGGAGATGACAAGCATCCTGCTTGAGGCTCTCTGCGAGGACTCGCATACCTCGACGCTCCCGGCCTTCATTGAGGGCGTCATGAAGTCGAAGAAGGCACCCGACGAGGAATCGGCCGAGATGCTGAAAATGATATTCAACACCGACAACATCGTCTACGATATGTTCGCGGCGTACAATATCGGAAATCTCAACAATGTGGTTTCGCTCGAACTCTATGAGAACAGAGGAACGACCTATGTGTCCAAGATGGATTCGCTTAAGGAATCAATCATGACTGCGTACGATGAGGCTGTCGCGACCTTCGAAAATCTTGAATAACCGGCCTTGAAAAGCGGATATGTTCTGTAAAATGGAGCATATCCGCTTTTTTTATGCTTTATCCTCGAAAAAACGAAGAAAATGTCTGGCAGCTATTGACAAACACACGCTCGGTATGATATAATTAAATTGTAACAAATGATGACAGGCAAAGGAGAGCGAAAATGAGTGTGCATGAAAATCTTTCAGGACAGAACGCTTCTGACAGTGATCTTCTCATTTCGGGTTTACAGCATTTCTCGTTCTGCCGCAGACAGTGGGCGCTGATTCATATCGAGTCGCAGTGGGCGGAGAATTATCTCACGGTCGACGGAAAACTTAAGCACGACAACGCTGACGACCCATATTTTACCGAAAAGCGCGGGGATCTTCTGATAAGCCGCGCGGTTCCGGTGCGCTCGGATAAATACGGAATCGTCGGGAAGTGCGACATTGTGGAGTTCAGACGCGACGATTCAGGCGTCAGGATCTCGGGGCGGGACGGTCTGTGGCTCCCGACTCCGGTTGAGTACAAACGCGGACACTCAAAGGAGATCGACGCCGATCGGCTTCAGCTCTGCGCCGAGGCTATCTGCCTTGAGGAAATGCTCTGCGCCGAGATCGGGACGGGCTATCTCTATTACATGGAGACAAAGCGGCGGGAGGCGGTGGCGCTTGACGCCGCGCTTCGTGAGGAGGTCGTGTCGATGCTCACTGAGATGCGCGCGCTCTATGACCGCGGATACACACCAAAGGTGAAGCCAACGGCGAAATGCCGCTCCTGTTCGCTTGCCGATATATGCCTTCCGAAGCTTGGAAAATGCGGTTCCGTAAAGGATTATACCGAAAGCATATGGAAGGCCGGTGACGAGCTGTGAAAAAACTCCTGAACACACTCTACGTGACGACTCCCGACGCGTATCTCTCGCTTGACGGCGAAAATGTCGTTGTCAGCGTAAAAAGCGATGAAAAGCTCCGGGCTCCGCTTCATAATCTGGAAAATATCGTGACCTTCGGCTGGCAGGGCGCGAGTCCGGCACTGATGCGCCACGCGTCTGAGCTTGGTATCGGACTCGCGTTCTTTTCACAGAACGGAAGATTTCTCTGCCGTGTAGAGGGCGAGACAAGCGGAAACGTTCTCCTCAGGCGCGAACAGTACCGGATCGCCGACGACGAGGAGCGTTCGCTCATGATCGCGAAGAACATGATCGGCGCGAAAACGGCGAATTCGCGATCGGTTCTGACAAGATTCTTACGCGATCATCCGATGTCGGCCGACAGCGAGAGGATAAAGAAGGCGGCAGATTATCTCGGCGATTCGCTGGCGAAGATCCGCGGCGCGGGGAATCCCGGAGAGCTTCGCGGATTTGAGGGCGTGAACGCGAACTGCTATTTCTCGGTTTTCAACGAGATGATACTCCAGAATCGGTCGGACTTCAGATTCGGAACGCGCGAAAAGCGTCCTCCCTGCGACCCGGTGAACGCGATGCTCTCGTTCTGCTATTCGATCTTCGCGAATGAGTGCGCGTCGGCTCTGTCCGCGGTCGGACTCGATCCGTTTGTCGGAGTTATGCACACTGACAGACCGGGGCGAAGATCGCTCGCGCTCGACCTTATGGAGGAATTCCGAAGCGTCGTCTGCGACAGATTCGTGCTTTCGATTATAAACTTAAGGCAGATCGCGGCGGTGGATTTTGCTGAAAAGGAGAACGGCGCGGTGCTTTTGACCGACGACGCGCGGAAGAAATTCCTCGCGGCGTGGCAGAAACGCAAGAAGGAAACGGTGAATCATCCATTCCTAGGCGAAAAATGCGAGTGGGGAATACTTCCGTTCATTCAGGCGCAGCTTTTGTCAAGGCATATGCGCGGAGATCTGGCAGAATATCCGCCATATCTCTGGAGGTGAAAAATGCTTGTACTTATAACCTATGACGTCAACACCGAGGACGCGGGCGGAAGAAAGCGGCTTCGGCAGGTGGCGAAGCAGTGTGTGAATTATGGTCAGCGGGTGCAGAATTCGGTCTTTGAGTGTCAGCTTGACAGCGCGAAGCTCCGCGAGGTCGAAGCGAAGCTTGAAAAGCTGATCGACAGGGAGAAGGACAGTCTGAGATTTTACAATCTCGGAAATTCTTACGAAAGCAAGGTGAAGCACATCGGCGCGAAGCCGTCATTCGACGTGACCGACACGCTGATAGTATGAAAAGAGGAGATAAATGAAAGAATATTTCGCGCACAAATCCGAGGACAACCGTGAGCAGACGATTCTCGCTCACGCGGAAGGAACCGCGAACCGCGCGGCGGAATTCGCCGGGAGCTTCGGTTTTGCCGAAGCGGGTCGGGCCGGCGGAAAATTTCACGACGCGGGGAAGTACTCTCCGGTATTTCAGCGTCGGCTTGACGGCGGAAAAGAGAGCTACGAGCATTCGTCGGCGGGAATGTACCTTTTCGCGAAGAGAGCGTCTGTGAAAGGCTCGGCGAGTCAGGCTACAGATATGCTGGAGGCTTATATAATCGCCGGGCATCATTCGGGACTTCCCGACACGGGCGGCAAGGGAGACACCGAAGACGACGCGACGTATTTCGCAAAGTTCCGGCGGCGTGAGAATTACGGCGTTGACTTTGAGGCGTATAAGGACGAACTCGGCGAGCTTCCGGCTCTTGGCGCGCTTCCGGCGGAATTTATGCCGAGCGGAAAGAATCCTGACAGCTTCTTTCCGTTTCAGTTTCTCGGGCGGATGCTCTTTTCGTCGCTTGTCGACGCGGATTTTCTCGACACGGAGGAATTCATGTCGGACGGAAAGGTCGTCCGCGACGGCGGGGAACCGTTCGATGCGCTGACAGAAAAGTTCGATAATTACATGAAAAGGTTCTCCGGCGCGGACGGAAAGCTCAACGAAAACCGCCGCCGGATACTTGAAGGCTGCCGGAAAGCCGCGGATTCGGAAAAGGGAGTCTATCGTCTGACCGTTCCGACCGGAGGCGGAAAGACGCTTTCGTCGATGGCGTTCGCGCTCTGGCATCTGAAAAAGCACGGAATGAAGCGGATAATCTATGTTATTCCGTATGTCAGCATAATAAAACAGACCGTCTCGATATTTGAAGAGATATTCGGCAAAAGAAACGTCCTCGGCCATTACAGCACGGCCGAGTTCAGAACCGATGAGAGCGGCGAGCGTTCCGACGCTGAGCTTGCCAGCGAGAACTGGGACAAGCCGATTATTGTGACTACGAATGTTCAGTTCTTCGAGTCACTCTTTTCGAACCGCACTTCATCCTGCCGGAAATTACACAATATCGCCGAAAGTGTCATCATATTCGACGAGGCGCAGATGCTCCCGGTGAATCTCCTGCGCCCCTGCCTGCGGGCAATTGTCGAGCTTGTGAGAAACTATCGCGCCACCGCGCTTCTCTGCACGGCGACACAACCGGCACTCGAAACGCTGCTTTCGGAGAATTCGATCGCGGCGCGTGAGATCTGCCCGGAGGTCGGGGAGATGTATTCCGATTTCGCGAGAGCGAGATATGAGCGTCTCGGAAAGCTCGATGACGACGCGCTCAGCGAGAAAATCCGCGAAAACGAATCAGCACTCTGCGTGCTGAACTCGAAAAAAGGCGTACGGACGATCTACGAAAGGCTGCGCGGCGAGGGAGTTTTCCACCTCTCGACCAACATGACGCCAAAGCATCTCGGAAAGAGCATAGAGACAATAAGAGAACGGCTGAAGGACAACAAGCGATGTGTTGTAATTTCGACGTCGCTTATTGAAGCGGGAGTCGACGTCGATTTTCCGCGCGTCGTCCGTGAGAACGCCGGGCTTGACTCGATAATTCAGGCGGGCGGACGC
>CAKSVM010000098.1 GCA_934503195.1 uncultured Eubacteriales bacterium
CGTCCGGGCGGCTTCGCCGCCCGGACGCGAGCCGTTCCGGCGCGCCGTGGCGCACCGGAACACGCGAAGCGCGGCAAACGCCGCGCTTCGCGTTCCTCTGGCGATTCAGGTAAAATTATATCAGAGCGGATTCCGCGCCTGAAAAAACTACTTTTTTTCGCGTTCGTCAGCGATTCCGACAGCCGCCAATGTGCGCCGCGAACTATAAATCCCCGCCATAACGCCGTAAATCCACCCACGCGAAACCGCAGATTTTCCACAGCGCACCGCAGCCTCTCCACCATCCCGTAAACTTCCACGTCCGCGCAAAAATAATCCCTCCCCCGAAACCAAAGTGTCTGAAGTTTCAGGGGAGGGTGGGGGTCTGGGGGCGGGAACCCTCCTTTTCAAAGGAGGGTTCCCGCCCCCAGTAAATTATAAATCTTAAGTGGCAAAACCAGCGTACTGGTTCTGGTAGAGGCGGTAGTACGCGCCTTGCTTTTGGAGAAGTTCGTCGTGGGAGCCGCATTCGGCGACGACGCCGCCGTCAAGGACGACGATCATATCGGCGTCGCGGATTGTCGAGAGACGATGCGCGATGATGAGACTCGTGCGTCCCTTCATCAAAGCGACCATCGCCGACTGAATGTGCATCTCGGTTCGGGTGTCGACCGACGACGTAGCCTCGTCAAGGATCAGGATCTTCGGATCGGCGAGAACCGCGCGTGCGATCGAGAGAAGCTGACGCTGTCCCTGTGAGAGATCGCTTCCCGATTCCGCGAGAACCGTGTCATAGCCCTCGGGCAGACGCTCGACGAAGACGTCGGCGTTGGCCGTGGCCGCCGCTTTCTTCATCTCCTCGTCGGTCGCGTCAAGCTTGCCGTAGCGGATGTTCGCCGCGATCGTGTCCGAGAAGAGTACCGTATCCTGAAGAACTATCGCGATCGCGTGGCGGAGCGTGTTCTTCGGAATGTCCATTATGTCGATTCCGTCGATCGTGATCTTTCCGCTGTCGATGTCGTAGAAACGCGTCAGGAGGTTGACAACCGTCGTCTTTCCTGATCCCGTCGCGCCGACAATCGCGATCTTCTGTCCCTGCTTCACATCAAGGTTGAAGCCCTTCAGAACCGGCTCGCCTTCCTTGTACGAGAACTTTATGTCCTTGAAGCTGATGTTTCCGCGGATTTCCTCCGGCTTTACCGGATTCTTGCCCTCGTCAGGCTCGGAGCCGGCTTCCATGATCTCAAAGACGCGCTCGGCTCCGGCGACCGCCGTCAGAATCTGCGTGTACTGGTTCGCGATCTCGTTTATCGGGCGCGTGAACTGCTTCGAGTACTGTAAAACCGCCTGAATCGCGTCGATTCCTAGTCCCGAGCCTGCCGCCAGATATCCTCCGACCGCCGCGATGAGCAGGTAACCGAGGTTTCCGATCATATTCATGCAGGGACCCATGATTCCGCCCCAGATGTTCGCCTTGATGCCGACTCTGCGGTATTCCGACGAGATCTTGCGGAATTCTGTGATCGAAGCGTCCTCCTTTGAGTACGCCATGACCGTCTTGTAGCCCGTCACGGTCTCCTCGATGTGGCCGTTCAGCTGGCCTAAAAGCTGCTGCTGAGCGACGAAATACTTCCGCATGAACTTCGAGAGCTTCGTCGTCACAAGCAGTGTCAGCGGGATCGTGACCATCGCCACTACCGTCAGAATCGGGCTGTAATAGATCATCATCACAAACGATCCGACAAGCGTGATCACCGCCGAGAAGAGCGACGCGATCGACTGCGAGACCGAGTTCGAGATGTTTTCAACGTCGTTCGTCATGCGGCTCATGATGTCGCCGTGACGGTGAGTGTCGGTGTAGCGGATCGGCAGATACGAGATCTTCGCGAAGAGATCGGCTCTCATCGTCGAGACGGTGTTCTGCGACAGCTTGGCCGCCGCGACGCCCTGAAGATAGGTCAGCAGAGACGAGAGTACGTAAACTCCCGCCATGACCGCCACGACCATGTAGAGCTTGTCAAAATCGACGTGCGCGCCGTCATGGTCGATCGTTATCGCGCTGATCGCCTCGGCCTGAAGCGCGGGGCCGGCGAGGTTGAGAAGCGCTATCAGAATCACAAGCACCAGAAGCGCGATAAGGAGCTTTGAGTTCTTGCCGATATACTTGATGAGCTTTGAAAGCGTGCCCTTGAGATCCTTCGGCTTTTCGGCGTTCATTCTGCCGTGGGGGCCGGGAGGGCCGCCTCCGCCCGGACGCATCGAGATCACGGGGCGTTCGTTCTTGTTTTCAGCCATTGTCACTGCCTCCGTTTCTCTGCTGTGAATCGTAGATATCGCGGTAGGTCGCGCAGGTCTTCATCAGCTCGTCGTGAGGAGCGAAGGCGATTATCGTGCCGTTCTCGATGACCGCGATCCGGTCGCAGTTGCGTATCGACGCGATTCTCTGCGCGATCATGATCACCGTCGTGTCGGTGATGTTCTCGCGGAGCGCCTTGTGGAGCTTTGCCTCGGTTCCGAGGTCGAGCGCGGAGGTCGAGTCGTCGAAGATCAGCACCTCGGGGCGGCGGATTATAGCGCGCGCGATGGCGATTCGCTGCTTCTGTCCGCCCGAGAGCGACGCGCCCTTTTCGGCGATTATCGTGTCGTACTTATCGGCGAACTTTTCGATGAACTCATCGGCCTGAGCGATCTTCGCGGCCGACTTTACTTCCTCGTCGGTCGCGTCGGGGCGTCCCCAGCGGATGTTGTCGGCGACGGTTCCTGAGAAAAGCTCGGTTTTCTGGAGGACGAAGGCGATCTTGTGGCGGAGCGTCTCAAGATCGTATTCCTTCACGTTGACGCCGTCGATGAGGACCTCGCCCGAGTCAGCGTCGTAGAAGCGCGGAATCAGGTTGACAAGCGACGATTTGCCCGATCCGGTCGCGCCGATTATCGCGATGTTCTCGCCCTTTCTGACGCTCAGATTGACGTTTTCAAGCACGGGGCGTCCGGCCGAGTTCGGGTAGCGGAAGCTGACGTTCTTAAAATCGACGGCTCCGGTTTCGGTCGTCTCGGGAATCTTCTTCGCGTCGACGAGCGCGGGATCTGAGTCGAGGATCTCGATGATTCTCTGCGCGCTGGCCGAGGCTCTGGTGAGCGACTGGAACATCATCGAGACCATCATCATCGACATTAAGATCTGGGTTATGTAGGTGATCGCCGACATGACGTCGCCGACCTTCATTCCGCCGACGACGCCGATCGCGTCCTCGACCTCGCGTCCGCCGACAAGGAGAATCGCGATGACCGAGCCGTTCATGATCAGCATCAGGATCGGCGAGAGGGTCGCCATGAGCTTCTGAACGCTCAGGTTGACGTTTTTGAGGTCGGTGTTCGCGGCGTTGAAGCGGCCGATCTCGTGCTCTTCCTTGACATAGGCCTTGACGACTCTGGCTCCGGTGACGTTCTCCTGAACGACCGAGTTGACCTTATCGAGCTTTTTCTGCACCGACATATAGAGCGGCGTGGCCTTTTTGAGCATCAGGAAGACGAGCAGCAGCTGCAAGGGAAGCGCGCAGACAAGCACGATTCCGAACTTCGGGCTGATCGCGACCGCCATTACGATTCCGCCGATAAACTGCATCGGCGCGCGGACGAACATACGGAGGATCATAGAGACCATGTCCTGAACGGCGGTGATGTCGTTTGTCAGGCGGGTGACGAGCGATCCGGTCGTGAATTTGTCGGTCTGCTGGAGCGAGAGGTGCATGACCTTATCGAAGGCGTCGTTCCGGAGATCGTTTCCGAACGACTGCGCGGCGTTTGACGCGAAAGCCGCCGACAGGATACCGAAACATCCGCCGACGGCGACAAGACCGAGCATGGTTATGCCGGTTGTGATGATAAGAGCGGTATCGTGGCCGATAACGCCCTCGTTTACGATCTTCGCCATCAGTTTCGGCTGGAGGAGGTCGATGAAGACCTCCCCAACCATCGTGAGAGGAGCGAGGATCGCGAATATCCAATATGGCTTCAGATATTTTGCGAGCTTCATTCTTTTCCTTTCGCGGCCTGAAGACTATTCTTCAGACAGATTCCTGTAGCGTGAATGAAATTCAGCGGGCTTCGATGAGGTTGTCCGCGACCTTGTCAAGTAGCTTGCAGAGGGTCTGGGTCTCTTCCTTGGTGAGTCCCGCGGTAGCGATCTGGTCGCCGTTTACCCACGAAGCGCGGATCTTTTCGTTGATCTCGCGTCCCTTGTCGGAGAGATAGACAAGAGTCTGACGGAGGTCATGCTCGTTCGACTTGCGGATGACGAGTCCGTCAGCTTCCATCTTCTGGAGTGTGACGCTGACTGTCGGCGGCTTGAGGTTCGCTGCCTTGACGAGGGTGAGCTGGGTCACGCCGGGGTCAAGCTGCGAGAGATGATAGAGGAGGAGTCTGTAGCTGCTCGGAAGTCCGTCGTCGTCAGAGTTCTTTCTGACGAGGTCGTGGTGGAGCTTTGCGACGTCGCCGATGCGCATCATCGCGTTATACTTGGGATCCTCTCTTCTTTCCTTGATCGAGTCGATGTAGTCCTGTGTCAACATACACTTAGTCATTTTGCTTTACCGTGCCTTTCTTTAACTTTTACTTTCGCGGAGGTTTATTATAACCAGTCAGCGATTTCCGCGTTCTCGAAATGATAGTTTGCTAACTAACAACATTATACTCCAAACGGATGATTTTGTCAACTATTTGCTACAAAAAATATGTGAAAAATCTGTAAATTATTCGTAAGCGGCCGGATTTTATGGCGATTTATGTGGTATAATAGAGAAAACAGTTGAAATGGGGGACTGACCTTGGCTGGAGACACAGCGCATTCCGAGGTTATTTCGGGGGATTATGTCCGGAGAAACGGGCAGAATTTTTCATTTGAGCATACGCATCCGACCTATGAGCTGTCGGTGATCGTGTCGGGAAAGCTTGTGATCACGAACAACGGCGACCGGGTTGAGTCGGACGGACCCTGCGTGATCTTTCATTTTCCGGGAACCTGTCACAGCGTCACGGCGGCACCGGAGGTGACGTATGAGCGGTACAACATATATTTCGGCGCGGAGATCTTCAAGGGGAACAAGCCGCTTCTCGACTGCGCGGAGGATTTATTCAGGTCGAACATATCGCTCCTGACGCTTGACGGCGACAGTCTGTCGGAGCTTTTATACTACATCCGTCCGTTCATGAAGGCGGCCGACGCTTCGCGCCGGATCGCGCTTTTAGGGGTGATACTCGACGTTTTACGCGGCTGCCGGAAGGTGGGATTTTTCCCGGAGACGCGGACGGGCGCGGCGTACATAAACGGAGTCGTGCGGTACATATCGGACAATCTCTCGCCGGGACTCGGGGCGGGCGAGATCGCGCAGGCCTTTGACGTGAGCCGCGCGAAGCTGGCGGCCGATTTCAAGCGCGAGACGGGTATGACGCTTAAAGAGTATGTCGAGCTCGCCTGCATCGACCGCGCGCGGATCCTGCTTTCGGGCGGGAACGGGGTCCAGCAGACGGCGATCGAGGTGGGGTATCAAAGCGTCGGGACGTTCATCCGGGCATTCAAGAAGCTGACCGGGACGACGCCGGGGGCTTACGCGGATTTCTGCGGCCGGTGAGAATACTGAAAAAGGATCCCGGGAGGGATCCTTTTTCAGGTCTTGGAAGAGACATATTTTCTTATCGCGTTTTCAACGGCCTGATTCATCGAAAGACCGTTCCGCAGTGCGAAGGTCGAGAGACGCTGATGAAGCTCGGGCGAGATCCGCACCCGGAGTGTTCCCTTACAGGGTTTCAACGGTTCCTTGCCGATTTCCTCGCAATAGGACAGATAATCATCGACCGCGCTGTGGAACTCATTTTCTATATCCTCAGATGAACCCTCGAACGTCACGAGGTCGTCGATGCCCTCAATTTTCCCGTGAAGGATATGATCCTCGGCGTCAAAACAGATGTTTGTGACATAGCCCTTGTATTCAAGTGTGTTTTCCATCAGATTTCACCTGTTCCTTTCAGAAAATCAATCAGATTTTTCACCATATAGCCTTTCATGATTGATTGCGGATGCGGCTTATGAAGCATAATGATTTTTTTATCGGAATCGCGTTTGTCAACACATTTTTGATGCTTTGCTTCCTTATTTATGCCCTTTAACCACTTTCAGCGTCGTGAACTCCTCGCGCTCCTTTTCCGAGAGGTAATCCGAAACGAACTTGATCGACTCCTCAAGGTCGGGGATGACGATGTTTTTGAGCGCGTTGGCGCGCTTCTGCGACTGCTTCACCGCGACCGAGAGACGCGCGACGCTGTTTTCGATCGCCGCCGCCTTAGCCGCTAGCGTCTTCACGCGGCCGAACTTCACGTACGCCTCGTCGAGCACCGCGTTCGTCGAGCTGAGTCCGTAGTCGGGGCGGGGGAGTGGCGCGCACTTTATGTCGGGGATCTCGACGCCCATCACCGAGCGGGTCAGGATCGTCAGGTCATCGCCCGGATTCTGCGACATGGCGATCCGCAGAACCTCGTTCTGCCCGAGCGTCATGTTCGCCTCCTGCAAGGCCTCGTAGGCCGCGCGGAAGGCCTCGTCAAGCTCGGAGCGCACCGAGTCGACGTCGGCCGAGAGCTTTGACATCTCGCGGACCATCAGCGTCCGCTTGCGGTCGAGCAGCTCATAGCCGAGATTCGCCAGTGAAAGCGAGCGTTTCATCGCCATCAGATTGCTTTTCGTCGGTGTGACCGCCATCGGTTACTCCCCCTTTTCGAGGTATTTCGCGCAGTATTTTTCGTACATCTCGTCGTTCACGCGCTCAAGCTCGTCGCGCGGGAGGATCGAGAGAAGCTTCCAGCCGAGGTCGAGCGTGTTGTCGATCGAGCGGTTCTCGAAGCGATCCTGAGTCAAAAACTCGTCCTCGAATCGCTTTCCGAACTCGAAATAGAGCTTGTCGGTGGGCGACAGATCCTCCTCGCCGATGACGCTTGCGAGCGAGCGGACGTCCTGAACCTTGGCGTAGGACGCGTAGAGCTGATTCGACAGCACGGAATGATCGACTCTTGTCGAGCCGTCGCCGATTCCGTCCTTCATGAGGCGCGAGAGCGAGAGCTGAACCGACACGGGCGGGTAGATTCCCTTCATCTCAAGCGAGCGGTCGAGGACGATCTGACCCTCGGTGATGTATCCGGTGAGGTCGGGGACGGGATGTGTGACGTCGTCGCTCGGCATCGTGAGTATCGGGAGCTGGGTCACCGAACCTTCGAGTCCCTTTATTCTTCCCGCGCGCTCGTAAAGCGACGCGAAATCCGAGTAGAGGTAGCCGGGATAGCCTTTACGGCCGGGGATTTCGTTCTTCGCCGACGCGACCTCGCGCAGAGCCTCGGCGTAGGAGGTCATGTCGGTCATGATGACGAGCATATCCATTCCGCGCTCAAAGGCGAAATACTCGGCGCAGGTGAGTGCGCATCTGGGCGTCAGGATACGCTCGACGATCGGGTCGCCGGCGAGATTCTGGAACATCACGACGCGCGAGAGGACGCCGGTTTCCTCAAAGGAGCGGCGGAAATAGTCCGCGACGTCGTTCTTGACTCCGAGCGCGGCGAAGACGATGCCGAAGTTCTTCGACATTTTCGCCTGACGGACAATCTGCGCGGCGAGCTCGTTGTGGCTCATGCCCGCGCCGCTGAAGATCGGCAGCTTCTGACCCTTTATAAGAGTGCAGAGCGCGTCGATCGACGAGATTCCGGTGCGGATGTAGTCGCGCGGATAGTCGCGGCTGACCGGGTTTATCGCGAAGCCGTTGATATCGAGCTTTTTCTCGGGGCAGATGTCGCCGAGGCCGTCGATCGGGCGTCCGGCTCCGTCAAAGACGCGGCCGAGCATATCCGCGGCTACGGGGAGTTCGAGCGGGCGTCCGGTGAGTCTTGTGCGGGTGTTCGTGAGCGAGATTCCCTCGGTGCCCTCGAAGACCTGAATCACGGCGGTTTCACCCGAAAGGCTGATTACGCGGCCCATGCGATGGTCGTTTTCGTTCACGGCGATCTCGACCAGCTCCTCATAGCACGCGCCGCGCACGCCGTCAAGGACGATCAGCGGGCCGTTGACATTTCGAAGGCCGATATATTCTATATTCATAAAATTACCTCACTTCCGGGTCAGTTCGCGGTTTCGGGCGAGATGTCGTAGCGTTTCTCGATTTCCGAGAAGAGACCGTTTATCTTCTCGCGGAGCGCGGCGATCGCCGACTCGTCGTCGTTCGGCAGATCGAATTTCATGCGGCAGAGCAGGTCGAAGATCCCGGCTTTTTTCATCTGCGAAACCGGAATCGACTTTGAAACGAGGTTCTTCGCGTGGTCGCTCGTGTCGAGGATCAGCTTCATCATCGCGTACTGCTTCTTTGGCGGAACCGAGCAGTCGATCTCGTGCATCGCGTTCTGCTGCAAGAATCCGACTCTTACGCAGCGCGCCGTCTCGAGCGTCAGCTTCTGCTCGTCGGCGAGCAGATCAGAGCCGATCAGCTTCACGATGTCCATTAAACGATTTTCCTCGGAAAGAATGTTCTGGGTTCTGGCGCGCAGCGTCGGGAAGTCGGGCGCGACGTGCTTTCTGAACCAGTCATCGAGTTCGAGCGTGTATTCGCTGTAGCTCGTCGTCCAGTTGACCGCCGGATAGTGTCTTGCGTAGGCGAGCGATTTTTCGAGTGCCCAGAAGACGCGGATGAATCGCTTCGTGTTCTGCGTCACGGGCTCCGAGAAGTCGTTGCCCTGAGGTGAGACCGCGCCGATTATAGAAACCGACCCGACCCTGCCCGAAAGCGTCTCAGCCTGTCCCGCGCGCTCGTAGAAGGCCGAGAGCCTTGACGGGAGATAAGCCGGATAGCCTTCCTCGGCGGGCATTTCCTCAAGACGGCCGGAGATTTCGCGCAGAGCCTCGGCCCAGCGCGACGTCGAGTCGGCCATCAGCGCGACGTTATAGCCCATGTCGCGGTAATACTCGGCGAAGGTGACTCCCGTGTAGATCGACGCCTCACGCGCCGCGACCGGCATATTCGAGGTGTTCGCGATCATGATCGTCCGTTCGAGCATCGAGCGTCCAGTGCGCGGGTCGACGAGCCCCGAGAATTCCTCGAGAACCTGCGTCATCTCGTTTCCGCGCTCGCCGCAGCCGACGTAGACGATGATATCGGCGTCCGACCACTTCGCCAGCTGATGCTGAAGCATCGTCTTTCCGGTTCCGAAGCCGCCGGGAATCGCCGCCGCGCCGCCCTTGGCCAGCGGGAAAAGCGTGTCGATGACCCGCTGTCCGGTGACGAGCGGCTCGCTTATCGGGAGTCTTTTCTTAACCGGGCGGGGGCGGCGGATCGCCCATTTCGTGAGCATCGAGAGCTCATGCTCCTCGCCGCCGTCGTCGACGTATTTAATTAAAACGTCATTCACCGTGTGATCCCCGTCCTCGGCGGCAAATGTGACTTTTCCGTGAACGTTTCCGGGGACGATCGAGCGGTTTCTGACGACCGACGTCTCGTCGCACTCGGCATAGATCATTCCGGTGGCGATTTCGTCGCCCTCTTTTAATTTAATCTCAACGTCCCAGAGTTTTTCGGTGTCGACGGCCGGGACTTCGAGTCCGGGCGCGAGGAAATGACCGCTGGCGGCTTCGAGAGCCTTTAAGGGGCGTCCGATTCCGTCGTACATTCCGGTGAGGAGTCCGGGCGCGAGAGTCGCGGACATCGGCATCCCGGTTGAGACGACGGGCTCGCCGGGGCGGACTCCGGTCGTGTTTTCGTAGCACTGGATCGTGGTCCGCTCGGTCGAGATGTTGATGACCTCGCCGATGAGCCGCGCCGCGCCGATATAGACGGTTTCCATCATCTCAAGCCCGGTTTTTCCGGCGATCGTGATGACGGGGCCGTTGATTCCGTGGATAGTGTATTTTTTCATGCCTGTCCCCCTCTGGGTTTACCCGGAAGTCCGGCGTCGTCCGAGACGGCCGGGCCGAGCAGGGAATTGAAGTGCGCTCTCTCGGAATTCAGTCCGTCGTCGAGCGTGGCGTCGATCGAGATTCCGTGCGCCGCCGAGTAGAAGCGCGCGCCGCCGAGCTTTATGTTCTTGTCGGGCGTGACGCTGTAGACCGGCGCGGCGTCGGTCGACCCGGTTTCGAGCTTTTCGTCGAGAAGGTCGTCCAGAGCCTCGAGGATCGCGTATTTGTATTTCAGATCATTCGGCGAGAGGAAGATCGTGAAGGAAGCACTCTGCTTTTTAAGGACGTTCACGCAGAGTCTGACGAGCCAGTCCTTGTAATCATCGCTTTCCGCGAAGGCGGTGAGCTTTTCGCGCGCGCGGTCGATGACCTTTTTCATGATCTCCTCGCGGTAGAGAAGAAGCTCGCGGCGGCGTTCCATGACCTCGCGCGAGAGGGTCTGACTGTTTTCGCGGCGGATATTCTTGAGTTCGCCCTGAATGAGTTCGTAGGCCTCGGTGAGGATCTTTTTCTCGCCCTCATCGAGACGTTTCTTTTCCTCGGCCGTGACCTCGGAGTCGATGCGGGCGGCGATTTCCTCGGCCTCGCCGAGAGCCTCGTTCACGAACCGCATGAGCTTTTCGTCGTCTCTTATTGGCATTGTTTATTCCTTTCGTTCGCCGTGCCGGTCAGGGATGTCGAG
>CAKSVM010000099.1 GCA_934503195.1 uncultured Eubacteriales bacterium
GCAAAACGCGGCGCGCAGCCGCGCCACGTGCCTTGCGGCACGTGGCGCGCTCGCCGCTGTCGACTGTCCCGGCAGCCCGGCTTTCAGCCGGGCTGCCACCGCGCCCTTCGGGCGCGGCTCATCATCACCGCCGAGCCGCACAACTATTTCTCTGCGTTCCGTGCCATTTGCTCTCGGCTCACCCTCACCCACCGAGCCGTACGAATAATTCACCGCGTCGCCCCGCGGTCTCGTCTCACCCGACTTTTCCGCGCCCCGCGTAAATTTTGCAAATCCCTGTTTCACAAAATTACCCGTAAGGAGGAAGAACATGAACCGGATACCCTTCGGCGTAGTCGGCGCGGAATTCGCGCGCGAAATCATATCCTCCCGACTTGCCGGGAGATACGCCGGTGTCGCCGCCGTATATGATAACGACGACCGACTCTTAACCAAACTCGAACCAGAACTCGGAAAGCTCGGCGCGTACTGCTTCCGCGATTATAAACGCTTCCTCTCCTGCGGGATCAAGGCCGTAATAATCGGAAAAGCCCCGAACGGCGCGGATCTCGCGGTCAAGGCTCTCAGAAAGGGACTCGACGTTTTAGCCGAGCCGCCGATGGCTCTGACGATCGGGGATATCAACCGAATCGAGCGTGCCGTTATCGAGAGCGGGCGATTCTACTCGCTCGCGCTCTATAGCTGTCACAGACGCGAAAATCTCCTCGCCGCCGAACTCTACCGCCGCGGGGATATCGGCCGCCTTGTCTACGCCGAGGGCGACGAACCCGTTTCGCCGATTCCGGAAATCCCGGTCGGACTCATGTCGGCCGGAAGCGTCGGAAAGGTTATCTGCGCGACAAAGCTCCGCGTCGCCGACGCGTCGTACTCCGAAAATTCTTCGCGCGATATAAAGATCGGCGTTGGACTCCTGAGACTCTCTAACGAGTCGATTCTCCGCGCGCTCTGCGGAAATTTCGGCGTGACCGAGCGGATGAGGCTTGTCGGCGAGTCGGGGATCATCGAAACCTCGCCGGGAAAGCTTGTTTTCACCGATAATTCAGGGATAGTTCCGAAATCGACCCTGATGCGCCCCGAGGGCTTTGAGCTTCCCGGGATGATAAAGGGCGCGGATTTCGCGAAATCCTCCGCGATCGCCGGATTCGCCGCGAAGCTGAGAGGCGATCAGGACGCCGCCGCAAGATGCGTCGATTTTCTCCGCGCGAAGGAGATTTCCTTCGCGGTCACAAGAGCGGTCGGATTCGAAAAGCCCGATTCCGCTCCGCTTTACGGTTACAACGTCGAACGAAAGAAATGAGCCGATGACAAAATCATCGGCTCATTTTGTGTCAGGGCTTATTCGCGGGAATTATCTCCCGGGCAGCCTGTCGGCGTACATGATCGTGCAGAGTCCCGGCGCGCGCTTTTCGGTCGGAAGTCTGAGCGAGCCGTTTTCGACGAGTTCGGAGATGAAATATCCTCTTACATTCGCGCCCCTGATATAGAGCTTTGCGAGGTCACGCATATGCTCGGGGTATCGCGGAAGCCTGATTTTCAACAGCTTGTCGGAAAGCTCGCGGATCAGTCCGGTCTCGTTTTCGTCGGGGTGGGGAATCGCCTTCCAGAACGATGTGTCATGGGAATCCTTTCCGTGATGATCCGTGCAGATCACGTTCACCTCGTCGTCCTCAGTCAGATAGCCCTTCTTGCGTAATCTCATGTACTTCTCGATGTCCTCCGGAACTTTCTTGATTCGCCCGGTGTAGAATTCGTAGAGGTATTCATAGTCCTCCCACTTGTTGTCGGCGTAGTTGTATTCTAAATTATGATAGTAGGTAAGGAGCTGCCACGAGTAGACCGGATATTTGTTCGTGTCACGCATCATCGGACCGCAGGCGGAATATCTGTTCATGGCGAATGGCAGATCGTATTCACGGTTGACAGTCGCGAAGGCTATGTAACATCCGCCGTCCTTTCTGGCGATCATGTACTTGTCATAAGCTGAGTTGTCATACGACACATTCAGCGTCTCATAGGCCGAAACCGCGGCGAACAGCCAGTCGAGAAGATAATCCTCCCCGCCCGGAATGTAAATGTCGTTCCGGTCGAAGGATCTTGACGCTTCGATGACCTTCGGTCCGAAGGTTTTCGCGATCTCCTTTGCGTACTTCTGCTTCAGCTCGTGAACCGCGATATCATTTTCGGGCGTCGGATCGTCGATGAGGATGTTCGACTGATACTTCTCGCCGATCCGGTCGAGGAAGCCGTTCTCGTAGAGCGTTTCGACATCCTCTTCGAGCCAGACCGGATTTATTCCGAGTTCGTCGGCGATCTCATTCAGGCTGCGCGGCTTGTGGTAGGCCGCCCAGACGATGTTCTGCGAAAGGCGGCTCTTCAGGTAGTATTCGGTCGCGCCGTTCGTTCCGGGCTTGCCGTCGTGGCTGAGCGAGGAAAAGGTTATCGGGGATATTCCAAGGTTTCCTGTGCTTCTCATTTTTGTAAGTCCTTCCCGAAGCTCGTCACGCGCCGACGAGAGATGCCATTTGACCGTTCCGAGCGGCAGTGACAGTTCTTTCGCGATGTCGGCGAGCTTCATGTTTTTGTAGTAGTGCAGAATCAGAATCTTCCGCCGGAGCTTTGAAAGGTAGGCGATTTCGAGCCGGAGCTTCGCGGCCGTCTCGCTTTTTTCGACCCGCTCGGTGAAGTCGTCGGGATCGAACGGGTCGATCTCGTCGAGCGCGAAGGGAATTTTCTTCTCTTCGTCGACAAACCTAGCGCGTACATTCATCGCGATCCGCCAGATATAGGCTCCGATATCGTCTATCCTGTCCTGACGCAGAAGCGATGAGTAGACTTCGAGTGTTATCCGCGCGGCAAGCTCCTCTGCGCGCTCGATGGAGCCTGTCTTTGAAATCGCGAATCCGTAGATCTTTTTCGTGTATTCGCATATCACGCGGTCGGCGGTTGGTTTGTCCATGGTCGGTTTCCTTTCCGGTCGGGCTTTTTTGCCCTTCCATATATAGAGTAGCGGATTTTTCGGGAAGGTTGGCGTTTTCCATAAATATTATACAATATTTTTCGGGATTTTTTAAGGCGGAATATTTGAATTTTTCCGTAAAATGTGATATAATAATAGGAAAGAAATTCTTAAAGGAGAAAAAACGTGCATTACAAATACGAAACGCATTCGCACACCGAAGAGACGAGCCGGTGCGCGTCGATTCCCGGCGCGAAGCTGGCGGATTTCTATAAGTCGCTCGGCTATACCGGAATTTTCATAACCGATCACTTCTTCAACGGCAACACGACGGTTCCGCGTGACCTTCCATGGGAGGAGAGGGTGAACCTCTTCGAGGCCGGATATCTCGACGCTAAGGCCGAGGGCGACAAAATCGGACTCGACGTCTTCTTCGCGTGGGAATATTCTTGGGGCGGAAACGATTTTCTGATCTACGGACTCGACAAAAAATGGCTTCTCGCGAACCCCGATCAGCTGAGCCTGAAGCCGCGCGACTACATGAATAAGGTCAGAGCCGACGGCGGACTCGTTATCCACGCGCATCCCTTCCGCGAGGCCGGATACATCGAGTCGATAAGGCTCATCCCGCGCGACGTCGACGGAGTCGAGGTCATAAACGCAAGCCGCAGTGACGCCGACAACTCGGCCGCGTTCTGGTACGCGAAGAATTACGGACTGTTGAAGTCGGCCGGATCCGACAACCACGACGGATATCGTGAAAAGCTCGCCGGAGTCTACCTACCCGAAAGAATAAAGGATCCGAAGGATTTCGTACGGCTCGTGAAAGAGGGCAGGGCCGAGATCTTCCTCGACCGCTACGAGGACGGTAAGCGTTTATGAAGCACGTTGACATTTACACCGACGGCGCGTGCAAGCACAATCCGGGTCCGGGCGGATGGGGCGCGATCATCGTATATAATAAGGTAGAAAAAGAGCTGTCCGGCGGCGAGCCGAAGACGACGAACAACCGCATGGAGCTGCTCGGCGCGATAAAAGCACTTGAGGCGCTCAAGGAACCCTGCGATGTTCTCCTCACCTCCGACTCGAAGTACATGATCGACTCGATCACAAAACGCTGGGTCTACGGCTGGAAATCGCGCGGCTGGGTCAAGTCGGACAAGACACCGGCTCTGAATCCCGATCTCTGGGAGCGGCTTCTGGGGCTTCTCGAAATCCACAAGGTGACCTTTAACTGGGTCAAGGGTCACGCCGGACACCCGTATAACGAACGCTGCGACGCGCTCGCCTGCGCCGAGGCCGAAAAATACCGTTCATAAAGTAATGTCGTTTTCACGTGAAAACTTCGACCGTTCGGCTCATCCATAAAAAGTTTACAGGAAAATTTGCGGAAAACTATTGCAAAACGCGCAGAATTGGTATACAATATTTAAGTATTTACGCATATCAGAATAATAGGAGTTAAAAATGGAAGACAGATTTGTTTACGCCGATAACGCGGCGACCACAAAAACGGCTCCCGAGGTGCTCGAGGCCATGCTCCCCTTCTTTGGCGAGGGCTACGGAAATCCTTCGAGCCTTCATCAGAAGGGAAGGGAAGCGAAGGCCGCGCTGACGACCGCGCGCGAAAAGATCGCGTCGCTTCTCGGGGCAAAGCCGAACGAGATCTACTTCACGTCCTGCGGATCCGAGTCGGATAACTGGGCAATCAAGGGCGCGGCTCACGCGATGGCAAACCGCGGAAAGCATATAATCTCGACGAAAATCGAGCATCACGCCGTGCTTCACTCGCTCGCCGCGCTTGAAAAAGAGGGCTTTGAGGTCACGTATCTCGATGTCGATTCGGATGGACGCGTCTCACCCGAGGATGTAGTCGCGGCGATGCGCGACGACACGATCCTCGTCGAATGTATGTTCGCGAACAACGAGGTCGGAACGATCGAGCCGATAAAGGAGATCGCGGCGGCCGTCAAGGTGAAGAACCCGAAGACGCTCGTTTTCACCGACGCGGTTCAGGCGGTCGGAAACATTCCGGTGAACGTCGCTGACCTCGGAGTCGATATGCTCGCGCTGTCGGGTCACAAGATCCACACGCCCAAGGGAATCGGCGCACTCTATATAAAGACGGGGACGCGGATTCTGAATCTCATCGACGGCGGCGGTCAGGAGCGTGGAAAGCGCGGCGGAACCGAAAACGTCGCCTATATCGTCGGACTCGCCAAGGCGCTCGGAATGGCGGTTGATGGACTCCCCGAGATGGCGCGCGTAGAAAAAATGCGCGACCGGCTGATTGACGGAATCCTTGAAAAGATCCCTTACGCCCGACTCAACGGTCCGCGCGTGGGAAGACTCCCCGGAAACGTCAACATCTCGTTCGAGTTCATCGAGGGCGAAAGCCTTCTGCTTCTGCTCGATATGGCGGGAATCTGCGCTTCGACCGGATCGGCCTGCTCGTCGACCTCGCTTGAACCGTCGCACGTCCTGCTTTCGATCGGCGTTCCGGTCGAGCTCGCGCACGGTTCGCTGAGACTTTCGATCAGCCGCGACACGACCGACGAGGACGTCGATTATATCCTCGAACGTCTCCCGGGCATCGTCCAGAGACTCCGCGACATGAGCCCGCTCTACGAATCGGTCAGGAACAAATAAAAGTCTACAATATTATATAGGAGATAGAATATGTACAGCGAGAAAGTAATGGATCACTTCGCTCACCCGAGAAACGTCGGTGAGATCGAGAACGCAGACGCCGTCGGTGAAGTCGGAAACGCCGTCTGCGGCGACATCATGAAGATGTATATGAAGATAAACGACGATCAGGTTATCGAGGACGTCAAGTTCAAGACCTTCGGCTGCGGCGCGGCGATCGCGACCTCCTCGATGGCGACCGAGCTCATCAAGGGCAAGACGGTCGACGAGGCACTGAAGCTGACGAACAAGGCGGTCATCGAGGCTCTTGACGGACTTCCGCCCCAGAAGATTCACTGCTCGGTGCTGGCCGAGGAGGCGGTAAAGGCGGCGATCGCGAACTACTATGACAAGAAGGGCATCGCTCACAACATCGCGACCGGGGACTGCGACGGACACTGCGCGTCATGTCAGAAGCAGCACTGAGGCAAAAATGAAATCTTTGTGACTTCACGGAATTTTCACACGGGGCGTCCCGGGCCGTATCCGGTACGCTCTGAATTTTTGCCCCGGAAATCACACAGGGATTCTCCGCTCTTCACAGAACCGTCATTCCGGCAGGAGTAAGTTCACAGCTTATGCGCGAATGTTTACTTCCAAGATATAAATCATAACATAATTTTCCATTTATGCCAGTAAACGGAAGAAAAATGAGCTTCTGATGAATATTTGTGCAATTCGTATAGGTGTAGAAAATTGGAGTCGAATTTTGTATAGGTTGCACAAAAATATCAGGGCGGTTCTGTGGAAAGAGCCGGAAGATCTGTGAAAAAGATAAGGTAAAAAGAAATTACCTCGCATAACATATCTGATGTAAAATCAGAAACGGTCAGCAATTACGCCGAAAATCAGGCAAGACTCAGTAAAAAGGAATTACATAGTCCAAAAGCTTCACAACAAACCGTGATGTGAAGGACAGGTGAAGAGGCCGGAGAAAAAATGTGAACAAGTCCTGAGCGGCTTCTTCACGACTCCGACAGACGCCGCCTGATTCAATATAAAAAATGCCACTATTGACTTTTTTGCGATGATATGTTATTATATTTGTATGAAAAAATCGCAGAGTCGAGTAGCGTCTTCACTCAAAGCATCCGAAAAGACGCCCGGCTTTCGGTTGGCTCATAGCCCAGAACACACGGCGCACGTCCGATTTGCGCCTCAATCTACTAAAGGACGTGCGTATTTTGTATGGTTCGGGTAAAAGCTACTCTGTTCCCTTCAAAGTAAATTTTTTGGCAGGAGGAAAGGTTAATGAAGAAAACAAAATCGACAAGATTTCTTGCTTGTTTTTTATCATTGACAATGCTTGGTTCGGCACTCGGTGTCGTTACCTCGGCGGCTGACGATAAAGCTTCCGACAAGAACAGCTCCACAGTCAGCTACAACATAGCCGACATTCAGGATCTGCTCAACGCGGAGATTTACAGTGAGTACGCCCAGCGTAACGCCAACGTCCCGCGCGCAAAGTCAGAGATAACGATCAACGCAACAAATTACAACAAAGAGAAGACCGACGCCAAGGTCCAGGTGGTGAACAACTACAACGGATCGTCCGGCAGCGCGCTTCTCACTCCGGCGGACGGAACGGTCACGTGGAACTTCTCGGTCCCCTCGACCGCGAAGTATTCGATCGAGATCGAATATTCCTTCCCGACCGACGGTAAGTCGACGAACATAGAGCGCAAGCTCAGGATCGACGACGCCTATCCCTTCAAAGGCACGAGATATCTTTCGCTCACAAAGGTCTGGACTGACGATTACGCTCAGGACGAAAACGGAAACCCCGTTTTCAAAACCGACCTCAACGGCAACGATATCAAAACCCAGAAGTCGATAGTCAGTACATGGCGCAACTACACCGTATGCGACTCGACCGGATATGATATCGATCCTTATGAGATCGTTATAGAAAAAGGCGACCACACTCTCTCACTCGAGGCGTCGAGAGAAGTACTCGTAATAAAGTCAATAAAGCTTGTTCCCTATGAGGATCTTCCTACATATGAGGAATATCTCGCGAGCCACTCCGGCGCGGCGGCAGCCACCGGAGCGGACAAGATCACGATTCAGGCGGAGTACCCGGATGCGACCTCCGACAGAACGATCTATCCTCAGAACGACAGAACCTCGGCTCTCACCCAGCCGCAGAGCCCTTCGCTCTCCAAGCTCAACTCGCTCGGAAGCACCAAGTGGCAGACGATCGGTCAGTGGGTTGAATACTCCTTCACCTGCGAAAAGACCGGTATGTACGAAATCGTTCCGAGATACAAGCAGTCGGACCTCTCGGGTATGTACACCTCCAGAAGAATCCGCATAAACGGCGAGATTCCCTTCGAAGAGGCCAACTACCTTCAGTTCAACTTCTCGGATAACTGGCAGGCCGCTCCGCTAAACGACGGAACCACGAACTTCCAGTTCTACTTCGAAGAGGGCAAGGAATACACCATCCAGTTCGAAGTCGTTCTCGGCGGAATGAGCGAGATCATCGGACGCGTTCAGGAGTGTCTTACCTCGATCAACAGCGATTACCTGAAGATCCTCCAGATCACCGGTGCGGATCCCGACGATTACCGTGACTACAACTTCAGAAACCTGATCCCCGACACCATCAAGGATCTCTACGCGCAGTCGCTCGAACTCACCTCGGTCTCGAACCTCATCACCGAGATCAACGGAATCAAGGGTTCGAACACCGCTACCCTCGATAACATCGCCCGCGTCCTCAAGAAGATGGCGACCGATGAAGACGAGGTCGCGAGAAACATGGACACCCTCAAGGGCTACATCGGTACGCTTGGTACATGGCTCAACAATGTCAGAAACCAGCCCGTGCTCTTCGACCACATCACCATTCAGCCGACCGGCGAAAAGATCGAGCGCGCTGAGGCAAACTTCTTCCAGGCAGCCGGATTCGAAATCAGCTCGTTCGTGATGTCCTTCTTCACCGACTATTCGAACCTCGGAGCGACCATCGAGCTTGACGAAAACGACGTCATCGAGGTCTGGATCCAGACCGGACGCGATCAGGCGCAGGTCGTCCGTTCGATGATCGATAACGGCTTCACCGCGAAGCAGAACATCGGTGTAAAATTAAAGCTCGTCACCGGCGGTACGCTTCTCCCGGCAACCCTTTCGGGAACCGGACCTGATATCGCTCTCGGACAGGGTCAGGGTACTCCGGTCGAGTACGCGATACGTAACGCGGTTCTCCCGCTCAACGAGTTTGATACCTTCGATGAGGTGACCAAGAGATTCTCTAAGGCCGCTATGGTTCCCGTAACCCTTTACGGAACGACCTACGGTCTGCCCGAGACCCAGTCCTTCTCGATGCTCTTCTACCGCAAGGATATCTTCGCCGAACTCGGCGTTGACATCCCGAAGACATGGGACGATCTCATGAGCATCGTTCCGTACCTCCAGTACAACAACATGATCGTCGGTATCCCGAAGGAACTCGGCGGACTCCAGCTCTTCCTCTATCAGATGGGCGGCGAGCAGTATGCCGACGACGGTATGAGAATCAACTTCGACTCGAATATCGCGCTTGAGGCGTTCGACAAGATGTGTTCCTTCTTCACTCAGTATTCGTTCCCCGTAACCTACGACTTCGCTAACCGTTTCAGAACCGGTGAGATGCCGATAGGCTTCGCTGACTACTGCGGAATGTACAACCAGCTCTCGATCTTTGCGACCGAGATCCGCGATCTCTGGGAGTTCGTACCGGTCATCGGTATGGAGGACGAGAACGGCAACATCAACAACACCGCTATCTCGGGAATCTCCACGATGATCATGATGAACGGATGCGAAAAGCGTGAAAACGCTTGGAAGTTCATGGACTGGTACACCAGTGCCGAGACTCAGTCGACCTACGCTAACGAAATGGTCGCGATAGTCGGTCAGGGCGCGATGTACGCGACCGCGAACAAGGAGGCTCTCGAGTCTCTCCCGTGGTCGACCACTGACCTCCAGAACATCCTCGCTCAGTACAACAACCTCGCCGCAATTCCTGAAATGCCCGGCGGATACATCATCAGCCGTTACGTTCAGTTCGCATTCCTTGACGCTTACAACAACAACGCCGACCCGGTCGAGGCTCTCCTCGGTTACATCGACGATATCAACAAGGAAATCACGAGAAAGCGTAAAGAGTTCAACCTCGATACCCTTGAACTCGGCGAAACCCTTGCTGACAGAGAAGCCAAGAAATCCGAGGCTTCCGAGTAAGCACACAAAATAACTCATCTCCTGCCAAAACGCGCCGGGGATCCTGAAAGGATCCCCGAAAAGCGCGGCCTTGACAGTGAAACTACTAAATCTGCAATTAAGGAGAGAACGCAAATGTCACAGAACGCAGCAGCCGCTGATACCGTCAAGAGACCGGTGGCGCGCAAGGATATGACAAAGTTCCAGTGGACGCTGAAGGAAATAGGACGCAACAAAACCGCGTACTTCATGATCGCACCCTTCATGATCCTGTTCTTCGTCTTCACCGTCTTCCCGGTCGTCCTGTCGATCTTTCTGAGCTTCACGCAGTTCAATATGCTGGAGGCTCCGAAGCCGATCTTCATGGACAACTACATCAGACTTTTCCTTGACGACGACATCTTCTTAAAGGCCTGCCAGAACACCCTCGTGTTCGCGGCTATCACCGGCCCGGTTTCTTACCTCATGTCCCTGCTCATCGCATGGTTCATCAATGAGCTTACTCCGAAGATCAGAGCGCTCGTAACGCTCGTCT
>CAKSVM010000100.1 GCA_934503195.1 uncultured Eubacteriales bacterium
GATGGGCGAGCTTGTGCCGCACGCGCTGTCGCAGCTCGCTGAGGCGGCGGGGAAGCTTTTCCTCGGCGTCGGGCTCGCGAAATACGCGCTCGGACGGGGATTTTCGACCGAAAAGGCCGCCGCCTTCGCCGCGCTCGGACTCACGATCGGCGTCGGCGCGGGGATGCTCACCTTGTACCTGTCGACTTTCTTCGTCAGATTGCACAAATCGTCAATTGAGCCTGACACTCATACACGTATACTTAAAAATCTGGTAAAAGTCGCGATACCAATTACGCTGTCCGCCGGACTTTCGAGTCTTGCCGGGCTTTCGGACGGAATTCTGATGACCAGACGGCTTCACGACACGGGATTTTCGCAGAATGATGCTGCCGCGATCTGGGGGAATTACTCGTCACTCGCGCTCCCGATGTTCAATCTACTGCCCGTTCTGATCTATCCGCTGGCCTACGCGCTGATGCCCGAGCTGACTTCGCTGCTCGCCGCGAAAAAAGTTTCGGCGGCCGTCGAACGCTGCCGGCGCGCGTTCAGCCTCACCGCCGCGATCGCGATCCCCTGCGCCGTCGGACTCTGTTCGCTCTCCGAACCGATTTTAGCCCTGTTTTTTGACGACGGAATGGCAAAAAGGGGCGCGGGAATGCTGACTTTGCTCGCGCCGTCGTCTTTTCTCGTCTGCCTCTTCGCGCTGACGAACACAATTCTTCAGTCGTCGAAGCATGAGCGCGACACGCTCTGGGCGATGGCCGCCGGAGTCGCGGTGAAACTAGTTTCGGCATGGTTTCTGATTCCAACTATCGGAAAATCCGGCACGCCGATTTCTACATTTTTGTGCTATTTTACAGCCGTAGCGATTTCAATCGCCCGCATCGAATCGGCCGGACTCGGCGGCGCGCTGAAGCTCGGCGACTGTGTTTTCTGGTTCTTCGGAGCCGGGGCGGCAGTCACGGCGGCGGTTTTATGCGTCAATCCGTTCGGAATTGTCGTCGCAATCTGCGCTGCGGGCGGGATTTACGCGCTGTTATGCGGCTCAAAAATGCTGAAAATCATTGCGGAAAAATAAATATTGTAAAGGAAGTATGTCATTATGAATGAAAAAATCTCCGAATTCGCCAAAAAAGAAAAATACTCAATAGGCGATCTTATCGAACTCGTCAAAATTCTTCGTTCGCCCGAGGGTTGCCCGTGGGATCGCGAGCAGACGCACCGCTCGATCCGCCGCGACCTGCTCGAGGAGGCCTACGAGGTCGCCGACGCGATCGACCGCGGAAGCTCCGAATCGCTCTGCGAGGAGCTGGGCGACCTGCTGCTACAGGTCGTTTTCCACGCGCAGATCGCGTCGGAATCGGGAGAATTCGACTTTTCGGACGCCGTCGACGGCGTCTGCAAGAAGATGATCCTCCGCCACCCGCACGTTTTCGGCGACGTTTCGGCCGATTCTACAGAAGAAGTACTCAAAAACTGGGACGCTATTAAGAGGAAGGAAAAAAATCTGAAATCGCCCGCCGAGGAGTTGGATTCGGTCGCGCACACGCTGCCCGCGCTGATGCGTGCCGCCAAAATTTCGTCGAAATGTAAGAAGCTGGGAATTCCGACCGGCGTCGAAGCGTCTTCTACAGATGCCGAAAATATCGCGGACGAGCTGTTTTCGCTCGCCGCGCGCGCCAAGGGACTCGGCCTCGACCCCGAAAAACTCCTCTCGGATCGGCTCGACGCGCTGATAAGTTCACAAAAGGGCGAATAAAATCCGAAAAAACGCGTATTTTCTGCCTTTTGCCCAAAAATCGCCGCGAAAACGCCTGTAAATTTTTCAGGAAATTTCCGCAAAAGTATTGATAAATTCACAAAAAAATGGTATACTTGTATATACCGATATTTTGAGGTAATTCAAAACACAAACGAAAGGATAAACAAAATGAACAAGACAACTCTGACCGAAGAGGTCGTAAAGGCCACCGGCCTCAAGAAGAAGGACGCCGAGGCGGCTGTCAACGCGGTTTTCGCAAAGATCGAGGAGGCTCTCAAGGCTGACGAGAAGGTTCAGATCGTCGGTTTCGGCACCTTCGAGGTCAAGGAGCGCGCTGAGCGCAAGGGCATCAACCCCGCAACACGCGAGGAAATCACGATTCCCGCGTCGCGCAGACTCAATTTCACTGTCGGCAAGACCCTCAAGGCTTCGCTCAACGAAAAGACCGAAGGCTGATAAGACTCACCTGCGAACTCGATCCGGATTCGGGCGGCAAGCGGTCGCCCGGGACGGCGGCCGTCTGCCGCCTCTTTTTCCGGATGGAGTTGTGCGTAACAGAGAATTTTCATTATTCAAAGGGGATATTATTGTGAGACTTGACAAATTTTTGAAAGTTTCGCGGCTCATCAAGCGGCGCACCGTCGCGAATGACGCCTGCGATTCGGCACACGTTTCGGTCAACGGACGCCCAGCCAAGGCCTCGTACGACGTCAAGGTCGGCGACGTGATCGAAATTTCATTCGGCGAGCGAACGACGAAACTGAAGGTTCTCGACGTCCGCGACTTCACGGCGAAGGCTGACGCCGCCTCAATGTACGAATTCATCTCGTGACATATTTTTCCAATGCGCGGAATATACTATAGTAAATTCTGGAAGCGGAGGAAAATAATGAACGATTTATATAAAAAGCAGGAGATAAACCTGCGCGACAGAACCTTTCTGACGATCTCGGGCATCGAGGACGTCGCGAGTTTCGACGAATGTGGAATCATTCTGACGAGCTGCAACGGCGAAATTTCGGTCGACGGAAGCGAGCTTCGGATCAAAAATCTCTCGTCCGAAACCGGCGTGATCGAGATTGAAGGGAAGATCGGCGGCGTGTTTTACTTCGACGAACGTCCGACAAAACGCCGCGGCCTCTTCGGGAGACGCGCATGATCCCGTGGGATCCGGCTGAAATGTGGTCGACGCTGCTATACGCTACGTTTGTCGGCCTTGCGCTGGGGATAATTTTTGACATTTTCAGGCTCCCGAGACTGCTTATTGACGGAAAAATCGAGTCTGCAGTTGCGTTTTTTGTGGATATTTGCTTTTTCGTGACGTCCGCACTGGTGATGTCGATCTTTGTCTTCGCGACCTGTTACGGGCTTGCGCGGAGCTACGCGGTCGTCGGCGCGACGTTCGGATTTGCGGTCTGGCGGCTGACTTTCGGCCGATTGACGCTGCGGCTCGGAAAGCTGCTAAAACTAGTTTTACAAAGGTTTATTCACTTTACTGTTAAGCGGATAATTATTCCGATAGCGCGAAAAGTTGCTCGAATTTATACTTTCTTATGGCAGCATACTATCGGAAAAATCGCGGCGAAGCTCAGGAATCGCCGCATGATGCGACTAAAAAAGAGGGAACACGAGCGGCTCGTGAAATTCTGCGAGTCACTTTGTACAAAAACGGAGGAAGAAATTCATGCACTCTATACGAATGAGCATACCCGTGAAGCTCGCGGTCTTCTTCGCCTTCGTCTTTCTGATAATCACCTACGTGAGCATCCAGATAAAATTCAACAATCTGAGCGACGAGCAAGCGAACCTGAACACCCGCATCGAATCGGTAAACGACTCGATCGAGGCGCTCGAAAACAAGCTTAACACGCCGTTCGACCGGGAATACGTCATCGCGCTGGCCAAGGATAAGCTCGGCTACGCGCTGCCGGATGAAATTATTTTCTATAACGATTTGATAAGCTAATTCAAGGAGAAAACGACGATGGATCTCGAAATCGGCACGATCACAAGCGGAAAAGTCACAAAAATCGCGGCGTTCGGCGCGTTTGTCGCGCTCGAAGGCGGAAAAAGCGGCATGGTACATATCTCCGAAATCTCGGCGGGCTTCGTCCGCGACATACGCGACTTCCTTTCGGAGGGGCAGACCGTCCGCGTCAAGGTGATCAAGATCGACGAAAACGGGCGGATTTCGCTCTCGATGAAACAAGTTCCGGCCGAAAAAGGCCACGAAGCACCGCCGATCGAGTACGTGAAGCCAGAAAAATCCGGCGGATCGGGCGATTTCGAGGATATGATGAGCCGATTCAAAGCGGCCAGCGACGATAAGCTCTGCGATCAGAAACGCCGCGCGAAACGGCGCGAAGGCTGAGTTTTTGTCGGATTATCTCAAAAAGGAAGCTTAAAATATGGAAAAATATGATGTAATTATCATCGGACTCGGACCGGCGGGAGCAGCGGCGGCGATTTATTCGTCGCGCGCGGGGCTTTCGTCGGTCGTTTTCGAGGGGAACGCGCCGGGCGGACAGCTGTCGCTGACCGACAAGATCGAAAATTATCCGGGGACGGGTCCGATTGAGGGTTGGAAGCTCGCGACGGAACTAGTTTCACAGGTCGAGTCCTGCGGGGCGAAGGTGATTTACGAGCGTGTGACGAAGGTCGATCTTGATTCGAAAATCGTCGAAACTCCGTCAGGTAGCTTTGAAGGCCGCGCGATCATCATCGCGGGCGGATCAAAACGCCGCGAACTCGGTCTGCCGGGCGAAAAAAAGCTAGTCGGGAAGGGCATTTCATACTGCGCGGTCTGCGACGGCGGGTTTTACAAAGGCAAAACTGTCGCGGTTGTCGGCGGCGGCGAGACGGCGGTCGGCGACGCTTTATACCTGTCGAAAATCTGCGAAAAGGTATGTTTATGCCATAGACGCGACTCGCTCCGTGCGTCAAAATCGAAGAAGAATCTGCTCGAAAAGTGTGAAAACGTCGAAATATTGTTAAATACGAACATTTCCGAACTGATTTATGACACAAAACTCACGGGAATCAGGCTCGATTCGGGGCGCGAAATCGCGGTCGACGGCCTCTTTGTCGCGATCGGAAGCGATCCCGACACGTCGCTCTACAACGGTCTGACGCTTGAGAACGGCTTCATCGTGACTGACGATTCGATGGCGACGTCGGTTCCCGGCGTCTTCGCGGCGGGCGACATTCGTAGAAAGAAGGTGCGCCAGATCGTGACGGCCGTTTCAGACGGCGCGGTCGCGGCGATCTCGGCGTCGGAATTTCTTGAAAAGGAATAGATAATGATACTAACTGACCTCAGAATCATGACGATGGACAAGCCGGGGACGATTGAACGCGGTTTTATCAGGTTCGAACATGGCAAAATAGACGAAATATCGTCAGAAAATCCGCCAAAAGATGACACAATTGTCAATTGCGGCGGCCTGACACTTCTGCCGGGCTTCATAGACGCGCACACGCACCTCGGAATCGCGGAGGATTCGATCGACTTCGAGGGCGACGACACGAACGAGGACAGCGATCCCGTGACGCCGCAGATGCGCGCTCTGGACGGAATTAACCCGTTCGACCGCTGTTTTTCGGAAGCACGCGCGGCCGGAATCACGACCGTAGCGGTCGCTCCGGGCAGCGCAAATCCGATCGGCGGGCAGATCTGCGTCGTAAAAACAGCCGGAAAACGCGTCGATTCGATGATTGTCAAATCCCCGGCGGCGATCAAATTCGCACTCGGAGAGAACCCGAAATCGACCTATCACGCGAAAAATCTGGCTCCGGTGACGCGGATGGCGACGGCCGCGCTGATCCGCGAAACGCTCTACAAGGCGAAAAGGTATGCTGATGACATGAACGCGGCCGAGGCAGACGACGAACTCGATCCGCCGGAATACGACATCAAATCTGAGTCGCTCCTGCCGCTGCTGCGGGGTGAAATTCCGGCGCATTTCCACGCGCACCGTGCCGACGATATTTTCACGGCTGTGCGAATTGCACAGGAATTCTCGCTGAAATTCGTGATAATTCACTGTACCGACGGACATCTTATAGCCGATGAACTATCGGAAATCGGCGTTCCGGCGGTCGTCGGGCCGAACCTGACTGACCGCTGCAAGCCTGAGCTTCGCGGGCAGTCGATCGAAAATCCGGCGATTCTGGCGGCGTCGGGCGTGAAAATCGCGCTGACGACCGACCATCCGGTCACGCCGCTGCAATATCTGCCGCTCTGCGCCGAGGTCGCGACGCGAAACGGGCTTGATCGCGAGGTCGCGCTGCGCGCTATGACGGTGAATCCGGCCGAAATCCTCGGGATTTCGGATCGCGTCGGCTCGTTGGCGGTCGGGAAGGACGCGGATTTTGTGCTTGTCGAAGGCGATCCGCTGTCGGGAAAGGTGAAGGCGGTCTTTATCGACGGCAAATTGGTATCTGGTAAATTGCCAAAGGATGAATAAATAATGGACAAGAAACATACTTATATATACGCGGGACTCGGAATTCTGCTCGCCGTCGTGATCGCGGTCGGTTCGATAGCTGTCGTGCTGACGAATCGCGAAAAAGATAAGCTCGGCGACCAGATCGACGAGATCAGTAAGAACGGCGAAAAGTTAAACGATCAAATCGACTCGCTCGAATCGAACAAATCCGATCTTGAACGGTCAAAATCACAGCTCGTAAGCGAGGTCGAGAGCCTGAAATCGCAGCTCGCGAGCCTCGAAACCAAGCTTTCGGACGCCGGGAAAAGTTACGAGGATGAAATATCTTCGTTAAAATCCCAAATCGAAGAAAAAAACGCCGAAATCGCGTCGCTCGAAGCCGACATCGCGAAGTTTACAACTGTCTACACGATCGACATCCGTAAGCAGGCGCAGCTGATTGACGAGCTGGTCGCCTACATCGAGACGGCCTGCCCCTACGCGAAAGTCAAGAAGCCGATCCTCGACAAGGACGGAAAAGAGACTGGCGAATTCGAACTGATCTGGACAAAAGTTGAAGATCTGGTAAATGATGCCAAGAATTTAGCCGAGGAAACCGGCTCGGAGTACGTCGAGGGCAGCTGGAAGGAGCGCGAGGACATCGTTTTGCCGCGGGTGAGCGTCTATTACGAGGATCTCGCGACCGGCTACCACTTCGGCTTCAACGAGGACGAGGTTTACAACTCGGCGAGCGTGATCAAGGCACCCTATATTTGTTCGGTTCTCAAAACGATTTCAGCCGACGAAAAGCGGTATTTCGACGCGCTCGACGCGAAGGGCGAGTCGCCGGAACGGGTCGACAACGACGGCGACGGTGTCGCTGAGACGACAGTTATTGAATATTCGAAACCGATTTATGACCTGTCAGAGAAAATAATTTACAATAAAGCAACAATGTTCAAGGCCGGATCGGGCAAAATTCAGGAAATGGACGACGGAACCGAATTCAGCTACCTTGATTTTGTGAAATATGCACTAGAATATTCGGACAACATCGCGTATCAGCAGCTCCGCAAGAGATTCGGATTTTCGACGATGACGTCGCTCGCGCAGAAGGTCGGCGCAAGCTCGGTCCTCAAAAACGGCAACAACATGACCGCGCGCGACGCCGGAAAGCTATTCAAGGAAATCTGGAATTTTGTCGAAAGCGACGAAAAATACGGTTCTGTCATGCGCGATTCTATGCAGAAGGCTAATCACTCGGTGATAATTCCGCTCGGAGTCACTCCGACGCGTGCTCTACATAAGTACGGTTGGGATACCGATTCGTATCACGACGCGGGCATCGTCATGTCGGGCGACAAGCCGTACGTGCTGGCGATTTTCTCGGATCTTGACAAGGGCGGCGACGAAATTAACGAATATCTGCGGGAGATTGTGAAACTTATCAACCAACTTCACAAAAATTTTTACAAATGACTACAAAAAATCTGATACTTGACCGCCTCGGGCGCGACGGCAGCTGGATTTCGGGCGAAAAACTCGCGGTCGAACTCGGCGTCAGCCGGACGGCGGTCTGGAAGGCGATTTGCGACCTCCGCGACGATGGCTACACGATCCGTTCGGTGCGCCGCCGCGGCTATCGGCTTGAAAAGCCGCTCGAATTTTCGGCGGCGTCACTTGCAAGCGCACTTGAAAAATGTCGTTCTGACGATAGCGCGCTGATCGGAGAAAAGAATAATTGTACAGAACGCCGGATTTCGAGAAAATTCGACGAACTGAAAACGCTCGTACTCGACGAGACCGATTCGACGAACAAGGTCTGCCGCGAGCTTGCGGCGAACGGGGAAGCGCGCGAATGCGTCGTCCTCGCGGCCAGCCAGACGGCCGGGCGCGGGCGGCTCGGACGCAGTTTTTCGTCGCCCGACGGCGGGCTTTATATGTCGTTCCTGCTGCGCCCCGGATTGACAGCTGTAGACGCGCAGCTGATCACGACGACGGCCGCCGTCGCGGTTTGCAGAGCAATCGAAAAACTGGATGACTCCCTCAGTCCTTCCATAAAATGGGTGAACGATATCTATCTTCGCGGCAAAAAAGTCTGCGGAATCCTCACCGAGGGGCAGTTTGACTTCGAATCGGGCGCACTCGCGTTTGCTGTTCTTGGAATTGGTGTCAATATCTGGGAGCCGAAAGGCGGCTGGCCGCCCGATATCGCCGACCGCGCGGGGGCTTTATTTGAAGATGACAGAAAAAAAACCGAGCTTCGTCCGACGCTCGCCGCATTGATCGCGTCCGAATTCTACCGGATTTATCCGAATCTGTCAGTTTCTGCCATTCTCGACGACTACCGCTCGCGTATGTTCCTGACAGGAATGGAAGTTACTGTTAATCCAACCGGCGGCGAACCCTACGACGCGGTCGTAAAAGGTATTGACAACGAGCTTCGCCTGATCGTCGAGCGCGGCGGGGAAGTACGCAAGCTCTCAACCGGGGAGGTTTCGCTGACGCTTCACACGCTCAACAATTAACCGAATAGCAGTATTTACAAAAAAAAAAAAAAAAAATAAAGATATGTTCATAAAGTCCTTGACAAATTGGTAAAGTTGTGGTATAATATATATAGACAATTGTGTTATATAACAGTTGCGAATTTCCACAAAAAATAACATAAGGGAGAAAATTATGAGCATTTCAAAACGCGCCGTTACCGCGTTTTTGCTGACCGCGATGCTGGTCGGCACGATTTCCTGCGGCGACACGGCGACCAACAATCCCGGCGAAACCACGCCTGCGGGCGACGCCACAACCGAGGCACCGAAGGAAGATAAATACAAATATTATGGCGACAAAACCTTCGGCGGCAAGGAATTTACTGTCTATAACGTCAAAAAAGATCTCTGGAACATGATCTGCGTTATTCAACCCGATGAAGTCAACGGCGAAACGATCAACGACGCGATCTACAACCGCAACGAGCGCGTCAAAAAGCAGCTCGACTGCGAGATCGTCGAGGTCAACGCGCCCGAATACACGACGATGCGTGCCGACGTCCAGACGATGATCCTCGCCGGAGATAATACATATGACGCGGTTTATATGCCGATGTTCTATCTGATCGACGGCCTGACCGAGAACTACTACACTTGTCTCAACGACGTCAGCACGATTCACCTCGAGGAATCTTACTGGGATCAGGTGCTTCTTGAGGCAACTTCACTGAAAAATAAGAACTACTTCGCCACATCTTCGGCACATCTGATGGGCTGGGACGGTCTCTGGTGCCTCTTCTTCAACGAGTCGATGATGGACGATCTCAAGCTTGACTACCCATACCAGATCGTCCGCGACGGAAAATGGACGCTCGACAAGCTGACCGAGTACTGCAAAGCGGCGGCTAACCTCAACGGCGACGACTCGTTCGCGCTGAACGCCGACGGAAACTCGGTTTACGGCTGCCTTTCGTTCAACAACTCGATCGCGAAGTTCATTTTCGGCTTCGGCGTCGATTACGTCACGAAAGACAAGGACGATCTCCCGGTTCTCGCGTGCGAAAGTGAAAAATTCGTGAACGCGGTGCAGAAGTTCGCGCAGCTCAACAACGGCGATGGAAATTATTTCCTCAACGCCAGCGCGACCACGACCGACGCGACCTATTATCAGAACTTCTACGAAAAGCAAAGATGCCTCTTCCTCGCGGCCGAGGTCAAAACCGCGCAGCTCCTCCGCGGAATGGAGCAGTCGTTCGGAATTCTCCCTTATCCGAAGCTTGACGAATCACAGGAAAACTATCGTTCGACGGCTGTCCATCAGTGCGCCGTCTTCACGATCCCGACAACAAATCAGAACCCTGAGGACGTCGGCCTCCTCTTCGACGCGCTCTCCTACGAGTCGGACAAGACTGTCATGGAGCCTTACTTCTCGGTGCTTGTCGAGCAGAAGGGCCTCCGCAACGAGGAATCGATCGAAATGCTTAACATCATCAAGGAAACCCGTTCGTTCGATATCGGAATCGCTTATCAGTGGGTTCTCAAGATCGACGAGTCGATGTCGTCGGCCGTAACCTCCGGTTCCACCGACATCGCCTCCCGCATCGCCGCCAACAAACCCGACGCCGAAGACAAAATCTCCAAGATGTTAGAGGCTATGAAGTAATATGTTCACTGGGGGGGGGGG
>CAKSVM010000101.1 GCA_934503195.1 uncultured Eubacteriales bacterium
CTCGTCGACCTTCTGGAGATGGAACTCAGCCTTCGCGCACCCGGCCTCGGATCCGACCTCAATGTCGTAGTTTCCGTAGAAGCCCTTGAATCTTGCCGCGCCGGATTCGTTCGTCTCGGTTTCAAGATTCGTGCGCCATTCCTCATTGAAGAGCTTCCGGAGCGTTTTCAGCGCGGGCTTCGGCGTGACGTCGAAGTGCATAAGTCCGCCCGCGAGCTTGTTCTCGCCGTTCGAGAAATCGCCCGGTTCGGCGTTGTATGCGTATCCGTCGACGAGATTCCAGTAAATGATCGCTTCCATTTCCGGAACGCCGAACCAGATCGTGTAGAGATTCCGAAGGACCTCGGCCTGAAGCTCCTCGGCCTCCTTGCTGAACGGGTCAAAGCAGGGGAAGGTGACCTCGGTCATCTGGAACTTCGTCCCGAGCGTTCCGAAGGTATCAAAGACGCGGTACATATTGATCGGGTCGAACTGTCTGGCCACAATCTTTTCCTCGCTCGCCGGATCAGACCAGACGTGATACTGGAAGCCGACCGTGTCGATTTTCGCGCCCTTGAGCATCGCGCGCTCGACCTGCATGAAATATTTGTCGCGGTTGAAGGCGAAGAATCCGCGGAAGGGCTCGCCGCCCTCGTTGCAGATAAGCTCATTTTCCGGGAAATATCTCTCGGCCATCGCGAAGCTCCGCTCCATGAAATCGGGCGCGAAGTACATCGGCGTCGTCGCCGACTGCCACCAAAGCTCGTTCGTCACTTCCCAGCCGTGAATACGGTCGGCGTAGCGTTCGGAGCATTCGCGCATACGCTTTTCGAGGAGTTTCCACTGCTTTTCGACCGGGTATTTCTTCAGCCACGCGGGCTCGAAATGGTCGTAGTGCAGGCAGTGCGCCTTCGGGGTTATTCCTTTCTCCTCGCAGTACTCAAGGCAGAGATCGGGCGCGGGGCGGCGGTAGACCTTCGGCGAGTCTTTTGAATAGCGCGGCTTACCCTCCTCGGGTTCAAGCGTGTCCCAGTAGAACGGGAGCGTCGCCATGTTGAAGCTCTCGGCGAAGACCTTCCGGTATTCGGCGTTCTTTTCGCCGGACTCGAACTCGTCGAGCATGAAGATATTCGCGCCGTACTTGAAATCGTGCGTTTTCTGCGTGATTTTGACCTTCGCGCCCTTTATCGGTTCTCCGGCGGCGTTCACGACCTTTATCGTCCCGAAGCCCTTGCGGTGGTTTTCGATACCGCTTCTGGTGCGCTCGGCGATTATGTCGGCGTTGTCCTTGAAGGGTTTTAACAGATATTCTTCTCTGGTCATACTTTTCACCTCAAAAAATCAGAATCGGCAGACGGAATTGTCCGCCTGCCGATATTATAGCATATTTTTGCGCTTTACGCAATCCCTTTTTCGGTAGGAAAGGTTTGATTTTCGGAACTCAGTCGAGAAGCGCGAGCGTCGCGTTTATTTTTTCCTGCGCGCGTCCCTTGTTTGACGCTATCATTGACGCTACGTTACCGTCGCCGCGGACAAGTGAATTTCTCAGGCTGTCAAAGAGACTGTTCGTCCAGCCGTACGCGAGACTCGGCTCGAAGTATCTCGCGCCGCGGATGATGTCGAGCATCTCGATCGAATCGTCGTTGCGGAGTCCCTTCTGCGAGACCGTGACGTTGTAGTAGATCGGAAGAACGTCCTTGGTGCTGAGATATGACAGCGCGTCGAGGATGATTCCGGTGCGTTCGGGATCTTTTGTCGTCACCGGAACCGTCAGCACCGGGACGAGGAAGTTGACCCATGTTTCATAGTTCTCCTGAGCCTCGTCGAGCTTCGGCGGGGGGAGGAGTCCGAAGGTGTCCTCAAAGTCGCGGAATACTGACGTTGCCTTGATTTCGGCTCCGACAAAGACCGCGCGTCCGGCTTTGACGATCTTTTCGTAGTGCATATCGTCGCCGTTGGCGTCGATATACTCACCCTCGGTCTTGCAGATTCCCGCGAATTTATCGCAGAACTCATAGAAGTGCTCGTTCTCGACCGAGAGAGTCGGGACTCCGTCCTTGGTTTCAGTCAGGTGGCAGTTCGCGCCATTCATCATCATTCCCGAGACGTTGTAGTAGGAAGTGAAGCCGTAGACCGACTTTCCGTTCACGTCGAAGCTGAAACTTTCGTCGCCGTTCAGGTTCGCTCCGGCTTTGGGGTAGGTGTGGAGCGCGTCGAGCGTCCATTTTCCGTCGCGGACGAGATCATAGGGCTTGTCCAGCTTGAGATTCTCGCACATCGTCTCGTTGAACATGAGACACCATGTGAGATCGAAGCCGGTCAGTGAGAGATCGCTTATCGCGAAGTAAACCGCGCCGTTCTTTCCGATCGCCGACGCCTCGCGGACATTCTGATTCCACCACGGCTTGTCGAGGTTGAGCGTGCTTATTGTCGTGAGATCGAGAAGACAGCCGTCAGCGAGGACTCCGCCGATGTGTTCGCCCTTTATGTAGGCCGCGTCGTATGTGCTGTCCCCGGCCATCGCGGCGGTTCTGGTGAGATTGCCGAGATTGTCGATGCCTTCCTGAAGTGCCGTGAGCTTTACCTTGAATTTTTCCTCAATGGTGCGGTTCCGGTTGTAAACCGCGTCGTCGAGCGGCTCGCCGCTCTGGGTGTCAAAGTCAAGGTGAGTGTACATATCCCAGCATTTTCTGAGGCTTAAGATCGTGAACTCCTCACCGCCGCAGTCAAGTTCCGGGAACTCATATTCAGGCTTCGCGGTGGTTTCGGCGGTGGTTCCGGTTTCATCGGACGCCGTAGTCTCCGTAGTGCCGCCGGAATCGCCGCAGGAGACCGCTGACGCGAGCATCGCTGTCAGGAGTAAAAGTGATAGCAGACGTTTTGATTTCATTCTGTTTACCTCTCTTTTATAAAAAATTTACACTTGACATTATACACTATTTGTGCTATAATTGGAATAGCAAAATCCGAGAAATCTGTGACAAAAATCAAGGAGTGGTTATGGGATGCCGTTACGAATTTTCCAGAGATAATATAAACAAAATCCAGACAACAACCGTGATAGCGGCGAACTGCCCGGAATTTGTCCACAGCTGCCTTGAGTTCATTTACGTGAAAAGCGGAATGATGCGGATTTCGATCGACGGCGTCTGTTTCCATGTCGGCGCGGGGGAGATGGCCGCGATCGCGAGCTTCACGCCGCATTCCTCGCGCGTCACCGAGGAGGGCGAGATGTATCTCTCGATGATTCCGAGAGGCTATGTCAGACGCTACGACAAGACGCTGAACGAAAAAAGCTTTGAAAATCCCGTGGTCAGCGATCCCGACGGTTATATTCTCGACGTCACGCGGCTTCTTTTCAGAACCAACGGTCGCTCGGACAGATTCGGCGGTGGGACGGATCCGGCGTTTACCGATTCTCCCGAGCTTTTATATGACGCCAGATGCCGCGCGGCCGAGCTGCTTGTCGCGGCGGCGATCCATTCCTGCGGGCTTGTGAACCGGAACTCGGGGACGCGGAACATCTTCGGCGCGGTTTCGTACATCGACTCGCATTTCCGCGAAAGGCTGACGGTTTCAGACATCGCGAAGGCGTTATACATGAATCAGCAGAGTCTTTCGTCCGAGTTCCGCGAGGCGATGGGGATCAGCATCACGAATTACATCAGCCGCGTCCGGATCTACGAGGTGGCGAATCTGATAACGCAGGATCCCGAAATCACGCTTACCGAGGCCGCCGAACGCGCCGGGTATCAGAGCATGCGCACGATGCTGCGCGACTTTTCGCTGGAGTTCGGCACGACGCCGGGCGGATACCGCAAAAGCGAGACCGCCGTTCCGATAAGGCATCAGCCGTACCAGAAAACCTGAATTCAAAAAGGAGAAATTATCATGAAAGCAATCGAACTTATGAACGAGCTCTTTTCGGTCGGAAAGGCCGGGGAGAATACCTGCGACACCTTCAAGTCGGGTTCGCCGGACGCCGAGGTGACGAAGGTCGCCGTCTCGATGTTCACGACGCCCGAGGTTGTGAAAAAGGCGAGCGAATTCGGCGCGGAGCTTCTCATCGTCCACGAGCCGACATATTATAATCATATGGATAACCACTCCGATGAGGCCTTTGAGACCGAGAAGCGGAAATTCATCGAGTCGACCGGGATCACGATCTGCCGCTACCATGACCATCCGCACAACGCCGCGCGCGACGTGATCTGCGAGGGCGAGATGAAGTACATGGAGCTTCCCGGAAAGGTTGAGTTTCCCGGGAAATTCGATCTTGTCAGAGTCACGCTCGATCACCCGATGACCCCGCGCGAGATCGCCGCGCATATCGAGTCGAAGGTCGGCGTGAAGCATATAAGGATCGCCGGGGCGGCCGACGTGCCGATGACAAAGGTCTCGGGTATGTTCGGAACGCCGGGCGGAGTCGACGCCGAGCTTCGCTCCGACGCCTGCGAGGTAGTGATGACCGGAGAGGTCTGCGAATGGGCTTTCGCCGAGTGGGTCAAGGAGGCCGCGCAGATGGGACACAGAAAGGCTCTGCTCGTCCTCGGCCACATCGGTTCCGAGCGCGACGGAATGCGGCTTGTCGCCGACCGTCTCTCAGAGTCGCATCCCGAGCTCGGCGTGAAATACATCGAGTGCGGCGAGGTCTACACGTATACTGACAGTGTAGAAAATAATTAACAATTTGTAAATAATAGCCGTATCCTGTTGCAAAATTCTTCGGAATACGATATAATAGAAGAAATACTCGGCCACTTTGTGCGGAGTAAATAATTTATAAGTGAGTGTGATCCTTTTTTATGGGCGAAGGCTCCATACCTGCCCGAAGTAGAAGGCGGCATCAATCGGCGTCCACTTCTGACGCCGTACCCCCCTGATATGTACCTCCAAAACGGCTTTTTCACGAACAACATTTTATCGGAGGAATAAATACATATTATGGACGGCAGTACTATCCAGCTGATCGTTATCTTTTTCTGTCTTGTGATGTCGGGAATCTTCTCGGCGACCGAGACCGCGTTTCTGTCCTTTAACCGCGTCAGAATGAAAAATCTCGCCTCGGACGGCGATAAGCGCGCCGAGCTTGTCATGAAGCTCGCCGACGATTATGACGCGCTGCTTTCAACGATCCTTATAGGAAACAACATTGTCAATATCGGACTCGCGTCGCTGGCGACTCTTCTCTTTGTGAAGTGGTTCCCTTCAAACGGCGCGGGAATCTCGACGGCTGTCACGACTGTGATGGTTCTCATCTTCGGCGAGGTCTCGCCGAAATCACTCGCGAAGGAGTCTCCCGACAATTTCGCGAAATTCATCGCGCCCTTCATCAACGCGATAAAAATCGTCTTCACGCCGATAAACTTCCTCTTCAGACAGTGGAAGCGGATGCTGGCGAAGGTCTTCAAGTTCAGCGGCGACGCCGCGATGACCGGCGAGGAGCTGATCACGATCGTCGACGAGGCCGAACAGGACGGTGGAATCGGCGAGCAGGAAGGCGATCTGATCAGATCCGCGATCGAGTTTGACGACGTCGAGGCTTCTGACATCATCACGCCGCGTGTCGATATCGTCGCGATCCCCGAGGATGCCACGATGGACGAGATAGCCAAGGTTTTCCACGAGTCTGGCTATTCGCGTCTCCCGGTTTACCACGAGACGGTCGACGACATAATCGGAGTGCTTCACGAGAAGGACTTCTATCATATGCGTCAGAGCGGCGGGTCGGACATTTCGACGGTTCTCGGAAAGGCTCTCAACGTTCCGTGCCACATCAAGATCTCCAAGCTTCTCACCTGCTTCCAGAGCGAGAAGGCGCATATGGCGGTCGTTCTCGACGACTACGGCGGAACGATGGGTATCGCCACGCTTGAGGACGTCATCGAGGAGCTTGTCGGCGAGATCTGGGACGAACACGACGAGGTTGTCGAGCTTTTAAGTCCCGAGCCGGACGGAAGCGTTATTGTCGCGGGAATCGCGAGCCCGGATGATCTTTTCGAGTATTTCGGAATCGATCCCTCGGACGACGATGATTTCCCCCAGACGGTCAACGGCTGGGTGACGAGAGTCTGCGGCGAGCTTCCTAACGAGGGCGACACGTTTGAGGCCGAGGGGCTTCGCGTGACGGTTCTGAAGACCGACGGAAAGCTGGTCGAAAAGATCCGTGCCGAGCTTGTCGAGCCTGCCGTGGAGGAGGACGACAAGTCGAAGAAGCCGAAGGAAGACAAATTCCTGTCAAAGCCGAAGGAAGAAAAAGCTCTTCTGAAAACGAAGGACGAATGATCGGCGAAGGGTCAGAGTCATAGATTTTATAAGGCGGCCGGAAGGCCGCCTTGTTTTGAGACTGAACATTTTTGAGGTAAAAACATGGAAATGACACACACTATCCGCGAGCTTCCCGCGAAAATTCTCGGAAGGCACGCGTTCACAGATTCCGGCGCGCTTCTTGTCAGCTGGAGCGCGGGCGGATTCGAATTCGGTTTTGAGGCCGAAAGGATCCGGATTCAGCTCGTGCCGGATTACTTGGCCGATCAGCCCTGCTATCTCGGCGTTTTTCTCGACGGAAAGCGCGTGATGAAGTTCGCGGTGACGACCGGGGCCGAGATGATCATGCTCGAGGATATCGGGCCGGGCGGACATATTTTGAGAGTCGTGAGACTCAGCGAAGGCGACTGTCCGCTGAAATTCGAGTCGGTCACGCTCTCGGGTGATGACGTGAAGCTTTTACCGCCGCCTGAATACGAACTCCGCTTCGAGTTTTTGGGCGATTCAATAACCTGCGGCTACGGCGATATCGCGGATCCGTCGGTGAACTGCTTCCGCACCTGCGACGAGGACACGACGCGAACCTACGCCTATCTCACTGCCGAGCGTTTCGGCGCGGAGATCCGGGTCGAGGCGATTTCGGGGCAGGGAATCGTCAGGAACTGCAACGGCGACGTCGATCGTCCGATTCCGGTTTTCTTTGAGCGCGAACTCAGAAACGGCGCGGAGAAGCAGGATTTTTCGTCGTGGACTCCCGATTTTGTGATCGTCAACGCCGGGACGAACGACGCGGGCGGACGAGTTACCGACGATGAATTCTATCTCGGGGCGTATCTCTTCCTTTCGCGGATCCGGGCGGTTTATCCGGCGGCGAAGATCGTCTGGGTCTACGGAATGATGAACCGGAAGTACGAAAAGGTGCTTGGCGGACTTATCAAGAGCATGAACGATCCGAAGCTCTTCTTCCTGCCGCTTGAGACGATTTACGCGGGGGAGAACGAGGTCGGCGGAGTCGGGCATCCGAACGAGCGCGGCCAGAGACGCGCCGCCGACGCGCTTATTAAGCTGATCGAGGGGATAATCTGACTTTTTCACGGCATTTTTTCGATAATTTACAAAAAGTTAATGCAAAATTAAGCGGGTAAAAAAATGTTGGGAGTACAATATAAGGAGAGAAATACCGTCGGAGGAAAATTCTGTGTTCGGATATATAAAGCCGGTTCCGGCGGAACTCAAGGTCAAGGAATATGAGCTTTACAAAAGCGTCTACTGCGGACTCTGCGCCGCGCTCGGGAGAAACTCGACCTGCGTCTCAAAGCTGACGCTCAGCTATGATTTCGTCTTCCTCGCGCTTTTACGCATGACTCTCTCAAAGGAGACCGGGAGAATCGAAAAACGCCGCTGTATTGCGCATCCCGCGAAAAAGCGCGCCGTTCTTGTCGGCGCGTCCGAGCTTGATTACTGCGCCGCGGTCAGCACGCTTTTAACCTTCGGAAAGCTTCGCGACGACATAAACGACGAGCGCGGGTCAAAGCGGCTTGCCGCGAGGTCTCTGCTCCCCGCCGCGCGCGCGATGCGGAAAAAAGCTTTAGCGAGGCATGAGCTTCAGGGGCTTGACGCGGTAATCTCGGACAGGCTTTCCGAGCTTTCGGAGCTTGAGAAGAAGAAAGTCTATTCGCCCGACGCGGCGGCCGAGCCCTTCGGCGAGCTGATGGCGGCTGTCATGTCACACGGCTATTCGGGCGCGGACGAGCGGATCGCGTCGGAGGTCGGGCGGCACATCGGACGTTTCATCTACATGATCGACGCGGCGGACGATCTTCCGGATGACCTTGAGAAGGGACGCTACAATCCCTTCCGGATCGCGGGGAAGACCGACGCTGAGATCCTTTCCGGGTTTGAGTCGGGAAAGGACGCGCTCCGCGCCTCGCTCACAATGGAGCTTGTCGGAACCGAACGCGCACTCGCGCTTATTGACGCCGGAAACACGCCCGAATTTTTCGCGATAATCGAAAACATCATTTATCTCGGTCTGCCGGAGCTTATTGAAAAGACTCTTACGGCCAGAACGAACGCTATGGAGAACAGTGATTTATGAACGACCCGTACAAAGTACTCGGCGTCTCGCGTGACGCGACCGACGAGGAGATCAAAAAAGCATACCGCGATCTCGCGAGAAAATATCATCCCGACAACTATGTGAACAATCCCTTAGCCGATCTTGTCGAGGAGAAGATGAAGGAGATCAACGAGGCCTATGACGCGATCCAGAAGGAGCGCGCGTCGGGGCATACCTCGTCCGACGGGTCATCGTATTCATCGAGCGCGTACAGCGACTACTCAAAGGTGCGCGAGCTCATAAACGACCGGAGGTATTCCGAGGCCGAGCTGATTCTTGACGCGGTCGGCCAGTCGAACCGCGGCGCGGAATGGAACTTTCTCAAGGGCTGCGTGCTGATTCAGCGCGGATGGTATTACGACGCGCAGAAGTATCTCGAAACGGCCTGCTATCTCGATCCGGCGAACGACGAGTACCGGAGCACGCTTGACAGAATCAAGCAGAGCACGGCCGGATACGGTCAGACCTACCGCACTACGCGGAATATCGGCCATTCGCCGTGCGATCTCTGCACGGGGCTTATCTGCGCCGACTGCATCTGCGAGTGCTGCGGCGGCGATCTGATCTCCTGCTGCTAGATTTAAGGGAAAAATATGAAAAACACAAAGAAAATCGCGCTGGCGTCGATACTCTCGGCACTGGGGGTCATTGTGCTGCTGCTCGGCTCGATATTCACGATGCTGGATCTCACGATGGTGGCGATCGCGTCGCTGCTTGTCGTGATGGCGGTGATTGAGCTTGGCGGGTGGTATCCGTATCTTGTCTGGCTTGTGACCGGGACGCTTTCCGCGCTGCTGCTGCCGTCAAAGTTCGCGGCGATTCTCTACATCATCTTCGGCGGAATCTATCCGATTCTGAAGTCGATGTTCGAGAGACTGCATTTTGTCGTCTCGTGGATTCTGAAGCTGTCGTATTTCAACTCTATGCTGACGCTTCTGATTTTCCTCTGCAATTTCGTCTTCAGGCTGCCCGACACAGAGCTTTCGTACAACTGGCTTGTCTATCTCGCCTGCAACGGAGTTTTCGTGCTTTACGACATCGCCGCGTCCGAGATGATAATGCTTTATCTTGTGAAGATAAGGAAGATGCTCGGGCTTGGGAATTATTTCAAGAAGTGAGGACAATATGATCACAAAATCCGACGTAAAAGCCATGCTCGCGTCGCTCGGGATAACTTCGGGCGACTGTGTTGTGGTTCACACCTCGTTAAAAAGCATCGGCGGGATTGACGGCGGAGCCGAGGCCCTGCTCGACGCATACACTGAATATCTTTCGGAGGGGCTTCTTGTCGTCCCGACTCACACGTGGGCGGTCGTGAACCGCGAAAATCCGGTTTTTGACGTCAGGACGTCGGTTCCGAACATCGGGGTTTTTCCGGGAATCTGCGCAAAGGAAGCTTTTCTGCGCGAAAACGCCGTGAGGTCGCTTCATCCGACGCATTCGGTGGCGGTTTTCGGAAAGCGCGCCGCGGAGTTTGCCGCAGGGGAGGAGAACGCCCGTTCGCGGACTCCGGTGAGCGGTGTCTGGGGACGGCTTGCCGACGAGGGCGCGAAGATTCTGATGATCGGCGTCGGACTCGAACGGAACACGTATATGCACTCGATTGACGAGGAAGTGAATCCATTCCCGTCGAATCCGGGGAGTTATTTCGACGCGGTGGTGATTGACGCTGAAGGGAAGCGGCACGAAATCCCGCGGATGAATTCGAATTTCTACTGGGCGTCGGTTGATTTTCCGCTTCTTGAGGGATATCTTCGGAAGAATGGCGTGATGAGCTATTCGGTGCTCGGAAACGCGAAGGTCACCTGCTTTGATGCGAAGAAGGGGCATGACGCGCTGATTTCGCTCTGTAAAAAGGCGGCTGAGACGCTGAGTTTTGAGTCGCTGGTCAAGGCGGCGGAAGATAATTGATTGGATTTACCAAGGGAC
>CAKSVM010000102.1 GCA_934503195.1 uncultured Eubacteriales bacterium
GGAGGATGATTATTACAGCTAGGATAAGGCAGATGAGGTTTTTCATGTCAGTTCCTTTCGGATATGTAGGTTTCGGCGCGGTTCTGGATGATTTTTACCGTTTCGTCGAGAGTTTTCGCGTTTGCGAAGTAGATTTCGGCTTCTTCCTTGATGATTGCGAAGAGATCGGATTCATAATCAAGGCTGGTTCCCGCGCCGTCGAGGAGAGCAATGTACTCGTCAACCTCGGGCGTCGGGTCGCGAAGCACATACTGGGTTTTGTCGTACTCCTGATACGGGTTGTTCGCCTTGGGACTGAAACCGTAGCCGCTTCCGTCAAGGCTGAAAATATAGCTGTTCTTTGAGATGTTCTCTTTCATTTTGTTCCGAGTCGCTTCCTTCGAGATTTCGCTTCCGACAAGCTCTTTTATGAATTCCCACGCGACTTTTGCCGACTTTGAGTCCTTCACGATCGCGACGCTTCCCGACGTGTTGATCTGGACGCCGTTTCCGTCGCGGTCGGGGTAGCCGAGGAACTTCACGTCATTGCCGAAACGAACCTTCTCACAGCAGAGATTTAACGGGCTTGCGGACATGATCACCTTCGCGCGCGACTCGTCAGACTTCTTTCCCGCGCTGTTTTTCGCGTATTCGAGCGCGTCGCGGAAAAGCTCCGAGTCGAAGTTCACGTTTTTGTCGGCGTCGATGAATTCCTCCATCGAGCAGGTCAGCATCAGGTAGAGCGTACCCGACGGGTCGCCGTATGAGAAGCAGTGGAGCAGATTTTCACCGCCGTTATTCACGTAATCGAGAAATTCGCGCAGAGTCCAGCTGTCGCCCGGATAGTCGTTTGTCACAAGAACGCGCGCGTTTACCGTGAGCGGGATCTCGAGGAGCTTTCCGTCATGTTCCCCGGCTTTCAGGATTCCGCCGGGGATGTCGTCGCGGCTTATTTCGGGATCCGAATCGATAAGCCCGTAAAGATCGGCGAAAAGTCCGCGCTCCATGTAGTCGCTGTGGTAGAGATTGTTCGGATAATACGACGAGAAGAGCATCATATCGGGTCGGTAGCCTGAGATTATGTCGTTCTTCAGCTTCTCGACGCCGGTTTCATCGCCGGGCGCGGAGTTATAGACGCTGTAATCGTCGATGACTATGCGGTATTCCGCGTTTGTCAGGTTGAGCTCAATCGCCTTTTCGCGGAAGGTCGGGTTTATATAGCTTCCGGCGACGCGGATCAGGGTCTTCGGCGCGATTTCGTTTTCTGGGACGCGGACGGCGCGGTAGAGCGTTCCGTTATAGGTCATGATGAATTCGTCGCGGCTTACAAGCGCAAGGTCGCGGATGTTCGTGACGTTTATGTCGGAGTTGACGAAATCGCAGATCAGCTCGCCCGACTCGGTGATTCCCGAGGAAACCTTCGCGAAAATTCCATCGGACGAGTCGAGAAGCTCTCCCGACGCGTCGATCGCCTCGCCGAAGTCCTCTTTTTCGAGATCGACATACCTGCGCCATCTTTTCGCGGTCTTGAAGTCGACCGATTCGAGTGCGAGACGTCCGTCGAGCGTGCTTGTCGAGTAGATCATCTGAACCGGGAGAATGAACGCCGGGGTCAGATCGTCGTTCAACACGGCCGCGAAGCTCTGGGTCGCGATCAGTATCGCGCCGTCCACGCAGGAGATGAAGGGAACGCTGTTTCCGCCCGCGAAGATATCCGCGAGCTTCGCTTCCTTGCGCGTGCCGTCCTTTGAGACGATTTCGATGAAATCGCCGCCGACCGAGACGACCCGTCCGTCGGAAAAGGCCGCGATCGTGCTGCCGTAGGATTTGAGCGGCTGCTCGGTGTACTGATCGGAATCAGATTCGAAGCGGAAGAGCTTCGTTTCGCCGTCGCTCTCGGCCGCGGCCGCGAAGCCGCCGTCGTAGGTTACGACTTCAAACGGAATGAAGCCTTCGGGAAGTTTTATCTCCTCCGCGCGGAAGACATTCGTCACGCGTTCGACGTCGGTTTTGCCGCAGGACGGGAGAAATATTGTAAGTATAATCGTTATTACCAGCAGAATGCATATTTTCTTCATTTTTCGAATACCTCCTTCGATATATATAGTATACCATATTACACGTCAATTGTCAAGCAGTTTTACAAAAATCGCGAGAGAAAAAATCGTTAAAAATCTTGACAAACTGCTTTTATTATGGTATAATCTTAAATAATAAGATTATGAAAGGCGGCGCACGGATGTCAGTAAAATAATTTCGATTTCTACGCTTAAGACTGCCTGTGGCGAGGTTTTGTCACGGCTTTGTTTTGGCGGAAACGGGATTATTTTGCAGACATCTGTGCGCCGCGAGTCGGTTTTCTGACCCGCGTCCCGCTTTCCGCCGGAAAGGAATGTTTATGTCAATAATCGATGTTCAGAATCTCACCTTCGGCTACGACGGGGCGGCCGAAAACGTCTTCGAAAACGTCAGCTTCAGGCTCGACACCGACTGGAAGCTCGGCTTCACCGGGCGAAACGGACGCGGAAAAACCACTTTTCTGCGGCTTCTGATGGGCGAATTCAGGTATTCCGGGCGGATTTCGGCCTCGGTCGGGTTCGAGTATTTCCCCTATCCGGTTCACGATCCCGACGGGCTTTCGTATGACGCCGCGCGCGAGGTCTACGACGGCTTTGAGGACTGGGAGCTTGAACGCGAGCTTTCGCTCCTCTCGGTCGACCCGGAGATCTTATGGCGGCCGTATCAGACGCTCTCGATGGGCGAGCGGACGAAGCTTTTACTCGCCGTGATGTTCACGAGGCCGAACAGCTTTCTGCTGATCGACGAGCCGACAAATCACCTTGACCTGGCGGCTAGAGAATGCGCCGCGAAGTATCTGAACTCAAAGCGCGGGTTCATTTTAGTCAGCCACGACCGGGCTTTTCTCGATTCCTGCACCGATCACACGCTCTCGATCAACCGCGCGGATATCGAGGTCACGGCCGGGAATTTTTCGGTCTGGTATCAGAATAAACAGCTCCGCGACGCGTTTGAGACGGCCGAAAACGAAAAGCTCAGGCAGGAGATTTCGCGTCTCAAGTCGGCCGCGCTCGAAAAGTCGGCGTGGTCGGACGTCGCCGAGGGGCGGAAGATCGGCTTCGATCCGCGGAAGACCGAGAAGAGTCTGAACCGCCGCGCGTATGAGGGCGCGAAGTCGAAAAAGCTTCAGGCGCGCGCGAAGGCGATCGAAAAGCGCACCGAGTCGATGATCGAGGAAAAATCCTCGCTTCTCAAAAACATCGAGGAGACCGAATCGCTGAAAATACATCCGCTGGAATGGCGGTCGCGGCGGCTTTGCGAGATCCGGAAGGCGGATTTTTCGTACGGTGAGCGAAAGATTTTTGAGAATTTCGATTTTTCGCTCGACCGGGGCGAGCGGGTCGCGCTGGTCGGCGCGAACGGGTCGGGGAAGTCGACGCTGATAAAGCTGATTCTCGGCGAGCTTTCGTTTGACTCGGCGGAGCTCTGCCTGATTCCGAAGGATATGAAGATTTCGTATCTTCGGCAGGACGTCAGCCGGCTTTCGGGGCGGCTTGACGACTTTTCGGACGGCGTTGACCGCGTGCTTTTCCTCGCGATTCTGCGCAAGCTCGGATTTTCGCGCGAAATGTTTTCGAAAAATCTCGAGGATTTCAGCGCGGGGCAGAAGAAAAAGGCCGCGCTCGCGCGGACGCTCTCCGAGTCGGCGCACCTCTATATCTGGGACGAGCCGCTCAACTTCATCGACATTTATTCGCGGATGCAGATCGAGGAGCTGGTGAAAAATTCAGGCGCGACGATGCTTTTCGTCGAGCATGACCGGGCGTTCTGCGAGAACGCCGCGACGCGTGTGGTAAATCTGTATCATGGAAAAACTCACTTTTGACGACAAAACGATAACATTTTTCGGCGAGGGGGACGATCTCGTCTTCCTCCCGGCTCTCGGAGACGAGGGCGCGGCGATTTTTTCGCTGCTCAGAAACGACTGTCGGCTCGCGGTGATAAGCGGCTTTGACTGGAACCGCGATCTCTCGCCGTGGGCGGCGAAAGCGGCGTTCAGAAAGGGCGGCGATTTTTCGGGCGGCGCGGAGGAATTCCTCTCGCGGTTGCTTATGGCGGCGGAGACGGCGGAGAAGCTCTGCGGCGCGAAACGCCGCTTTATCGCCGGGTATTCGCTCGCGGGGCTGTTTGCGCTCTGGAGCGTGACGAAGGTTGATTTCTTCGACGGCGCGGCGAGCGTTTCTGGATCCTTATGGTTTGACGGATTCCGCGGGTATCTTGAAAAATCTACGATTTTCGCTTCGAGAATCTACTTTTCGCTCGGCGACCGCGAAAAATACGCGCGCGACGAGCGGCTCGCGTCGGTCGACGATTGCACGCGTGAGGCTTATGGAATCATAAAATCGCGCGGGATCGATTCGATTTTCGAACTGAATCCCGGCGGGCATTTTAATGAACCCGAATCGCGGACAGCCCGCGCGATCGACTGGCTGACGCGGTAATATATAATAAAGGTAGGAAAATATCATGTTCGACATACGTATAGGCACAATAATCCCGTGGAAATCCGCGGCGGCGATCGAGAGACAGCTGAACGAAAAGGGCTTCGAATGCTACGAGCTGACCTTTGAGGGCTGGGATCCCGAGGGATTCGATTTCGCGTCGCACGCAAGGGAGGTCGTCTCGGCGGCGGACGGGCGTCCGGTCTCGGCACTCGGATTCTACGGAAACACGCTCATCGACGAGAAGGTCCGGAAGGGAATCGAGGGGCTCATCGACAATTCACCGCTTTACGGCGCGAAGGTCGTCTCCTGCTTTGCCGGCGGCGACCCGAAAAAGAGCGTTCCCGACAATATTCCGCTTTTCAAAGAGGTCTTCTCGGAGCTTTCGGCGCGCGCGGAGTCGGTCGGCGTGAAGCTGGCGATCGAGAACTGCGGCGGCGGATGGTACGGCGGGTCGCACAATATCGGCTTCTGCTCCGAGGCGTGGGATCTGATGTTTGACGCGGTTCCGTCCGATTCGCTCGGGCTGGAATGGGAGCCCTGCCACGCGATGGCCGCGCTGGTCGATCCGATTTTGCAGCTGAGAAAATACGCGAAGAAGGTCTTCCACGTCCACGGCAAGGACGGCCACATCGAGTGGGACGTGATCCGCGAGCACGGAATCCGCGGGATCGTACCCTTCTTTGAGAGCCGGACGCCGGGCTTTGGCGACACGAGCTGGAGCGATATCTTCACGATTCTGATAAAGAGCGGGTTTGAGGGCTTCTGCGACATCGAGGGCTATCACGACATCGTCCATTATGACGACATGGAGTGGTCGTCGCAGCTTGTCGCGCTCGATTATCTTAAAAGGAGCCGCGGCGGAGTCGAGTTCTTCGAGGGGCCGGCCGAGTACCGCGGATATCAGGGCAGACGGAAGAAATGATTCATGGAGTTTAAGATCGCGTATCTGATCCACATAAAGCGAATCCCCGCGCCGCTTCCCGCGGAGAAGGTGAGGACGCACGACCTGACCTTTGTCCACAGCGGGGAGTTTGTCTACGAAATCGACGGCGAGCGGTTTTCCGTGAAGAGCGGGGAAGCGATGTTCTGCCCGAAGGGGCGGACGAGGCGGCGGTTTGAGTCGGGCGAGGTCTTCTACACGTCGATAAATTTTAACGGCGACCCTGATCTGAGGCTTCCCGCGCACATGACTTCGTCGGACTCGCCTGAGATTTCATACTGCTTAAAGCGGCTGCTCTCGGTTTACGGCGGCGGGGAGGAGGAGCTGGAGCTTTCGCGCTGCTCGGCCTATCTCTCGCTGATTTTCTGCGAGCTTTGGCGGCTGAACCGCGCCGAGGATGAGAATGACTACATCCGGCGCGTGCGGGGGATGGTGAAGGCCGATCCGGCGTCGAAGCTGACGGTCGCCGAACTCGCCGACGCGGTGCATCTGAACGCGTCGTACCTCTCGACGCTCTGGAAGCGCGAGTGCGGCGTGACTCTCGGCGAATTCCGGCTGAAATGCCAGATCGAGCTCGCCGAGAAGCTTTTATGCGAGGACTCGGCGACGATACGTTCGGTGGCCGAGCGGGCGGGATTCTGCGACGTTTACTATTTCTCGCGGATTTTCCGCAGCCGGGTCGGGATGACGCCGTCCGACTACCGCCGCGCGATGCTCTCGGCCGGGGAAATGACCGAGAAGAAGATCGAGACGATCGAGCGTTCGAAGCCGCGGAAAAAAATCACCGATTGACGCTTTTTCCGGGATTTTTTGTGAAATTTCTATTGACATAACGGAAAATTTATGGTAAAATAAAGTCGCGGAAAAATCTACATCTCTGAAAGGAAACGGCAATGAACAGGAAACACATTTCTTACATTTTACTCGCGGCGATCATCGCGTCGACGATGGCGGCGTCCGCTTGCGGCGGCGGGAATCCGTCGGGCGGCGAGACGACCACGGCGCAGAATGAGACGACTACGGCGGTCGAGACCTCCGAATTCGAGGCGGCTTCGCTCGACATGAAGGGCGGCGATTTCGTCATCGCCGAGAACGACGTGGGCGACTGGATGCAGTCGGCGTTTGTGACCGAGGAGAACGGCGACATTCTCAACGACGCGATCTACAAGCGCAACATGATCGTCTCGGATCTCTACAAGGTCAACATCAAGGGCTACAAGATTCAGGGCGGGCGCAACAGTCAGAAGCTTACCGAGCTCACGAACAGCATTCTGGCGGGCGACAAGGAGTTTGACATCGCGTTCATCCCGGGCGAGCTTTCGTCGATCATCTTCAACACGCCCGATTATCTGATTCCGTTGAGCGAAGTGAAGACGCTTGATCTTTCGCACAGCTGGTGGGACGCGCAGAGCGTTGAGGCGATGACCTTCCTCGGCAAGACGATCAGCGCGACTGGCGACATGGTTGTCTCGACGACCGGAGCCTCGACGATCACGATTTTCAGCAAGAAGATCGCTTCGGATTACAACTACGATATGTACAAGATCGTAAACGACGGACAGTTCACGCTCGACAAGGCGTACGAGCTCGCGCAGGCGGTTCACTCCGACGTCAACGGCGACGGAAAGTATGAGCCGGACTACGACCGCTACGGACTGAATCTCGAGGCTCTGAATCTCTCGCAGATGGTCAACGCGGCTGGCGAGAAGATGGTTAAGACGAACAAGGACGGAATCCCCGAGTTCACGCTGAACACCCCGAAGGCGGTTGAAGTCGTTCAGAAGATGATCAAGGTGATCGACGACTACGATTCGGTCGTCTGCGGACAGGACAACCGCATGAAGGTTTCGGATTTCACGAAGATGTTCAACGAGGATCGTCAGTTCCTCTGGGTCACGAATCTTCAGCGCATGAACTCGGCGCGGAGCTACACGGCCGATTTCGGTCTGCTCCCCTTCCCGAAGTATGACGAGGCCGACGAGTACAGCGCGCCGGTCAACCCCTACTGGTGCTCGTGGATCATCGTCCCCGCGACGAACGCCGACAATGACAGCACGGGTTATATGCTCGACGCGCTCGGCTACTACTCCAAGGAGCTTGTGACGCCCGCCTTCATCGAGACCTCGGTCACGACAAAGGCTCTCCGCGACGACGAGTCGGCGAAGATCCTCGCGTCTATCCTCCAGAACAAGGTCTTCGACGCCGGAACTTACTTCAACTGGGGCTATTGGACCCTCTACCGCATGATGCAGAACCACAACCCCAACCTAGCCTCCACCATCGCCTCCGAAGAGGCCACCATCAAGTCCTCTATAGACAGCTTTGTAGAGGCTATTCGATAATTTACTGGGGGCGGGGAACCCTCCTTTGAAAAGGAGGGTTCCCCGCCCCCAGACCCCCCACCCTTCCCCTGAAACTTTATACACTGGGCTGGTTTAAGGGTGAAGGCTGCGGATGGACGGGGACGGTTTACGGAGGTGTCAGTTTTGTCGCCGGACGCTGGCGGCTTTTTTTTTGCGCGGTGGAGAGAATCAAGAGAGGTTTCGAGGGAAAACGAGGCTTTGTGGCGGGAGGTGAAAATTGTTAATTTTTTTATCCGCGCGGTTTGGAAACGGCTTGAAATGGCGTTTTTCACAGGATATTCATTGTATATTTTTATGTTTTACACAGAGTTTCCATCAAAAATCCCGCGTTTTTTCTCTGATTGTTCATGATATAGAATTAACACAAATCACGACAAAACTCGCAATCAAAACACATTGAATATTTGTCACGGATATTGTAAACTATATATCAAAGATCACACCGCCGGGTCTGACAACCGCGGTGGACGCTTTCGTTCCTGTTTCATGAAAGGAAACAAATATGAAAGGAAAAGTTATATCGTTAATGCTTCTCGTCGCGACGCTCGCGTCGGTCGGGTGTGGTTCGGCGGCTGACACGCCGAAAAACGATGGCACGACCTCTTCGCCGCCTGACACGACGACAGAGCCCGCCGGGACAAGCGAATTCACCGCCGAAAAGGTGAATTACGGCGGCGCGGATTTCATCATCGCCGAAAATGACATCGGCGACTGGATGCAGTCGGCCTTCATCACCGAGGAGAACGGCGACGTTCTCAACGACGCCATCTACAAGCGCAACTCGATTGTCGAGGATCTCTACGGCGTCAACATCAAGGGCTACAAGATCGAGGGCGGGCGCAACAGTCAGGATCTGGCGTCGCTCAAGAACTCGATTCTCGCGGGCGACAAGGATTATGACGTCGCCTACATTCCGGGTCAGCTGACCTCGAAGATCTTCACCGATCCGCAGTATCTGATTCCGCTCTCGGACATTCCGACGCTCGATCTTACCCACAGCTGGTGGGCGCAGAACAGCGTTGATGAGATGACCTTCGGCGGCAAGACGATCAGCGCGACCGGAGATCTGATCGTCACGACGACCGGATCGACGACGGTGACCTTCTTCAACAAGACGCTCGCCGATCAGTATGATCTCGATATCTATCAGACCGTCCGCGATGGAAAATTCACGCTCGATTACGTCTACCAGACCGGAAAGTCGGTCAGCGCGGATCTCAACGGCGACGCCAGGCGCGACGCCAACGACGACCGCTTCGGACTCATCGTCGAGTCGCTGAACCTGATGCACACGGTCAACACGGCGGGCGAAAAGCTCGTCACGAAGGACAGCAGCGGCTATCCGGTCTGCAACATCGGCTCGGCGAATGTCGTCGACGTCGTTATGAAGTATGTTTCGATCATCGACGACACCGACACCGTGATTTCGGTTCAGGACAACCGGATCAAGGACGGCGGCCCGGCGGGAGTTTTCAACTCCGACCGCGCGATGTTCTGGTACACCAACCTCCAGAGAATGAACGCGGCGCGCAGCTTTGACGCCGAGTTCGGACTCGTTCCGCTTCCGAAGTACGACGAGAGCGACGAATATATCGGTCCGGTCGGAGGCTACTGGGATTCATGGCTGATGGTTCCGGCGACGCAGGACGACACCGACCGCGTCGGAGTCGTGCTTGAGGCTCTCGGATACTATTCGCAGCAGTATGTGACCCCGGCGTTCATCGAGACGTCGGTCACGACGAAGACTCTGCGTGACGACGAATCGGCCGAGATGCTCGAAATCGTCCTCGCGAACCGCAGCTTTGACGCCGGAATGTACTTCGGCTGGGGATATTCTCAGCTGATCGGGACGGCCGTCGATCACAATCAGAATTTCGCGTCGCTCGTCGCCGCTGACAAGTCGAAGATTGACGCGTCGATCGCTGAGTTCGTGGCGAACTTCAAGGACTGATCCGTCTTTTCGAAGGAATGTCGACTGACAAATTTGCTTGATTCTTGGGATTGTCCCATTTTCGCGGCTTACCTCGCTCTGCCGCGCCGACAAAGGTGTTACCACCAACGCCGACCCTTTACGGGTCGGTGAACGCCGCGTCGGATATAAACTCTCTGCCAAAAAGGAAAAGAAAAGAAAGTTGAACCGCGGATCGTGCGTGATCCGCGGTTCTTCGTTTTTTGGAATCCGTTTTTTTGACGGCCGGAGGTTAAGGCAATACCGCATAATTC
>CAKSVM010000103.1 GCA_934503195.1 uncultured Eubacteriales bacterium
CGAGTGCAGGTTGCGCGCTCCGCGCGCAATCGGCCTCGCAGGGCGAGGCCGACGCCGCTTCGCGCCGCCTTCAGGCGGGCTGCCGCCCGCCCATCCACTTACTCCCGGCTCCACCCATTCAAAATCAAAAAACTCCTGCCCTAACGCAAAACCCCCGGCCGCCGCTTTCGCGGCGGTCGGGCAGCCTCAAATATTCTCCTCAATAATCTTCCCGAGCTTGTCAGCGATCTCGCAGACTCCCTCGACATTCGGATGCACAAAATCCCCCGAAAGCCCTCTCGGCCCAGAAAGCAGTGTCCGTCCGTCAATGTGGATTATCTCCGGACGCTCTGCCCGCGCTTCGCAGGCTTTTCTCACGATATCGCGGAAATCCTTCGTCTTCTGACTGCCGTTGAAATCGCCTGAGTGATAGTAAACATCAATCACGAAAAGCTTCTTCCCCGGATTCTTTTCCAGCATCGCGTCAAGAAGATAATCAACCCTCGCGGCGAATTCCTCGTTTGAAAGCCCCATCGCGTTGATTCCGAGTTCGAGTACCGCATAGTCCCACGTCCGCGGATTCACCGCGCTTCCCTGCTCCGAAATGTAGTCGCAGACCTCTTTTTCAAGCAGACACGAGCCGGCAAAGCCGAAGCTGTAGAAATCCATGTTCAGCCTCGTCCCGATCTGCGCGAGATAGGTGAGATTCGACGAGCAGGCGAGACTTCCGTGCGTGATCGACGAACCGTACATCATGAAGCGTCTCTTCGGCACCTCGGACGGCTCCGGCGGCCTTACATCGCCCTTCGCGTCGAGAAGTATCAGCTGAGCCGAGTCGAGCGTAAGTCTTATCACCTTCGGATCGTATTCATACCCCGACGCTTCGCTGATTTTTCCGAGCATGACCGGATCGGGATGATTTTCGATGGTGATCGTAGTCGGCTCATAGCCGATCGTGTATGAGAGCGTCTGCCAGCCCGACTGAACCCCGCCAAAGTAGAGGAGCGCGCGGGTATACATCCCCTGCGTGTCCATCCGCAGCGTTATCTCGGCCTTTCCTGAGTTCAGCACGAAGCGGAACTCGCACCCGGCGGTGTTGCACGCCATCCGCTGCCCCTGCGCCCCCATGACCGCCCTGACGCCCGACGGAAGGCGCGACATATTGTATCCGCCGTCCTTGTACGGGATAAGCTCGGCGACGTTGTAAAGTTCGAAATTATTGTAGAGCATGATTTTTCCACTTCAGACCGTGATTTCAGAGCATCTCCCTGACTCTGAGCGTCACTCCGGCATCGTCGGCGATCTTCTGGCAGATGTCGATATCCGGATCGGGAATCGAGCCGCGGACGACCGAGAAGACCACCTTCGGCACATACTTCTTCGCGCGGCGCGCGTAATCGATCAGCGCGTCGAACGCCTTTTCGCCGAACTCCGAGTGGCAGACCTTCTGATAGCTCTCCGCGTTCGCGCAGTTGAGGCTTATCGAGAGCGTGTCTACAAGTCCCTCAAGCTCGGGCGTCGTGTCGCGGCCGTTTATTAGGTCGGCCTGACCGTTCGTGTTGATCCGGATCTTAAGTCCCGGATGCTTCTTCCTCAGTTCGCGCATCACCCAGACAATATCGTCCTGACGCTCGGTCGGCTCGCCGTAGCCGCAGAAGACGAGTTCGGGGAATTTTTCGGGATCGCGGCTCTCGATGTCGGCTAAAATCTCTTCCTTCGTCGGTTCGTGGTCAATCCAGAGATCGCCGTAAAGTGCCTCGCCATGCGAGCGGACGCAGAAATCGCAGGTGTTCGAGCAGCGGTTGGTCGTGTTCACGTAGAGCGAATCTCCGACCGTGTAGGTTATCGTAATCTTTTTCATTTCAGTATAAACGCAATCTTTCTGTTTTCTGAGCGGAATTTATCGCCGTCAAAGCTTCCTTCCGAAATCTCAAGGCGGTAGGTGTATCCGTTATGGTTATAATCGATTCCCTTTTCGTCGTGTCCGACGATATCCGGGCAGTTTTTCCTCACCGAAAATCCGAGTTCAAAGTCCTCGGCGCACTCAAACGAGATTTTTTCTGGCGACGCGAAGACCTTGACGATCTTTTCGTCCACAAGCGTTCTCACGACAAGTTCGTCGCCGTCGTGGCAGGCCGAGAGTATGCTTCCCTCGCCGAGGAAGATTCCGGCTTCTGTCTCCTCGTCGGTGAAGCGCAGGCCGTCCATCACCGGGAGATTGTCATAGATCGCCTCGTTCGCGGTCGCGGGGCTGTCAAGAAGCTGATCGCGGTACTTCTCGTCGAACTTATGTATGTCGCGGATCGAGACGCGTCCGTCGGCCTCATAGAGATTCAGACGGTAGTTCTTGCAGTCATACCAGACCGACTGGCAGTTCGACTCATGCCAGTCGCGCAGCGCGGTTATAGCGGTCGCGGGCGTGTCCTTGTACTTTTCGTGGAATTCGCGCGCGGTTTCGCCGATGGTCTTCACCTCGACGAGTCCGGCTTTCGCGGCCTTGTCGAGATACGCGTACTGCATCGGAAGCGATTCCTTCATCGTACCGAAATCGAAACTGTTCTCCTGACCGACCTGAGTGTAGCCGAAGCCCATGTTTTCGCCGGCGAAGGTCACGCCGAAATACCAGTCGACCCAGCTTTCATCCTTTCCGCACTTCCAGTAGGGTTCGAGCGTGTGGAGACTCATTCCGGTCTTGTTTCTCGCCTTGACCGGGGATTTCTCGTAGTAGCAGTGGATCGGATCCGCGCCGAGGAGACGGAAGACCGGAGCGTCGACGCGATATTTCTCGGTCTGAGCCGGAGTAAACGCGTTTTCACGCGAAGGGTAGTACGCGCCGTTGTAGTATCCGCCCCAGAGCGTATAGCCGTCGGTTCCCCACTGCTCGCGGCAGATCGCGAACGCGCCGACTCCGAACTTTTCGTGCATATACGAAATCGAGAAGGAATCAAGCAGCCACGAGCCGACCGAATAGGGGTATTTCCCGAAATGCGACCTGAAATTCTCCATCGCCTCGTCGATCAGAAGCTTTTTCTGCGCCTCGGTGTAGGACATTAAAAATCCGGGGCAAACGTGCCAGTCCCACTCAAATCCCGGGCGGCCACGCCACTCGATTCCGACCTTTTCGCAGAGCGGCTGCACGACCTCAAACCAGAACCCGAACTCGGTCGTGCCGTCGTCGGCGTCCTTTATGACCGGAGCGAACTCGGGCTGATTCAGCGCGTCGTACTGGAGGAGTATCGTATTCGCGAAGCCGTATTTCTTGTTGAGCTTTATTTCCTCGCGGATTGTCTCGGTGAGGTCGAGCGAGCGGTTTCTCGGCTCCTTACCGCGGACAAAATTTATGATGTTGACGATATTTGACATATCATTGTCTCCTTGAACGGCCGGAAAACGGCCGATATTAGCTTGATTTTTGCAGAAAAAGCTGCCGCGAAAGCGACAGCTTTTTCCGATGTAACGAAGAACTCAGTCTTCCTTCTTGGGAGCCTCAACAGGGCAGACGCTGGCGCAGGAGCCGCACTCGATGCACTCGTCAGCATTGATCTCATACTTGCCGTCGCCTTCCTTGATGCAGCTGACGGGACATTCGTCCGCGCAAGCGCCGCAAGCGATGCAATCGTCTCCGATCTTGTATGCCATTTTCAGATAACACCTCCGTTTATAATTTTCCGTATCAATTGTACCACATTTTTTTGAAAATGCAAGAGGTAAACGCAAAAATTTATAATCAGTTCACAATTGTTTTCAAGCCGCTCAAAGTTCAACGAGTCCGGGTTCAGAAATCTTCGGAATGAACGCGTCAACGTCAGCCTTCGCTGTGTCATCTGACCTTGCGCGAAGATTCTCCGGCCGGGATGAGCATACTTTCCCCGGCGATGCCGCGGAAAACGAAATTTCCGTTAAGTTTCATTTTGTGTCCTTTCTTTCTGTTTGCGGATGAGCGTCGGGCCGGTTTCGGGCTTCATTCAGGAAAGCGTCGGGCCTGTGACAAAGATATTCCGGAACGACCGTGTAGTCTCCTCTCTCGGCATGGCAAGCCGCCGGACAGCATTCGCGGACCGTGTCTTTCTTGCGGGCGGTACATTCCGCCGGAAGCGTGATCTTTTCTCGTTCCTCTTTGATGAAGCTCCACGCGTTCCGTAAGCCGTTTTCAGCGGCGCGGCAACGGATACGTTCAGTCGGAAGTCGCTGACACCCGTTGTCATCGTCCTGAACTGCTTTCGACGCGAGGAATTTTCGGCGCACTCGCGGAGACGCTGATATGTTTCTGGCGATGCTCCGTAAAGTATGAGGTTTACTCTGAGCGGCAGATTCTTTCTGAATCTCAGCATATGCGGTATAAGTATCGGGATCCATGTTTGTAAATCCGCACTCGTCAGCCGCGATATTGAACATCTTACAGCCCTTGTCGGCAAAGTACGAAATGTACTTTCGCGTAAGAGCCTGAACAAAATTCACGCCTTTGGCACTGGTTGGATTCAATGCCCGGTCGACACTGGTGCCACTCGCGGGCGGCCTAGAATAGCCCGCTCCGCTACTCATAACTCCGAGAGTCATCATCGCCCCGATAACAGCCCGCAAATGCCCCGGCGCGTCAAACATAATGATAATCGATTACTCTTCGCGTATTCAATCAGCTCGTCTATCTAAGGAAACGCTGATTTAAGGTTGTTTTCACGGCGAAAAAGCCCATAAATCCTAGCCTTTTTCGCGTGAAAACTCCATTTATTCAGCTTATCCCTAAGTCTGAGTCAGCTTATTGATACCCGCGTTACAAAAAGCCATATTCCCCGCCTTGACGTCACCGGCGACAGCTTAGACGCTATATGTGGTGAAATCAGCCGTCATCAACATATCGTCGGGCAAAAAGCGCAGACCATCATTGCCGAGCGCGGGCTCGACACGAGTATAGCCAGACTCCGCAGCGTAGTCGATTATATTTTTCAGCCCTGTAACCGAAAAATACTTTCTTCCGCATTTTTCAGCAGGTTCGGCAAGATTTACATCTTTTCCACGCCATCATCCGGACGCGCGGAAGGCCGCCGGCACCGCCGGCGGCTTTTCCTTTGATAATTCGCTCAGTTCAGAGCCGCGCCGAGATTTCTGCACGCCTCAAGCGCGTCCTCGTCCGGAGCGTCGTTGCAGATCACAAACTCGGCCGGCATAACCGCGCCATCGCCAAGGCAGGTCTCCTCCCAGTTGCGCATCCATTCGCCGTCGCCCCAGCCGTACGATCCGAAAAGTCCGACCTTCTTGCCCGAAAGCGAACCCTCGCACTCCTTGAACATCGGCTCGAATTCGTCCTCCTCAAGCTGCTCGGATCCCATCGACGGGCATCCGAACGCGATCGCGTCATAATTTCCGACCGTCGACGTGTCAAACTCCGCCGCCTTGAAGATCTCTGCCTCAGCTCCCGCGCCCTTCGCGCCTTCAAGTACCGCCTCGGCCATTGACTCGGTGTTGCCCGTGCCGCTCCAGTATACAACTGCTATCTTGCTCATTTTGCCATGTTCCTTTCAATTCTGAAATTATATATCTCAACCGGACGCTCAGCCGACGCAGAGACGTTCGATCGATTTTCCATTCTTGTAGCACCTACAATAAACGTCAGTGCATTTTTTGTATCTCGCGAAGAGCTTCTTCGCGTTCTCAACGCTTCCGTAGACCTTCCAGCAGCCCGAATATTTGCATCCCTTCGCGCCGTTTTCGATGAATCCGCGGACATCCTCGGGCGGATAGCCGAGAAAGCATCCGATCTCGTGCGGAAATCCCTTTCCCGCGCCGATGCGGTTCATCAGCTTCGCGATACAGCATCCGGTCGAAAGCCCGCCGTAGCCGAATTTTTCGAGTATCCCGCAGACCTCGCTCATTCTGAGATCCTTTTTCAGGAGCTCGGGACGATAGACATATATCAGCGCGCTGTTTTCGGAACGGCGCAGCGGGATCATCCGCAGTCCCTTTCCCGAAAGTCTCGCGTTATGCTCGCGTAAGAATTCATCAAGCTCGCTCTTTTCGGCAAACTCACACGAGAAAAGACTCCCGGTCTTGAGGCCCGCCAGTGTCGGCGAGCAGTGCTTTACGATAAGCTCCTCTGACATATCACGCCAGATGCTCGTCGAGTATATTCTTAAGAGCCGCCATCGAGCTGCTGTGCGCTCTCGCCACTCTGATCGCCTTGCGCTTCGCCTCTCCGAGTGCGTAGTGTACCATTTTATGCGAGACTGTATTCGTGAAAAGCACAAGAAGATCGGGATTTCCGAGATCCTTCATCGCGGTCTCCATCTTCGGATAGATCTTCGACTTGCAGTTATACGCGTCACAGAGTTCCTTGTATCTGCGAACCATACATTCATTTCCGCCGACTATTACGACGCTCATTTGTTCCTCCTTCTCGGTTACCCTATGCTAACCGGGCGTTTTTTGAATAGCGGCTCACAAAGAGCCGCCTTGCCGACTTTTTCCGACCGTTCCGTTTTCCGGAATCTGATCTTGCAATTATTATACCACGATTCGGTTTACGGCTCGACTCTGAAAAGACGCCGATTGAATCCGTTCGGACAGAGATTCACTGTTTGTCCGGATCGAAATTTATGAGATGATCCCTGTACGCGCTCGGAGTCTGCCCGGTGACCTTCGAAAAGAGCCTCGTGAAATAATGCTGATCCTCAAATCCAAGCTCGTACGCGACCTCCTTGACGCTGAGCGTCCGGTCGCGGAAGAAAAGCTCCTTCGCACAGTTTATGCGGTAGGTGAGAATATACGCCTTCGGCGTCATTCCAAGCTCGGTGCGGAAGACACGGATAAGATGCTGACGCGAAAAATTGCTGACCGCGCAGAGATCGTCCAGTGTTATATTCTCCTTGCTGTGAAGTCTTATGTAAGCGAAGACTTTGCGGAGCTTCTTGTTCGGCGAGACCGGGCGGGTCATAAGCTCGGTGTTCTCGCGCAGAGCGGCCTCGGCGGCCTGCATCAGGAGTCTGGCCGCCAGAAGCGAGAGCTTCGTCGGACTCTCGGCGTGGTCGCGGACGGCGGTTTTTATCGCCTCGTCGTAGATTCCGAGAACCTCGTCGATCATCAGCGAAAGGTCGGTCATGATCCGCAGATAATATTCATGACCGCTCTGAGCCTCGCCGCGGAACGCGGTCTCGGCGTGAGACTGCTTCTGAAGTGCCATCGCCTCGGCGGCCGTCGCGTCGTCGCAGAGTTCGGTGTCGTCGCGGAAATGGATATGAAAATAGTAGAGCGAACACATCTCGTTTCCGATCGGCTGTCTCAGATAGTGATGCCCGGCCGGGATTATGATGAGACTTCCCGGCGAGAGCAGATATTCCTCGCCGTCCATCGTAATACGGCAGTGTCCGTCCGAGCAGAAGATCAGAAGCGTGTCGTGGTCGACGATCTGCCAGACCGTGCGTCTTTTGACCATATATACGCTCGTGACGTCGACGAGCCTTCCGAGATTTATCCTGATGTACATAGCCTTTTTACCTCCGGACAAGCGATTTTCGCTGAAGATGTTAATTTTGTCCACACACTTATTCTTTTCGTCCATTCCTATTATAGCACAAAAGTGATAAAATGTAAATACCGGATTTCAAGAAAAGGCAGGTAAATTTTTATGTCAAAGAAACAATGGAAGGTCGCCGTCATCGGATGCGGAATGTTCGCAAACGGCGTCTATCTCCCGAACATCTCCCGTGAGGCGAACGCGGTTCTCGTCGGCTGCGCCGACATCGTCTTTGAGCGCGCCGAGGCCGCGTGCAGGCGTTTCGGCTGTCCGAACGCCTATCACGACGTCTACGAGCTGATTGAAAAATGCGATTTCGACATCGCGATCGACGCGGCGTCGATTCAGGCTCACCATGAGATCAACATGGCAATTCTGAATGCCGGAAAGCATCTCATCTCTCAGAAGCCGGCCGCGCCGACCGTCGAAAAGCTCACCGAGCAGATAAAGCTCGCCGAGTCGAAAGGGCTGAAATTCGCCTGCGCGCCGATCCATCCGATGCGCTACGACCTGAATTTCGCGAAGCAACTGATAGCTGACGGCGCGATCGGACGCGCTTATTACGCCAAGTGCAATATGTCGCACGGCGGACCCGAGTATTTCCAGTACCGCGACGCCGACCCGAGCTGGTTCTACGAGCCGGGCGCGGGAGCTTTGGTCGACATGGGCGTTCACGGACTTCAGATCGTGACGTCGATCTTCGGCGCGGCTGAGAGCGTCGCCTGCACGGCGATAGTCTCGACTCCCGAGCGCGAGATACGCTCGGGCGCGTTTGACGGAAAGAAGATAAAATCCGACAAGATCCCCGATCAGTATCTGATCACGCTGAGATTCCCTGGAAACCGCATGGCTCTGGTCGACAGCGGATTCTCACAGAAAGCGTCGCGCGCGCCGCAGCTCGAGATCTTCGGCGACGAGGGAACGCTCGCCTTCACAAAGCCATATATGACGAATCCGCGTCCTGAGCTCTACACTGACTGCCCCGAGCGCGGAATGCGCGGCTGGATGACTCCCGAGGAATGGGTCAAGCCGCAGAAGCGGCTCATGAGCCAGTGCTGCATCTTAGGCGACCTCGTCTCGGCGATCGAAAACGACACAGTTCCTGTGCTTTCGGCCTATCACGCCCGCCACGTGCTTGAGATCATGTGCAAAATCCCCGAGGCGATCGAGACCGGGGCGACGATAAAGCTCACAACCACATTCTGAGAGGAGAAAATTCATGTTACGCTGCGCGATTTTCGGAATCGAACATATGCACATCTCATCGCTCTGGGGCTCGCTTTCAAGGCTTCCGGAGGAGGTCAGCTTCATCGGATGGGCGGATTCGCCCTGTCCCGACGATCAGGATCATGAAAAAAAGGCGAGAATGTCTCTCGCCGGAGGATTTGACAAGCTGAAATATTATCCCGACTGGCTCGGACTCGCCGCAGAGCATCCCGACCTCGCGCTTGTCTGCACCGACAACGCCGCGCACGCCGAGGTCGCCTGCAAGCTGATGTCGATGGGAATCTCGGTCGTACTCGAAAAACCGATGGCCTCGACCTACGCCGACGCCAAGAAAATTTACGACACGGCGCGTCAGATCGACGTAAGACTCGCGGTCAACTGGCCGATCGCGTGGTTTCCTTCCTTCAACAAAGCGAAGGAACTCTGCAACGATGGGCGGATCGGACAGATAATGCGCGTCACCTACCGCAGTCCCGCGACATGGGGGCCATTCTCCTACTCGAAGGACGGAGTTCTCCCGTCTGTCGATGAGCTTGAAAAGACATGGTGGTACCGCCACGAGCGCGGCGGCGGATCGATTCTCGACTACGCCTGCTACGGAACCGCGCTCTCGACATGGTTCTTCGGAAGAAGAGCGAAATCCGCGTGGGGAGTCATGAACTCATTCAGTCCCGAAGCGAAGGAGACCGGAGTCGAGGACTTCTCGGCAATGCTCTACGATTTCGGCGGAGGAATCGGACTTCTCGAAGGCTCATGGTCGACCTACAACAGCGGCGAGGTTCCGTCCGGGCCGATAATCCACGGAACCGAGGGAACAATCGTCTGCGACCGCCACTCAAATCTCGTGAAGCTCTACACCGGGAAGTCGCATACCCACACCGCGCCGTCAGAGGTCTTCGAATGCCCGGCGTCGCTGCCCGGACTGAATTTCGGGCGGAACATCGTCGATCATCTGACCTCCGGCGCGCCGCTCCACCCGCTTCTCGAGCCTTCGCTTAATCTCTCGGTCATGGCCGCGCTTGAAGCCGGAAGAAGCTCGGCAAACGGCGGCGGGGTGAAGGTCGAGGGAAACTGAAAAAATCAATGCGATGCAAGGCTGAAATCACCTAGGAAGTGTCAGCACAGTTAATATCATTGATCAAAGTAACTCCCGACAAGTTTTAAGGCAATACCGCATAATTCTAAGCGCGTAGGATGCGCACGACTTGCTCCGCAAGTCGTCAGATTATTTCGTC
>CAKSVM010000104.1 GCA_934503195.1 uncultured Eubacteriales bacterium
TTTCCGGCGTTTTCTAATCCCTCAACCGACCTAAAATCATCTTGCGGCAGAGAGAAAAATTCTACTATTTTTTATTGACAAACGGAGTGTTTTGTGGTATTATAAGGAGGATCAGAACAATCGCAAGAGGTGAAATTCACATGAAAAACTACAGTCAGTACTACATCGAGCCGCGGCGCGGCGAGGGTCACGTTTCGCTTGACGGAATCTGGGATTACGCCTTCACGGACGACGTTTCGGAGCCGTCCGCGATCGAGTGGAAATATGAGACCGCGATCCCGTCCTCGACCTACCGCTCGCTTTACCGCTCGGGAATTCTCCCCGACCCATATGTCGGCACGAACTGCAAGCTCTATAACTGGGTTGACGAAAAGGTCTGGTACTACCGGAAGAAATTCAGCGTCGACGCGAAGGGGCGCAAGGCCTTCCTCGTCTTTGACGGCGTTTCATATTACGCGCGCTTCTGGCTCAACGGCGAGCTTCTCGGCGAGCACGACGGAATGTTCGGCGGCCCGGTTTTTGAGGTGAGTAAGTATCTTCGTGACGGAGAAAACGAACTCGTCGCCGAGGTCAAGGCTCCGAACTGGGGAGAGAAGGCGACTTGGAAGACCTTCAACCGCGACGGTTCGCAGAAGGCGATCGTCCCGTGGAATCTCGCGCGCGACAACGACACGAGCAACGGAGAGTTCATCTCGTTCGGAATCTGGCGCGGAGTCCGGCTCGAACTCGTCGAACCCTGCCACATCAGCCGTCCGTATCTCACGACGACCGGGATCGTCGATTCTCTCGCGAAGCTTCATCTCTCGATGGAGATAATCCCCGACGCGCTTGACGAGCTTTCCTGTGTCAATCCCGATTATATCGACAAAAATCAGTATCTCTACGCGGCGGGCGGCGGACTTAATCTCGAACCGATCGGAAAGAAGGTCGATGTGAGGATAAAATTCACCGATCCCGACGGAAAGGTCTGCCTTGACGAGACGAGCGGGTTTGATCTATATGACCGGGTCGGCTACGACAGGCGTTTCCCCGAGGCGAATTATTTTGAGCGCGAGCTTGAAATAACGGATCCGAGGCTCTGGAATCCGGTCGGACTCGGAAACCCCGATCTCTACAAGGTCGAAATCGAGCTTTACCACGGCGGAAAGCTCCTTGACAGGCTCGACTTTGACTTCGGAATCCGAACCTTTTCGCGCGATTTCACGAAGGGGGCGAAGTTCGTTTCGAGATTCCAGAAATTCCTCTTCTCGGTGAACGGGAAGGAATTCTTCCTCCGCGGAATGAACTGGATGCCGACCGACTTTTTGCTCGACTGCACCGAGGAGGATTACCGCTGGGCACTTGAGGCGATCCGCGACGCCGGGATTCAGTTTATCCGGATCTGGAGCGGCGGAGGAGTTCCGGAAAGCGATATTTTCTACTCGCTCTGCGACCGATACGGAATCATGGTCTGGCAGGATCACGCGATCGCCAATATGATCACGCCGAACTGGGACAGACTCGCGCTTGAGGCGATGGAGGGCTTCAATCTCTATCGGATCCGCAATCACGCGTCGCTCGTCATGCACTGCGGCGGAAACGAATTCAACGCCTACGCGCTCGGAAACGCCGCGTCGATGTACATAATCGAGCGTTCGATACAGGATCTCGACCCGACGCGCGAATATGTCAGAACGACTCCCGACGGCGGAAGCGCGCATATCTACCGTGATATGGAGCCGGTCTGGTACCGCAAGGCCTATAAGGATCTGCCGTTCATCGCCGAGTCGGGAATCCACTGCTTCCCGTCAGCGGCGACTCTGCGGACGCTGATCTCGGAGGACGAGGCGAAGGCTTCGCTCAGCGAGATCTTCTCGGACAGCTTCAAAACCTCTCATCCCGAGCTTGTCTGCCACTTCACCGAGTTCCGCGCCGACCGCATACCGCGGATGCTTTCGCGAGCCTCGCATATCCTCGACATCCGCTCGATGAACCTTCCCGATATCTGCGAGGCGACCCAGATGGCGTCGTTTGAGTTCTATCAGATAATGATCGAGTCGATGCGTGAGAATTATCCGGTCTGCGGCGGAATCATGCCGTGGGTCTTCAAGCGCGCGTGGCCGACGACCGCGATTCAGGTCATGGACGGTCGGGGCGAGGCTCTGGCACCTTACTACGCCGTTTCGAACGCTTACGGCGATATCGCGGTCTCGCTGAGACTCACCGAGCTTGTATACGCGCCGGGCGAGATGGTCAGCCTTTCGCCGATGGTAGTGAACTCGAAAGACAGCGCGGCTCTCTGCGGCGTCAGGGTCAGAGTCTTCTCGCCCGAACTTGCAACGCTCCTTGACGAGAGCGCGAGCGTCACGGCTAATCCGGGCGGATATCCGGCGCGGCTTCCGGAGTATTATTTCACGATTCCCGAAAGCTTTGCCGACAAGCAGTTCTTCGTATATGTCACCTGCGCCGTTGATGGCGAGACCGTGAACCGAAAGTTCTATTCGCTCTCCTGCCTTTCGTGGATGGCCGACGAGGAGAAGCGGAGCAAATACCGCGCGGCGGCGGTTCCGAATCTGAATTTCGAAAACGGTCCGTGGCTTCGCGACGAGTGGAGATCCGCGCCGAAGGCGAAACTCTCGGTCTCGGTTGCCGAAAGCTCGTACGACAGAATGTTCGTTTACGGAAAGGTGAGAATTTCGAACGACTCGGATTATCCGGCGTATCCGGTTCATTTCACGACGAACCGCGACGAGGTCAAGACCTGCCTTGACGATTCGTATTTCCTCCTTGACGCGCGCGAGGAGCGCACGATAGGCTTCAGACTGAAGAACACCGGAGGAAAGCCCTGCAAACTTATTATCACGGCGTGGAACGCCGACGACACCGAGGCGACTGTCTGAATAATCTGAAAAATTACCGTTTTGTGTATTTACATTCAGCCGCGTTTGTGATATAATTAGAATAAAGATTTATCATCCGGAGGATTTTATGGAAAAAAGCTGTATGATTTTTGATATCCAGCGCGGCTCGTATGTGGACGGGCCGGGGATTCGCACCACAGTGTTCATGAAAGGCTGCAATCTCTCCTGTGCGTGGTGTCACAATCCCGAAAGTCAGAGTGGGAAGACCGAGCGTATGTGGTATCATAGCAAATGCCGTTTCTGCGGAAAATGCGCTTCGGTCTGCGAAAAGAGCGCGGTTTTGTTTGACGCCGGTTCGGGGAAGCTTTCGTTTGACGCCGCGAAATGCGCGTTCTGCGGAAGATGCGCTTTATTCTGCCCGGCCGACGCGATCTCGATCTGTGGAAGACTGGCGACGGTCGGAGAACTTTTTGACGAGATAAAAAAGGACAGGATATTCTACGAGACGAGCGGGGGCGGCGTCACGATCTCGGGCGGGGAATGTATGCTTCACCCGGATTTTGTCGCGGAGCTGCTCGAAAAGTGCCACGCCGACGGGATAAACACCGCGGTTGACACGGCCGGGAACGTTCCGTTTGAGAGCTTTGAGAAGGTTCTGCCGCACACGGATATCTTCCTCTACGACATAAAATGCGTTACGCCGGAGATACATAAGAAGTTCATCGGAGCCGACAACTCGCGGATACTCGCGAACTACAGGAAGCTCATAGAATCGGGACGCCGCGTGATCGTCCGTGTCCCGATGATTCCCGAATGCAACGCGAACGACGCGGAATTTCCGAAAATTTCGGAATTTCTCCACGAAAACCGCCCCGAAAAGGTCGAGCTTCTGCCGTATCACAAGATGGGCGGAAACAAATATCTCGCGCTCGGGATGCAAAACCATGAGTTCAGCGTCCCCGGCGAGGCGGATATGGAAAGATACCGCGCGATGGTTGCCGATATCTGAGCGGTTTTTTCGCAAAAATTCCCCCGGTCACATGGAGATTATCCTGCGGCCGGGGTTTTCTTCATTTTCAGAGAAAGCTTTTGCAGAAGCTGTCGAGCTTTTTCAGATTTTCCGGGAAGGCTGAGAGGAGCTTTCCGGCGGTTTTCAGCGAGAGCCTGTACTGATTTTCGTCGATGACTCCCTCCGAAAGCGCGGCGTCGAGTTCGTCGCGGTCGAGAAGCTTTGTGTTTCCGTCGGGATCGACGATGACGTCGAGGAAAAGATCGCGGAAATACGCGGGGGATCCGGTGAAGTTTTCGAGCGTGACGTCAAAATAGAACTGGAGCATCGAATTCTGTCTGTACATCGCGGTCAGACACCAGTTTTCGTTTTCCGGGAGGATTTCAATCCATGTTATCCCCGCGTCGGCGAGGACCGTCATTTTTCCGCAGACCTCGGCCGCGAAAGGCTCTGAGACCTCGTGAATTTTCAGTATCCCGACCGTTCCGGAGAGATTTCCGGCTTTGAACGGCTTTTCGGTGTATTCGCGCTTCGTGACGCGTTTCCACGTGTCGCGCGCGAGAAATCGGTTTTTTATGAACATCCTGAATAATCCTTTCATTTGTGGCAAAAATCGGCTTACAGAAAACGATGAAGGGGAAACATAAAAATGAAAAACCGTCAGATCACGATATTCTTACTTATTTTCTCGCTCCTCACGCTGCTTTCGGTTCCGTTCGCGGCGGCGATTCCGGGCGACGACGAATCCGCGCTCTATGACAATGTGATAAGACTCCACGTCCTCGCAAACTCGGATTCGGACGAGGATCAGGAGCTTAAGCTGAAGGTCCGCGACTCGATTCTCGAAACGGCGGCCGCGAAGGTCGAAGGCTGCGCCGATTTCGAATCGGCCAGAAACGCGCTCGAAGGCGCACTAGACGAGCTTCGCGAGGCGGCAAAGAAGAGAATCGCGCGAGAGGGCTACGGTTATGACGTCAGAGTGACCCTGACGCGCGAGGAATATCCGACGCGCGAATACCGCGGCGTGACGCTCCCGGCGGGCGAATACACGTCGCTCAGAGTCCTGATCGGTGAAGCTGAGGGACACAACTGGTGGTGCGTGCTGTTTCCGCAGCTCTGCGCGGTCGTCGCGACTGACGGGATGACGACGGCGGATTTCCGCGTGATCGACGACACCGAACCGCTTGTAGAGGCGGGTCTGACTCCCGCGCAGATTGAGCTTATCACAGGGGATTCCCCCAGAGTTGTGGTTAAATTCAGACTGCTTGAGTGGATAAGCGAGCTTAAGGCGGCGGTGCGCAACTCCGGGCGCGCGGACGCGTGAGCCGTGAGCTTTGCGGTCTTACCTTAAAAGAGCGGCAGGGAAGCGAAACTCCCCGCCGCTTTTATTGTATATGATGAGCTGAATAAATGGGATTTTCACGCGAAAAGGATTTGGATTTATGGTCTTTTTTTCGTGAAAACAGCCTTGAGTCAGCGTTTCCCGTATTCAGTGTGTGAGCCTTATCGCGAACTTATCCTTCGTGAACTCGTCGGTTTCAAGCAGAATCCGCGTGATTTCGACTCCGCTCCAGCGTTTTCTCACCGAGTCGTCCTCCATGTCGATATTGAAATCGGTGTCGGGGCGCGCTTTGAGATTTTCGCTGTAGAAGAGCTTCGTTCCGTCGGCGAACTTTATCACTCCGTTTTCCGAAAAGTCGGCGGACTTTCCGCAGATCAGCGTGAATACGACCCTTCCGGGAGCCTTCAGCGCGATTTCGTCGGAGATTTCGATAACGCCGCCGCGAAGCGACGCTTTGCGTTCGAGCGACTCGATTCCGGCCGACTCGGGGTAGGCCTTTGAAATGTCGAGCGAGAGACTGTGATCCTCGGGCGAGAATTTCACGTTTCCGGCTCTGTACTGATGGCCGGGGAGCTGGGTTTTGCCGTTGATCGTCGGGAGATTGTGATAGTCGGAGCACATTGTCCAGATGTCATAACGCTGCGAGCTGAAGGTCTTTTTCGTGTACTGTCCGCAGCCGACGTCGAGAAGTAACGGCTCGCCGTTATTATATATGATGAAGCTTCCGACGTCGTTGTGATTGTGGCTCTCGGCGTTGTGACCGCCCTTTACCGCGAGGAAGAAGCCCTTGTCGTCGGCCGGATACTCGCGCTCGATCATGACCTCGATTCCGTCGTACCAGCATTCGGTTGAGGGCTTGTAGTCAACGCCGGTTCTCGGAGTCTCAAGGAGCGTTTTCAGGCTGTAGTAGAGATGCCAGTACCACGCGTTGACATCGGGCTTGTATTTTTCGGCGTAGAAGTCGCCGAAATCGCGCAGGGTGTCGCTTCCCGAACGGCGGCCGAGACGCGCGATCATCCGGTAGTTCGGGCTCACGTGCGCGGGGCAGTCGGCGAAGTTTATGAAATAGCTTCCGTTTATGTGGAAATCGGCCTCGTATTCGGCCATGCGGCGGATCAGCGGCTCGTGGAAGAGATCGACATATCCGCCGGTCATGTCGTAAATCTGTTCAAGCACCGACCAGAGCGCGGCTCCGGCCGCCGTCCAGTAGGAAGGTCCCTCGTCGCATCCGCCGTCGGGGTGGTAGACGTTTATGAAGCTGTCGACGCTCTTCGCGACGCGGTTCACAACGTCATCACGGGTCTTGGTGTCCTCCTCGAGGATCGCCGCGACGCCGATGACGTTCGCGAGAATCCACGGGTTCCAGTTGTTGACAAACTCGCCGTGAAGTCCCATCCAGCCCATGTCGTTTTCGAGGAAGGCCTTTGTGATCCGCTCGTGGACGACGTATTTCAGTCTCTCACAGATGAGCGGCGTGATTTTGTCAAGCGCGTCGTGGCAGAGCATCCAGACGTAGGCGAGCGTCGATCCGGTCTCGGCCGCGAAAAGGTCGATGTAGGTATGTTCCTTGTACCATTTATTCAGCGGGAATCTGTGGTCGATGTGAGCCGGGATGACCCAGTCCTGCTCGTCGAGGATAAGCTCGACGCCGTCCATGATCCGGTCGGTGAAGCGGCCTTTTTTCTCGATCGCCTCGGCCAGCGCGAAGGTGTAGACCATCCGGCGGCGGAGAAAATACTGCGCCTCGAAGATTGAGCGGTTGCCCTCGCGGTCAAAGCGGATGAAGTCGCTTGCCAGAAGCTGCGGATAGGGAGTTTTCATGAACTCGTCGGCTTTTTTAAGAATCGAATCGCGGTCGGCCTCTGAGATGTATGAAGTGTCGATGCCGTTCTTCGGGTTCGCGGCGGCCGGAATGTCGGAAAAGAGCCTGAAGGAGTCATAGGGAAGCACCTTTCCCTCAAAGGTGTCGTAGAATTTTGTGAGAAGTTTCATGTCTGTAATCCTCCGTGAGGTTATTGTTCGGTAATAATATACCACAAGCAGAAGGCTTTGTCAAGCTTTTTCCGATAAAAAAATTCCATTATTCGTCAAATCGCCAAAAAGCCGCCTTCGCGCTCACGATAATTCTTCTTTCGCAAGTGAAAAAACTATTGACAGAAGATGAAAAAAGTGGTATAATAAATATATCTATCATTTGAAAGGACAAATTAAAATGGCAGGCGATAAAAAACTCGTTGAGCAGATTACCGACATGGACGTCGATTTCGCTCAATGGTACACCGACATCTGTAAGAAAGCCGACCTCATCGATTATTCGAGCGTCAAGGGATGCATGATCATCCGCCCCTACGGCTACGCGATCTGGGAGAATATCCAGAAGATTCTTGACACCAGATTCAAGGAACTCGGTCACGAGAACGTCTATATGCCGATGTTCATCCCCGAGTCGCTTCTCTTAAAGGAGAAGGAGCACGTCGAGGGCTTCGCGCCCGAGTGCGCGTGGGTCACTCACGGCGGAAGCGAAAAGCTCACCGAGAGACTCGCGGTCAGACCGACCTCCGAAACGCTTTTCTGCGAGCATTACGCGAATATCATCCGCTCCTACCGCGATCTTCCGAAGCTCTACAATCAGTGGTGCTCGGTTGTCCGCTGGGAGAAGACGACGCGTCCCTTCCTCAGAACCCGTGAGTTCCTCTGGCAGGAGGGTCACACCATGCACGCCACCGCCGAGGAGGCGCGCGAGGAGACCGTTCGTATGCTCAACGTCTACGCCGACTTCCACGAGAAGGATCTCGCGATTCCGGTAATCAAGGGCGCGAAGACCCCGAGCGACAAGTTCGCCGGAGCCGAGGACACCTACTGCATCGAGGCTCTCATGCACGACGGCAAGGCTCTTCAGGCCGGAACCTCGCATTATTTCGGCGACGGCTTCGCGAAGGCTTTTGACATCACCTTCACCGACAAGGACAACAAGCTCCGTCATCCGCATCAGACCTCGTGGGGAACCACGACGAGAATGATCGGTGGAATCATCATGACTCACGGCGACAACAACGGACTCGTTCTGCCCCCGGCGATCGCTCCGATTCAGGTCGTCATCATCCCGGTCGCGGCTCACAAGCCGGGCGTTCTCGACGCGGCGAACGCGCTCAAGGATCGTCTGAAGGCCGATTTCAGAGTCAAGCTCGACGATTCGGATAACTCGCCCGGATGGAAGTACGCCGAGTATGAGATGAAGGGCGTGCCGCTCAGAATCGAGATCGGCCCGCGCGACATCGAGGCAAATCAGTGCGTCATCGTCACAAGACACAATCTTGAGAAGGCGGTCGTCTCGCTCGACAATCTCGAAGCGGCAGTCGCTGACAAGCTTAAGGAAGTCCGCGACGGAATGTACGCGAAGGCTCTCGCCAACCGCGAACGCCGCACCTACGACTGCAAGACGATGGACGAGATCATCGAAAAGCTCGCCGCGAACGGCGACGGCTTTGTCCGCGCCATGTGGTGCGGAGACGAGGCCTGCGAGGACAAGGTCAAGGAAGTGACCGGAGTCGGCTCGCGCTGCGTTCCGCTCGATCAGGAGCATATCTCGGACGTCTGCGTCTGCTGCGGAAAGCCCGCAAAGCAGCTCGTTTACTGGGGCAAGGCTTATTGATTTCATAAAAAAACGGAGCGGGTTTCCGCTCCGGACAAAAGGGAAGCCCGCGCGGATTTCGCGCGGGCTTTTCACTATTTCGCTGATTTCTTCCTTTGCGCGGGCAGCTCGTCGTACATCGCGAGAATCAGCTTTGTAAGAAACTCGCGGTCGTCGATTCTGTCGACGAGGAGCATTTCCTTCGCGCCGTCGTACGGAGCTTCAGACACCGCCTCGGGCATCATTTCGCGCGCGGAGGCGGTCGGCTTCACGAGCAGACGGTTGTCGTAGATTCCGCCTATGATCTTATCGCGGAAGTAAAGTATGTACTCGCCCATCATCGCGCGGTGGGAAATTCCGTCGAGATCCGACAGCTGATCGAGTACGAAATCGAGATATTCCTTGTCAGACGCCATATTTCACCTCATAAGTTCACAGCAAGTATTCATACATTTTGTATTCCGCAAGTCCGGTGTCCTCGTAGAACATATCCTTCGCCCCGACGAAGACGAAGCCCATCGAGGTGTAGAGCTTTTCGGCCGCCCTGTTGACGCCGAGTATGTCGAGCCGTACCGATTTCTTCCCGGATTTGCGCGCCAGATCGAAGATTTCCCTCACGACGAGCTTTCCGATTCCTTTTCCCTGCGAGTCGGGCGAGCCACTTCACGCCCTCATAGCCCTCGTTGTGTTCGCTGTTCAGTATCACGCAGGCGAGGAGATCCTTTTCGCGCAGCGTGAAGAGTTCGCCCTTTTCAAGGCTTTCTCTTAAAAATTCATCGGTCGGGTAGATTCCCTTTTTCCAGCCGATGAGGTCGTTCTGATCCTTCATTCTGTCGATGAGATTCCAGTAGAAATCACGGATTTCCGGAAAATCAGACGGTTTCGCGGCTTCAAAGCGCATTTTTAACACCTTCTTTTCACTTTATTGTACCACAGACCTGTGAATAAATCAAGTGTGACGAAAATTCCCCGCTCCGGTTCCGGGGCGGGGAAAAATCTTACTTGTAAACCTCGACTATCTGCTTCTGGACATTGTCCTCGATCTGATTCTTGACTCCTGCGTAATAGGTCGGAAGCGCGGAACCGCTTGTTATGAGTCCTATCACGTCGAATC
>CAKSVM010000105.1 GCA_934503195.1 uncultured Eubacteriales bacterium
AGTGAAGGTTGCGCGCTCCGCGCGCAATCGACCTCGCAAGGCGAGGTCGACGCCGCTTCGCGCCGCCTTCGGCCGCCGCACTTTTCCTTATATCGTAAAACTTTGAAAGGGGTTGTCGCTTTTGCGACAACCCCTTTTGAGTTTTCACTGCGAGAAAATAAGTGCGTTCAGCCCGGCGGGCGATTTCGCGTTTTTACCGTGATGTAATCATCGTGGCCAGCCGCCGGGCTTTTCACATTTCACGCGAGGAAATCAATGTCTCATCCCGCCCGTCGCGGGATTATTCCGCCGGGTTCTTCTGCGCTTCGCGATATTTTTTGCGGTATTCTGACGGGGTGAGTCCGGTGGCCTTACGGAAGACTCTCGAAAAGTAGTTCGGATCCGAAAAGCCGACGTTGAAGGAGATGTTCGTCACAGGAATGTTCGTGAACTGTAAAAGCTTCTTCGCCTGAGTGACCCGGACGTTTGCCGAGTATTCGCTCAGCGTGACGCCGTAGGTGTTCCGGAATACGCGGCTTAAATATGACGGGTTCGTGTGCAGAAGATCCGCAAGATCGGAGAGCGACATATCGTCCATATAACGGTAGTCCAGGTGGTGGCGCGCCATCTCGGGGAGCGAGCGGAAGCTCTGGGTCTGGATTTCGGACAGCTCTCTCAGGCATCCGTCGGCGAGCTTTCCGGCCGAGGAGAGGATTTCACGCGTTGTTTCGGGGAGCGACATATAGAGCTTTTCGTGAAATTCCGGCGTTTCGGAGCGTGAGGACAGGCAGTCGCGCATTCTTTTGCGCGTCATTTCGTCGTCGACGCGGCACTGGCCGATGAAGAGTGTCGCGATCAGCTTCTTTTCACGGAAAACCGGGACGATGTATTCGCAGACTCCGGCGTGGCAGACGTTGAAAAACGGCTTTTTATACATCTCGGCCAGTTCGCAGACAAGCCTGCCGTCGTTCGCGTCGCAGGCCTCCTGACCGCCGGGGAGCGATTTCATCGCGTCGCAGTATGGGCAGTAATGCCCGCGGAAGGCCTTCTGGAGCATCCCGTAGCGCGACGAAAAGAAGAGATTTTTATCATAAAAGCAGACTCCGAGTCCGGTCAGAACCTTGACCGAGGAAATTATATCGTAGACCGCGTGGTTCATTTTTTCACCTCTCTCATGGATAAGCTGAGAAAACCGGGATTTCTCGCGAAGACAGATTTATGACGGCAGAGTTCGTGGACTGCTTCGCGTGGCAAATCCGCTGGTGCGGTCTCTTCCGCCGGAAATTTTCGCGGCGTTCAGACAGGCTTCACGTGGGTTCGCGAAAAAATACGCAAACCTTCGGCGTCCGCGGAGTTGTCCGGATCAGCGTTTCCTTATGATAATTATACCGCGTTTTTTCATTTTTGTCAAGGGAAGGTAAAAAAAATCCTGGTTTTGGTCAAGCGCGTCACTTGCGGGGCGGCTTATCTCGTGGTATAATTGAACCATAAGGCCGGGAGCGGATTAAAAATTGACGCGTCGTCCGCCGGGGTCTTTGCGAAAAGGAGACTTATATGAGAACTTTTCAGGTAACACAGGGCTGCACACACTGCGGTACCTGCATAATCCTGTGTCCCGCGCGGGCGATTACTATGGACCGCGAAGGGGCGCACATCGACGAAACCAAATGTCGCGGATGCGGACTCTGTGAGATGAACTGCGCGTCCGAGGCGATCACTGAAAGCGAGGAGAAAAAATAATGCTGAATTACAAGGATATCGCGAAGGAAGACTACATCGCGGAATACGACGTTGTGGTGGCGGGCGGCGGAGTCGCCGGAGTCGCGGCAGCGATGGCCTGCGGAAAGCGCGGGTACAAGGTCCTGATTGTCGAGGCACTCTCGGCTCTCGGAGGCCTTGCGACGATGGGACTTGTCAACATCCCGCTCGATTTCGTTTCGGGACTCGGACTTGAGATGTTCAACGATCTCACGGCGATGAACGGTCTCTGGCACCGCAACACCGACGTTGAGAAGCACAAGCTCGTTCTCGACCGGATGGTCAAGAAGTACAACTGCGACGTAATGCTCGTCACGCAGATCGTCGACACGATTATGGACGGCGACACGGTAAAGGGCGTCGCGATCCAGACGAAGACCGGAAAGAAGTTCATCGCTGCGAAGCGCATAATCGACTGCTCGGGCGACTCGGACGCGGCTTATTATGCCGGAGCGGAGCTTTTATGTGGCCGCGAGAGCGACGGAATGAGTCAGGCCTGCTCGCTTGAGTTCACGCTCGGCGGCGTCGACTGGGACGAATATGTCTCGTCGGATCTCAAGAAGACCGACCCGCGCTGGGTCGCGAAAATCGAGGCGGATCTCGCTTCCGGCGCGCTGGCGTATGAGTCGGACAACCACTTAAACTGGATCACGCACATTCCCGGCCGCCCCGAACACTGCGGAATGGATGAGGTCAGCATCTGTTTCGTTCATTCGAGAAACTGCTATCCCTGCGACAACCGCGACCTCACGCGTATGTACTTTGAGGGACGCGAGCAGGCGAATATGCTCGCGGATTACATAAAGAAGAACATTCCGGGCTTCAAGAATTCCTTCCTGACGGCGACCGGATCGCTGCTCGGAGTCCGCGAGAGCCGGAGAGTTCTCGGCGAGTATGTGCTGACGGCGTATGATCTGGCGTCGCTGGCGAAGTTCGACGACGTGGTGGCGATTTCGAATCACGGCTACGACATCCACAACTTCGACGCGACCGGAAACATCAAGTGGGCACCGCTGAACATCGACGGCGAGATAAAGTATGTCATCTGTAACGCCGGAGGATACGGAACGACGACGATGCCGCCGGACGGTTCGCCCGTTGTCAACTTCAAGGGACAGGGAGCCGAGGACGCCGAGTTTGAGGCTGGCGGCTACTATGACATTCCGCTCCGCTGCCTGATTCCGATCAAGATTGAGGGCATGATGATGGCAGGACGCAATCTCTCGTCGGACATCTACGCGCAGTCGGGATCGAGGCTCGTCATGGCCTGCTTCTCGATGGGCGAGGCGGCCGGAACGGCGACCGCGCTTTCGCTGGCGAAGGATATCATGCCGCGAGAGCTTGACCGGATTGACGTTCAGCGCGAGCTTATCGCGAACAATGTGAACATCGGACAGAATATGCGTGAGATCCCGGGAATCGGCGACAACGATTTTGTCGACAAGTACAAGAATCCCGAGTTCAGGTCGGCCGAGCATAAGGCGGCCTTCCACGCTGACACCGTGAAGTTCATAAAGGGTAACAAGTAAGATTTCAGAGTCTGGCGGGCGAGTCACGCCGGACTCAAACAAAAAGGAGGAAAAAATGAAAAATTTCAAAGCGGCACAAATCTTAAAGCTATTCATCGCGCTCACACTCTCGCTTTCGTGTTTTTCATGCGGCGGGACTTCGGTGGGCGAAGCCGGAGAAACCACCATCGGCGGGGGGGCATCGGAAAGCGGCAGTGAAGCCGTGACCGAGCCTGTCGTCACGCTTCCTGATAAAAAATATGACGGATACGAATTCCGTATCCTGACGCGGCTTGAAGGCTGGGGAACCTTCAACAACGAGCATCTTGTGGTTGAGTATGAGAACGGCGAAATTCTCAACGACTCGATCTATGAAAGAAACCGCCGGGTCGAGGAACGCTTCGACGTGAAGCTTGTCGAAATCGTCACAAAGGAGAAGCCGATCGACACCGACATACAGAAGACGGCAATGTCGGGCGACAATTCGTATGATATGTACATACCGACGATTGTCCCGATTCTCGGAACCGAGTATCTGGCCGATCTCTCGTCGTTCGGTTACATTTCGCTCGACAAGCCGTGGTGGGATCACAACTTCAACACGGTTTACTCGATAAACGGAAAGCAGTGTACAGCGGTGGGAAGTCTGATGATAACCCACATGGACGCGACGCTGGCGATGTTCTACAACAAGCGGATCGCGGATGATTACAATCTTCCGGATCTCTACGAGATTGTCCGGAGCGGCGGCTGGACGGTGGCGAAATTCTTTGAGCTTACGAAAGGCGTTGCGTCGGATCTGAACGGCGACGGAGTTTATGACGACCGTGACAGATTCGTATTTGACGGACTTGACGGAATTCTGCGCGTTGCGGGAGTTGACACGAGCTTGGTGACGAAGAACGAGAAGGACATTCCGGAGCTGAATATCGGAAACTCGCTGCTGATCGACCGGATTTCGGCACTCCGCGACTACCAGAAGGCGCACGACGACGAGTTCTTCGATCCGAGAATTGACAAGAACAACGGCGGCGACGGAGATTCGGCGGTATTCCGGGTTTTCGCGAACGGTCAGGCACTCTTTTTCACGCACGGAGTGGGATCGGCGAAGATGTTCCGCGAGCTTAAGGATGATTTCGGCGTGATTCCGGTCGCGAAGTTTGACGAGAATCAGGAGAACTATTATGTCAGCACGGGATTTACGAAGATGATCGCGGTTCCGGCAAACGCACCAGACGTCGAGCGGACGTCGGCGGTGATTGAGGCGATGTCCTACGAAGGGTACACGTATCTGAAGCCGAAGTATTACGAGACGATGCTTCAGAACAAGTTTCTGCGCGACGAGGAGTCGATCGAGATGCTTGACGAATATGTTTACACGAACATCGGATACAGTCTTGACGGGGTTTTCGACAGTGTGAGGGCGGCGAGAAAGTCGATAATCAGGAGCGACGAGGGAATCGCCTCGACGCTCGCGGCGAACAAGACGAAGATTGAGGACGATATCGCGAAGTTTGTTGAGCTGTTCAAGTGACTAAGGCGTGAAAACGCCCGGCGGTTTTTCCGCCGGGCGTTTTGTCAGTTCTGGTCTAAGAGCTGCGCGAGCTGTTCATCGTATGACTGCTTTTTTGAGGCCAGAGTCGAGGCGATAGCGGTCGAGGATGATGTGAGCATTGATCGGAGATCGTTCGGAAGCGAGCTTCCGGATACCATAGTTATATCGAAGTGTATGCCATTTATGATAATATCTACCATCTTTGGCGAATCCTCGTCGCGGAGATATTTTGTCTTGACGTTTGTCTCGATATACGTCGGATATACCGAGAGCATCGACTCATATGTCATGTCTTCCAGAATTCTTGACGTGCGGTCGACATCTGACGCGGTCAGGGGAACAATTATTGAAGCGGATGAGGTCTGATGACAGAATGACGTGTATTCTTCCTGAGACTCATCGCTCTTGGGCATTGGAAGTATGCCGAAATCCTTTTCCATATTTCGCAGCATTGAAGTACGGTTCAGCATCTCGTTATAGAACAGCACACGGTTTTCCTCAAACGCGCTTTTCATATATGTTACACGGTTCGTGCCATAATTTTCACCGTACATGACCGAGTTGTCTAGCGGAAGCTTACAGAGCTTTTCAAAGAAGTCGATGAATTTTTCGCTGAAGCCGAATTTCAGCGTTTCCGGGTCGACAAAGCGCGTCCCCGCGCCATATGTGAATGTCAGCGCGGCGTACGAATTGATTGCAAGCCCGTACATATCTTTTTCGTCAAAAACACTGTTGCCATCGAGATCGCGGCTTACTTTCAGACAATATTCGAGCATCTTGTCGTATGTCCACTTACCGTCATAGACGATTTGATAGAGGTCATCTATCTTATTTTCGGCGGCAAGCTCCTTGTTGAAGAACAAAACTCCCAGAGAATCAAAAGCCACAAGGTCAGAACATCCGATCAGAAAGTAGTTTTTGCCATTGACCTTGGTTTCGGTAATTGAGTTCTGGTTCCACCACGGCATTGAAGTGTCTATGTTCGGAAGATCGTTGACATTATACAGCAAGCCATTCAGCCCGGCACTGAAGGATGGTAGCAAACCGAACTCGGCGAGATCATAATCGTCGTCGCCTGAAAGCACGGAACTTTTAACGGCGTTGATACATTCGCTTACCGGGCTGAGGATGCTGTTTATCGTAATCCCATATTTGTTTTCTATCTTGAGATTGCGTTCAAAGATGGCGTCATTTATTGATTCGCCAGTTATTTCCTCAGCGAAGAAATTCGCATTTGAAATAGCTGTTCCGTCAGGCTTGTATGAAATGATCGTGAACTCATATCCGCCATAATCCTTGGCCTCAAGGTTGGGGGAAAGATCGGTTGTGTCATCCTGCGAGGACTCGGTCTGACCCGGAGTCGTTTCGGGAGTGTCGCCCGTCTGAGAGACGCATCCGATCGCCTGAATGGTGAGTAATATTGAAAGAATGCAAATTATACCGCGTTTCATATTCACTCCTTCTTTCCGTACGCCTTGACCACGACGCGCTTCAGCTCCGAGCCGTCGGTGACGAGCTTCCCTGTGAGGATATCGGCCTCGGTGAAGACCGCGGTCAGGATCTCCTTGTCGGTGTTACGGCTGCGGTCGTAGACGATATGTATAAATTCGTCGGGCGTTTCGACTCCGTCGGGATACGAGACGTCATTCCGCTCGTCGAGCAGAAGCCCGCCGATCCATGTCTTTCCGTCGTCCTCCGAGAGAAGCGCGGTCAGATTGTTCCGCCCGGTGAAATTCACGTGGTTGACGAGAAGCAGTCGGCCGCTCGAAAGTCTTCTGACGAAGAATCTCGAATCGGGTCCGCCGAGCTTTGAGTCGACGCCCTTTGTCCAGCTTCTGCCGCCGTCGTGCGAGTATCCGACGCCGATTCCGTAGTGACAGCGGATAAGCATCACAAGGCTTCCGTCGGCTCTCTCATAGACCATATGCTCGTCAAACCCGCGGTTTTCGCAGTCGCAGTGACCGAAGAGCCTGAAGGTCTTTCCGCCGTCGGTCGAGCGGTAGACGTTCGAGAACCGCTCTTCGGGGAGGTAATTCAGCTCGGAATTGCAGCATCCCCAGACCGCGCAGGGAAGGAGCCAGTCGCCGTTTTTCAGAATCGTCGGCTTGTTCATCATGATTCCGTTCGCGATTCTTTCGGGCGATGAGAAGACAAGCTCGTCGGAATCAGGATTTTCGCAGACCGAACGCCAGACTCCGCATCTTCCGTCAAACCATCCCGAACTCTGCGCCCAGAAAACGTTCAGCCTGCCATCGGGGTCGACAAAGAGGCAGGGATCGTAGCACCGGGTGTCCTCAGTCGGCGGGACGATCGCCATGAAGGCCTTTCCGAAATTCTTCCCGTCGCCGCTCTTATAAAGAAGCAGGAAATTTCCGTTGCCTTCGGTTTCGGTTCCGGTGTAGAAGATTATGAAGGATCTTCCGCCCTTTGTGATCTCGATTCCCGGGATGCCCTGAAAGACCCGCGACTCGTCGGAGTAGATTCCGTTCTTGTCGTGAAGCACCGCGGGATCGGTGATGAACTTCGCCGCGAGGAGCGAATTGTCCTTTGAGAGATTCTGTTCCATGATAAAACTCCTTTCGTAAAGACGCCTTAGGCGTCTTTATTTTGTCCTTTTTCCGAGAATTTCTGCCGCTTCGATGACCTTTCGGGCGAGGAGCGCGGACGCGTGCGGCGCGGGAGGTGTCATGTTCGCGGCGCGGAGTTCGACCGATACCGCCATCATTTTTCCGTTCTCATGCCGGAAGGCCGCGGCGACTGCGAAGACGTGAGAATCGTTTTCGAATTCCTCGACGGCGTATCCGGCCTGTCTGATTTTCGAAAGCTCTGTTGTGAGGTTGTAGAAGGTCGTTATCGAGCGCGAGGTGTGGACGGGATAGCATCCGGTTCCGATCAGTTCTCCGACCTCGCTGTCGCTCAGAGCCGCGAGAATCGCCTTTCCGGGCGCGGTGAGATAGGCCTCGCACGAGTCGCCGACCGACGACGAGAGTCGTTTCAGCTTTTCGTCCGGAGCGGCGAAAATGCAGTTGACGCGCCGTCCGTCGCGTTCCCAGAGCGACGCGGAGAGTCCGGTTGAGTCGCGGATTCCGGTGATGACGCTCCGCTCGGATTTTCCGATTCCGATGTCCGAAACGAGCTTCAGACCAAGATTTTTCGACCGCTCGCCGATTATGTAGGCGGTTTTTTCCTGCGCGAGGCAGCCGTTTTCCCTGAGCGTCGAAAGGCAGTCTGACGCGCTGCTCTTGGGGATTCCGAGTTCCTTTGAGATCTCACTTATCCCGACCGGATGCCCGGCGGAGGCGATGTATTCGAGTATCGCGATCGCGCGTTCGACCGATCTGTTCATAGCTTCTCCTTTCTCTTCCGTTCGGTATTCCGAACGAAAGCCGATTTTTTGATGCAGGTAATTATATCATATCGGACGGAGAATGTCAATTGTCAGTAATGACAAAAAAACAGGCACTCATTTGTGCATAACGCACAAAATGTGAATTTTTGCCCAAAGTCCTTGACAAATTCGCGTCTTTGTGATATCATTATGATATCAGCAGAAGGAGGAAAAAACTGCTATGAAAGAAATTGTATTAACAAGAAAACAGAACGGCATGGCTGTGATGATCGGATCGATACTCGGATATCTCGCGGCGATCGCGCTTCTCGTTGTCGGATGCGTACTTATCGAGTCGAAAAATGTCACCTATGATTTTATCGGCGGATACTATGAAGAGACAGGCGGAGCGGCGTTTGTTATCGGGATTGTGATGGTCGTCATCGCGGGTATCTGGCTGATTGTCGGCTGGATCCCGTTCCCCGGACTGAAGGTACTCAAGCCGCAGGAAGCTCTTGTGCTGACGCTTTTCGGCCGCTATGTCGGGACGCTTAAGGATGCGGGATTCTACTATGTGAACCCCTTCTGCACGGCGGTGAACCCGGCGGCGAAGACGAAGCTCAATCAGAGCGGCGACGTTTCGGCACCCGGAACGAGCGTGATAAATCTCGGCGTAACGCAGGTCAGCGCGTCGACCGAAATTGTCGACAAGCGGATTTCGCTCAAGATCATGACCCTGAACAACAACCGTCAGAAGATCAACGACTGTCTCGGCAACCCGATCGAGATCGGAATCGCGGTCATGTGGAGAGTCGTTGACACGGCGAAGGCTGTCTTCAACGTCGACAACTTCAAGGAATATCTCTCGCTCCAGTGCGACTCCGCACTCAGAAATATCGTCAGAATCTATCCTTACGACTCCGCACCGGACGTTGACACGACGGGCGACGGAATCGCGGACGAGGGAAGCCTTCGCGGATCGAGCGAGGTTGTGGCCGAGCGGATCAAGAATGAGATCCAGTCGAAGGTCGCCGACGCGGGACTCGAGATTGTGGAAGCGCGGATCACATATCTCGCCTACGCGCCCGAAATCGCGGCGGTGATGCTCCAGCGTCAGCAGGCGTCGGCGATAATCGACGCGCGGAAGATGATAGTCGACGGCGCGGTCGGAATGGTCGAGATGGCACTTGAAAGACTTGATGAGAAGGATACGATTCATCTTGACGAGGAGCGGAAAGCGGCGATGGTATCGAATCTTCTGGTCGTCCTCTGCGGAAATCACGACGCCCAGCCGATTGTCAACACCGGAAGCCTGTATTAAGTCATGACCGAGAAAAAGCAGGTACCGCTGCGGCTTTCGGAGAAGTTATATAGCGAGATCGCGTCATGGGCTGAGGACGATTTCCGCTCGGTGAATGGGCAGATCGAGTATCTTCTGACCGAATGTGTCAGGCAACGGAAAAAGAATGGGAAGTATGTATCCGAGGAGCTTGACAAGCCGCTGGATATTGACATAAAATGATTTCAGTGGGAGGCACTGCCGCGTTCGCGGCGGTGCCTTTTGCTGATCGGAAGTATGTCTCTCGCGCGTCAGGATGGCGGGAATTTGTCTTCCGCCGGCAAATCGGGAGTGTCGGACAGGTTTCTTGTTCGCGGTATGGTGAGGGGCGGCCGAAGGCCGCAGGCGGCGCGAAGCGGCGTCGGCCTCGCCCTGCGAGGCCGATTGCGCGCGTGAGCGCGCAACCTGCACTCGCGTCCGGGCGGCTTCGCCGCCC
>CAKSVM010000106.1 GCA_934503195.1 uncultured Eubacteriales bacterium
CCCCCCCCCCAGACCCCCCACTTTCCCCTAAAACTTTATACAAAAAAAATTTTTCGGCGTTTTGTTTGCTCGCGGAAAAACGCTTGTTTACGGACGTCAATGATCAAAAGGATGTAAAACCATGAATATATTACTTTCGGGTGCGAACGGCAGACTCGGACGCGCCATCATCGCGGCGTCGGGTGCGGCGGGATGCAGAATCATCGCCGGGATCGACATAACGCCGGTCGCGGGTGAGATTCCGGTTTACCAGTCGGCAAACGATGTGCCGGAGCTTCAGATCGACTGCATAATCGACTGCTCGCACCACAGCGCGGCGATTCCGTTACTTGATTTCGCGAAGAAAAGAAGACTTCCGATCGTCATCTGCACGACCGGACACACCGAGGACGAGGTGAAGGCGATTCACGCGGCGGCGGATGAGATCCCGGTCTTCTACTCGCGTAATATGTCGGTCGGAATCAATCTCGTCATCGCGCTGGCGAAGAAGGCGGCGGCGATTCTCGGCGACGATTTCGACATCGAAATAATCGAGAAGCACCACAACAAAAAGCTCGACGCGCCGTCGGGAACCGCGCTGATGATCGCCGACGCGATCTCAGACTCGGTGAACTACGAGCCGGAATACGTCTACGAGCGGCAGTCGAAGCGCGCGCCGAGGGCGAAGAACGAGATCGGAATCCATTCGGTCCGCGGCGGAACGATCGTCGGCGAGCACGAGGTGATTTTCGCGGGGAACGACGAGGTAGTGACGATCAGTCATCAGGCGGCGTCGCGCGAGGTCTTCGCGCAGGGCGCGCTCAGAGCCGCGAAGTATCTGGCCGGGAAGACGCCGGGATTCTACAATATGGAGACTATGTTAGAATTTTAGCGGCGAGCCGCCGCGGGCGAACGTCAGGGTTTGTGCGTCCGGACGGGTTAGTTTGCGGCTTGTCTTGTGGAATCCGGCTTTGCCGGATTCACGCTCGGGCGTCGCTCTCGCCTGCCGGAGAAAAAGTATGAAAAAAAACGAAAATATCCGAATCCCGCGCTGGCTCTACGTCCTCCTCTCGCTGACTTGGGGACTGCCGCTGACGCTTTTCGGCGGGGTCATATTTCTCGCGCTGATTCTCGCGGGGAAACGCCCGGAACGCTTCGGTCACTGCTATTACATCGAGGTCGGAAAATACTGGGGCGGACTCGAAGGCGGACTTTTCTTCATCGTCTGCGAAAATCCGCCCGAAAAGCTCCTCCGCCACGAACACGGCCACGGATTTCAGAATCTCATCTTCGGCCCGCTGATGCTCCCGGTCGTCACGATTCCGAGCGCGATCCGATGGCATTACAGACGCCTGAAGATCCGTCACGGCGCGAAACTCCGCCCCTACGGCGCGATCTGGTTTGAGAAAATGGCCGACGATTTCGGAAAACTCATATGAAAAACCGCCACGGAAACCGTGACGGTTTTTTTGCGGAATTTCGCCGCTCACTTTCTGAATCTTATGCTCACCGCGCCGCTCGGCTGCTCGATCACAAGGCTCATGTACCGTATATACGTGTTGTAGAACTGACTCTCCTCGGCCTCGGTCATCGTCACGCGCGTGTTGTGATAGACCTCGCGGAGCATTTCGTTCACGTTCCATTTGCTTAAGGGAACGCGGTCGAGGTAGAGACGGATTTCGCGGAGAAGTGCCTCGATTTTGATGTCGTTCGAGTTGCCCGTGCAGAAATCGTCGATGTAACAGTAGAAAATTTTGCGTCTTTCGAGCGCGTCCTTGATGTCCTGACCGCATTTGCTCCATTCGAGCATCACGAGGAAGCGCGCCTCGGGGAGATCCTCGATTAACGCCCAGTAATCCGAATCGCTCGCCGCGATGATGAACGAATCGACCAGATTTGCGTAAAATTCGCGGAAAACGCCGTTTGACAGCTTCATGTCGACTAGCGATTTCGAATCCTTCACACGCTCGGTCATTATATGATCGACCGTGATCCCACGCGCGTGCTTCTCAAATATCGTCCACGCCGTCGACGCGTGAACGTCGTTGTAGAGTATTATCTTCGTCAGCTTCGAAATCTGATCCGCTTCGAGATTTTTTAGCGTCGCGATCAGCTTATACGGATCCGAATTCTCGCAGTCGACCACCAGAACTACTTTTTTACTTTCTGAAATAAAATCATATATGTTCTTTTTAACTCCCGCGCCCGCGTCGGTGACGCGTGAAATGTCCTCGAAAATGTTTCCGTTCTGCCTGTAGAGCAACGTCAGGAATTTTTTGTCGTTGAAGAGAATGTTTCCGTCGTCGCCCGGCGTCCAGTTTATGTACATCTGATACGGGAAGCTGTTTTTCTGCCCGTAGAAGATTTCAGCCGCCGCTTTGGTTCCCTGAACCGAAAGTCCGTTCGGCATTATGAAAATTTCACGGATATAGTTCCAGTCGACCCAGATCGGGAAAAGTCCGCGGCAGTTGTTGATCCTGTCGCATATGTAACGGTTTATTTCAATAACATAATCGACCGGCTGAGTATTCTTTTTCTTGATTATCGAAATTCCCTCGGACGCCAGGTAGTTCAGCGCGTCGAGCGGGACAAGGTCGCCCAAAGTCTGCAATGTCTTGAATTCATGCTTCATTTTGTCGTTGATTTTGCCGAAATTCCGCTCGATATCGCAGCGAAGCCGGCAAAGCTCACGGATTATCTTCGCGTTTTTGTCCTTTTCAAGCTCCTCGTAGATTTCAAGCCGCGGAGGCTCGTAATCGTTTTCGAAAATGGATTTCCGCACTCCGATGAGATACGCCACATATGAAACTATTATCCGCGTGCTGTTTTTGTACCCGGCGTAGAGATCGTCGCCGGATTCGCCGACGGGCTTTGCTTCGCCGACTGTTTTTTCTGACTGTTCTATGAACTGATTATCCATAAAAACACCGCCTTTCTTATTTGATCAATTATTAGTATAGCACAATTTTGTGAACTTTCCACGATGTTTTTATGATTTTTATAGAAATATTTCCTGCGGATTCTGACAAAAGTCACACGGATCCGACAAAAGCGACAGGAAAATTACATTTCCAGCCGATTTAATTCCTCCGCGAGCTTCGAAAGAGCCACGCCCTCAATCCGGCTGACATATGAGCGCGAGATTCCAAGCTTCTCCGCGACCTCGCGCTGAGTCAGCGGCCGATCGCCCGAAAGGCCGTACCGAAGGACGATGATCTTCCTCTCGCGCGGGTCGAGCTTTTCGCGGATGATCGTCATCGCGCGGGTCGAGCGGAATTTGAGGTCGAGATCGTCGGCGATCGTGTCCTCCACGGCGATTATGTCGCCCCACGTCAGCGGATTTCCGTCCTTGTCGAGGTCGATCGTCTCGGAGAGCGAAACCTCGGCCGAGAGCTTTTTCTGCGCGCGGAAGTGCATCAGAATCTCGTTCTGAAGGCATTTTCCGGCGAAGGTCGCGAATCTCGCGCCGAGCTTCGGGTCGAACGAGTCGACCGCCTTGATGAGTCCGATCGTGCCGATCGAAATCAGGTCGTCCTGATTCTGCGGCGTCGAATATTTTTTCACGATGTGCGCGACAAGGCGCAGATTGTGTTCGATCAGCTCGTTTCGCGCGTCCATGTTGCCCTCGTCCTTGTAGAGCCGGAAGCATTCGCGCTCTCTGGCGGCCGAAAGCGGCGGCGGAAACGAGCCTCCGCCGCTCTTTACGTGCAGAACGAGGAACAGAAGCTTCGCGAAAATACCAAAATCCAGCATAAAATCAACTCCCATCATTGAATATTATGCTGGATTCTCTCTTTATATAACTATTTCACGCGCACGACGCGGTCCTTCGCCCGCGACATTATGTCAAAATCGCGCGCGCCCAGCTCTTCGCCGACGACGACCACGACGTCGGAATTGCTTACTATGTAATCGTCCGAAAATTTCTCGTCGCGCTCGATTTTCCGCGCCGGGTCGTCAAAGTCGACGAGCGGCTGTTCGAGAAACTCGTCCGAAAGCTCGGTGAACGAAAAGAATCGGTCGCGGATCGGCTCCGGCCAGTCGTTTGTCATCGTCTCGCTCACCGGGATGCAGACAAGCTTCACCGGGCAGCCGCTCTGTTTCAGGAGCGAGCAGGCCTCGGCCGCCCAGAGTTCGACGCCGAACGAGAGGGAAGTGACGATCGTGTCGCAGCCCGCGTCGATGACGCCGAGGACGGTTTCGACGACGAGCTTTTTGAGGCGCATCGCTTCGGGCGTTTTTTCGTCAAATCCGAGGGCGAGTTCGTTGTGAGTTGAGCCGATGATGGCACAGGTTTTAATTTCTTTCATGATATAAAATATCCTTTCCCGCGCTTTTCGCGCGTCTGTCAGCGTTTCGCGTCAATTGACGCTCTTCTTTGCTTTTCTTCTCTTTTTTCTGAATATATTATAGCACACTTTCGTTCGAATGTTTGTCGAATTTTGGCGGGAAATTAAAAAATAACTAAGAATCGATGGAAAATGGAAAAATTCTCCGCTTTGCACAAACAAAGCGGAGAATATTCGTTATAATTACATCCAGATGCTGAAGAGTCTCGGATCGTTTTCGGAATAAATGTTCGAACCCGACGCGTAGTCGCACATCTTCGTCTCAAAATTCAGGTCGCCGGAGACCTTGACGTGGAAGGCCGCGCGGACTTCGCGGCTTTCGATCGGTTCGATCGCGACGTTCACCCGCTTTCCGAAGATCGTTTCCTTTCCGAACATTTCGCTCTCGGAATTTCCGACGAGCTTTGAGCGGCAGAGAAGGAGCGGACCGCGGAAAATCCGCGCGCGGTGCTCGAAATAAAGCTCGTTTTCGGTGATTCCGTTGCCGTCGTTCGTGCCGGTAATCCGGAAGAATCTGAAATCGCCGTTCGGGAAGCGTTCGACCGACCTTGTGAAGTCGACGACGCGCGGCGTCATGTCAAAGGTCAGCTCGAAAATGTTTTCCCCGGGAATAATTTTCTGCTCGGTGTAGCTGCCCGGCATCGTGAAACCAGTTCCATTCACGACGGTTTCCTTGCTCCAGACCGGGAGGCGGAGTCTGACGTGAGCCGGAGCTTTCGCGGCGATTTTGACGGTAACCTTTCCTTTGCCGAAATAATCGCCAGAGATTTCGAACTCAAAGTCGCCGATTTCGCCCTTTAATGGGTTGTAGAGGTTGACCGAAAGCCCGCCGTCCATCGACGTGACCGCGAAATCGACGCCGTTCAGGAATCCGCGCGGCATATTGTTGACGCAGCAGTGGCTGTGCTTCATCCGCGCCTGCCCCTGCGCGACCATGTGACGCCCCGACGAACGGACTCCGCGCGCGCCCCACGTGCCGTCCTTGAAGCCCGACGCGAGGAAGGGATTATAGTAGGCCTCCTCGAAGGTGTCGGCGTACTTCGGGTCGCCGGTCAGCTCGTAAAGCCCCGAGCAGATCCGCATCCAGTGGATGACGTCGCACGGCTCCGAAATCGAGTTCTGGTACTCGGCGGCGTTCGCGAAAATATCGTTGAATCCGACCGAAAGTACGGAATTTCCTTCGTATTTTTTGAGGAGTTCGTACATATTTTCGACGGCGCGGAGATATTTTCCGACGCCCGTCACGCGGTAGAGTTCGAGCAGACCGTCAAGGCAGGACATCATTTCATAGGCCTTCGCCCAGTTCTGCGACTCCGGATACCACTCGTGAACCGGACGCATCGACAGCGCGTTCGAGATGAGATTCGGAATGTGTCCGTCGTCGCGCTCCCAGTCGTCGGCGATTTTTAACGAAAAATTCAGATACCGTTCATTTTCGGTGATCCGGTAGAGGATCAGCATCGGCTTCATGATCGAGCAGGTCGGAAGGCCGTTGAAGGTTCCGGTCGCGCCGGGGCGGACGTTCATTCCTTCGAGCATCGAAATGTACTGGTCGGCGAATTTCGCGGCCGCGTCGAGGATCCGCTGGTCTCCGGTCAGTTCGTAGATTTCGAGCATACCCCACAGGGTATATTTCCGGCACCAGAGATTCCAGTTCCAGTTGCACGACCAGCCCATGATCGCCTTGGTTTTCTCGCGGTCGGCGGCGAAAAAGTTGGTTTTGTCCCTGTACGTGCCGATGTAGCCGTCCTCGTCGGCTGTAGAAATAAGCTTCAGAGCCGAGTCGAGGAGGGTTTTCCTGAGCTTTTCGTTATGCTCGTAGCGCGCGACACGGCAGGCCGAGATGACGAATTTGCCCCAGAATTCGCCGCGCCACCAGCCGACGAGCGTTTCGTCGTCGTTCCGGAGCGAAAACTGCTCCTCGCACTCGGCTAAAATCACGTCGCGCGCGTAGTCGCTCGTCACGCGCCGGGAGAAGAAGGTCTCCATCTGGTCGGAAATCGAGCCGGAAATCCGGACTTTTCCGAGCTCGGACGGCTCGAATTTGTTTTTTACCTTGTAAGAAATCATTTTTTTCACCTCGTATGGAAACATTTTTATATTTTTCGCGTCATATATGGTACAACGCTAATTTTTCGGAGGAATTCATATGAAAAAGCAATTTGCCGCGCTGACCCTGACCCTCGCGCTCGCCGCGACTTCCTGCGGAATGTCGGTTTCGCCGGTCGTGGAACTCGTCGCGAAGCCGAAGCCCGCGAGTTCCGACTATAAGGATCGGCAGAATTTCACGATCGAAAACCTCGTTTCGGACGAATTTTACTCCGCGCTCGACGATTTCGCCGACAAAACCGCCGCGATATTAAATAAGGAAGGAAACGTCAACTACTCGCCGACGTCGCTCTACCTCGCCCTCGCGCTCGCGAAGCTCGGCGGCGCGGACGATCCGGGACTCACAAAGCTCCTCGGAATCGAAAAGTTCGACGGAATAACCTTCGAGTCCGATCCGTTCTACAACGACCAACCGGTAAAAATCACTGTTCCGTCGGGCGAAAACGCGGCTCTGGCCGATCAGTGCCGGAAGTTCATGAACCTGAACACGCAGAACGGCGAGTATACCGAAATCGACATCGCGAACTCGATCTGGTCGTCGGCCGGGATCAAGAAGGATTTCGCCGAAATCGCGGCTCGAAATCTCTACGCCGAGTCCTTCGAGTCGAACGACCCAAAGGCGCAGAAGGAGTGGATTTCGAAGCACACGAAGGGAACCCTTTCGCCCGACATCGAAAATCAGCTTCTTGAATTGATCTCGATCATCAACACGGTTTATTTTAAGGCCGAATGGGCTGACAGATTCGACAAATCGAAGAATGAAAAAGCGACATTTCATAGTCCAAATGCCGACGTCGAGGCCGAATTCATGGTCAAACACACGATCGGCGGCTTCCGCCGCGGCGAAAATTTCACAATCGCCGGGCGCGGCTTCAAGGACAGCGGCAGCATGATGATCGTCCTGCCCGACGAAGGCACCGGAATCCGTTCGCTGATCGAAGAATACGGCCTGACCGGACTCCTCGCCGCCGGGGAATCGAAGAGCGGCTACATCAACTGGTTCTTCCCGAAGTTCGGATTCAGAACCGAATTCAGCGTCAGAAGCCTGATTTCCGACCTTGGCGCGGGCGGAATTTTCGGCGAAAACGCCGGAATGGCGAAGAATATCACCGATTTCGAGCCGATGACGATCTCGGAAATCAGGCAGGGAAGTTACATCGCGGTCGACGAAAAGGGCGTGACGGCCTCGGCCTACACGGATATCGCGTACGCCGGATGTCCGATGCCGGTCGACACGGCCGATATGCGGATGGATCGCCCCTTCCTCTACGCGATTTACTACAAAAACGCGCTGCTTTTCGTGGGAATCGTGGACAATCCGACGGCATAAACCGCCCGCATTCTAATTTTACCACATTTCTTTCGAAATGTAAATATCAAAATCTGACTTTTTGTATCGAAATATGACAAAAATTCGTCCCACGAGTCCGGGGACGAATTTTTGCGCTATATCACAATAAACTACTTTGCTTCGCGGTAAATCTTGTTGATTGTGGCGATACTGTCGAGCGCGAGCGATTCGTTAGCCGCGTAAAGCGACGCGAAATTGTGATCATCGGTCTTTGAGAGCTGCTGGCCGATCGAATTGATCGCGCCCTTGAAATTCACGTTGTCGTAGAAATATCCGGCGTCGAAAACACGTCCGTCGCGGATCAGGTCGAGCATCTGAACCGACTCGTCGTCACGCGAATACTTCGTCTGTAGAGCAACCTCGTAGTACTGCGGCATGACGGTTTTGTACCCCTCGGCGCAGAGGGCCTCGAGGATTATCGACACGCGGTCGGGATCCGAAACCGTGATCGGGACGCCGATCAGATTGCACCCGGCATCGACATTTGTGTAGTATTTTTCCTCGTTCTCGTCAAACTTCGGCCAAGGAATTATGCCGAAATCGGCCTTCATATCGCGCATTATGTCCAAAGTTTTTATATTTCCATCAAGGAACATCAGGCGATTTTCTGAAAACGCTTTGATTAACTCGGCCTGCTTTCCGTCGGCTTTGTAGATGTATCCGGCGTCGCTGTCGGTGAAGGCGAAGAATTTTTCGAAGATGTCGACCGTCCGCTCGGTGTTGAGAGTCAGGACAAGCTCGTCGTTTTTGTCCTTTTCGCAGATCCGCTGGCCGCCCGTGTAAAGCACCTGAATCGGACCGATCCACCAAGTCGTCGCGTAGCCGAGGCGGTCGTTTTCGAAGTCGTATTTTCCGTCACCGTTGAGGTCGGAAAGGCCGAGCTTCGCGAGCTTCGTGAACTCGTCAAATGTCCATTTCCCAGATTTTACCATATCATAGAGGTCGTCGATCCGGAGCTCCTTGAAAAGCTGCTTGTTGTAGAACATTCCGTTCGCCGCGCCGAGGTTGAGGTGGCAGATGTCGCCCGAGCAGGTGTAGAGTTTGTTCGCGACCGAAAGCGACTGCCGCGAATCCTGATTCCACCACGGTTTGTCGAGGTCGATGTACTTCATTTTTGAGTTCCATTCAAGAATCAGCTGCTCGTGGGCGTAGCGCGAGGTCGTGCGGGCGTGGCAGAGCAGAATGTCGTAGGCGTCGTCGCCGGCCATTATGGCGTTTTTCGCGTCGTTAGCGTAGACGTTAGCCGAACGAACGATTTCGAAATTGACCCCGAAACGCTCCGAAACCTTCTGATTCCGGTCGTAAACGGCGTCGTTCATTATGTCGCCGTTCGACGCCTCGGCATACATATCGGCGATGAAGCTGTCGTCGTCGCGGACGAACATCGTGAAGGCCTCGCCGCCGTAATCAATATCGGGCAGATCGTCCGGAATTTCGGTTTCTTCAGGCGCGGCGGTTGTGGATTCGGGCGGATCGGTCGATTCCGACGGCGGCTGTTCGACCTGACCGCAGGCGAGGGAAGAGAGCTGGGCGGCGATAAGAATGGCAAGAAGCGTGCGTTTTTTCATTGCTGGGGATCCCTTTCTGAAATAAGTTTACAATAATTATACAGAAAATCGCGGGACTTGTCAATGGATTTTATTAACATTGAGGTGGATAAAATTAACATCATGTGAAAAATGCGCTAAAATCCGTCTCGAATGCACGAAAATTGTGCCAGAATGCCGTTTTGACGGATTTCCGCGGAAAATTTCAAAAACCCCTTGACAAACGCTTTGGAATGTGGTATAATATTATACGTTGAGAGGAAAACCTCGAAACCAAATATCATGCGAGAGTGGCGGAATTGGCAGACGCGCACGTTTGAGGTGCGTGTGGTTCACCATACGGGTTCAAGTCCCGTCTC
>CAKSVM010000107.1 GCA_934503195.1 uncultured Eubacteriales bacterium
ATTATACCACGATTTTTTGAATTTTACAAGTCCTTTTCGAAAAATACTTGAAGGAAATCGCACATTTTTGGCCGCGGGTTTATTTTTTCGCGCAATTTTCAAAAAAGACTTGCAAATCGCGCGGAAAAGTGATATAATATAGGAAAGAATTTTTCAAAGGAGAGATTTTATGAACGAAATTCTCAAAAAAATCGGCCTCTACGGCATCGTCCCGGTCATCAAAATTGAGGACACCAAGGACGCGATCCCGCTCGCGAACGCGCTCTGCAAGGGCGGCCTGCCGGTCGCCGAAATCACCTTCCGCACCTCCTGCGCAGCCGAGGCGATCGGAATGATCACGAAGGAATTCCCCGAAATGCTGGTCGGCGCGGGCACCGTCCTGACGCCTGATCAGGTCGACGCGGCCGTCAAAGCCGGCGCGAAATTCATCGTCAGCCCCGGACTCAACCCGAAGGTCGTAAGGCACTGCCTCGAAATCGGAGTTCCGGTCACGCCGGGCTGCTCGAACCCGTCCGACATCGAAGTCGCGCTTGAACTCAGCCTCGACGTCGTCAAATTCTTCCCGGCCGAAGCGGCGGGCGGACTCCCGATGATCAAGGCGATGAGCGCACCCTACGGCAGCCTGAAGTTCATGCCGACCGGAGGACTCAACGAAACCAACATTCTGAGCTACCTCAAGTTCAACAAAATTCTCGCTTGCGGCGGAAGTTTTATGGTACCTTCCGACAAAATCAAGGCTGGTCAATTTGACGAAATCGAGAAGCTCACGCGCGACGCCGTCATGCTGATGCACGGATTCGAACTCCGTCACGTCGGATTCAACATGGATTCGAAGGACGAAGCCCTCGCCGGAATGGAAACTCTTGGCAAATTATTCGGTTTCGAGCCGAAGCCGGGCAACAGCGGATGTTTCGCCGGCACCGGATTTGAGCTGATGTACACGCCTTTCCACGGCAAAAACGGCCACATCGCGATCGCCTGCAACTTCCTTGACCGCGCCGTGTTCTATTTTGAGAACATGGGCATCGAATTTGAGCCGGAATCTTACGCGAAGTTCCAGCGCGGCGAGTCGAAAGCCGTCTATTTCAAGAACGACATCTGTGGATTCGCGTTCCATTTACTCCAGAAATAATTTCGTCAAAATGCCGTACGGTTTCCCGTACGGCATTTTTTAATTATAAAGATTGTTCATGATTTCGTCAATTTTCGTTTGTATCTCAGCTTCATGCGGCTTGTTCACAAGATACCGCTCCGAAATCGTTTTGAAGTAGAGGAAGTCATTGTATTTTTGCTCAGTCAGGTAATTTTCGATGAATTTCAGCTTCTCATCGAGCGAAAGATTGTAATCTTTGACGATCATTGATTCGACGGCGAAAATATCGCGGACTTTCCCGACCAGATCTCTCCATTCGTCAAGTTCGGGAATTATCGGCTCCGGAAGCTCACCCGGGGAATATTTCCGCACCGGAAGCCCCTGCGCGGCGAGGAAACAGTCGGCCATACGCGCGTGCCCGGCGTCATTCGGATGAACGTGATCTGGATTGTAAAGCGGTTCGATGCAATATTGTTCCGACAAACTTGCATGATAGTCGACGAGGTCAAGCCCACGCTCACGTGACATCTCGCGCACTTTTTCGGCGTACATTTTAATCAGAGCGTAGCCGTGGGGAAGCGGATCCTGCTCGGTTTTGTAAAATTCGGCGTAAGGCGCGGGCGTGCAGAGAATAACCTTGATTCCGCGCGACGTGAGCGAATCGAGCAGCTTATTCATGTTTTCCGAATAGAGGTCGAACGCCTGCTTTAACACAGAATTGCGCTTTTCGAGATCGGCGATCGTCAGCGAGCCACGCCAAGAATCGTTGACTCCGAGCATGATCGGAACGACATCCGGCTTTGTCGGAAGCAGATCCGATTCGAGGAATTTCAGCGAAGTCGACGCCGACGCGCCCGAAATTCCCGAGTTCCAGAACTTAACATGAAGCTCCGGCAGGTTCCTCTTGTAGTAACCGATAATTCGCGGCACAAAATTATTCGCCGCCGTGATGCTGTCTCCGAGGAAAGTGACTCGTGCGTTTTGCTCAAAAGGTTTCATATATTGCCTCCGATTATTGTTTATTAAGTTGATTATAACTCTTGATTTCGATTCCGGTCAGGTAAAGTTTAAGCATATCTTCAGCCTTGTAGCCCTGTCTTGCGAGGTCGCGGAGTCCGATCTGCGAGATTCCGACGCCGTGTCCCCAGCCGCTTCCGACGAAAATGAAGTTGTTCGGACTCGATGCTTTGACGACCTGAGTTTCGGTTTTCGAGACGAGTTTTCCGGGAGTTCCGAGTCCGTCCTTAGTCATGACCGACGCGCCTTTGAGTTCGGGAAGCTTCGACGTTCCCGACGCGTTGACACAATATTGCTCTTTTTCGTTTTCGCTAGAAATGACTCCCGACTTCGTGATCACATTTGTTGAAGTGAGCGATTCGGTGGCGAATTCGGTAATCTGCGCCTCAACCGAACCGCGTCCTACGACAAAATTCGCGCTGTTGACATATTTAGAAAGCGCGCTGCGAACCGTGTCGGTACGCGTAAGCGTCAGCTTGTTTCCGTATGTATCGGTGATCAGCAATTTGTAAACATATGTTGAATTTTTTGCAAGCTGTTCGATCTGAATATTCGCGATGTTTCCTTTGATCTGCGAATAACCTTTTCCGCGCAGATAGTTCGCGAGCTCAGCCGGCGAAACCTCGGTCGTCCACGTTCCCATCGAATGTGCCGTGTAGATCTCCCACGGCGTCTTCACGGCCTGAAGGTAGGGAATCGTCCCCCCCCACGCGTCCTCGGAGCTGACCGTCACGCCGCCCTGAACCGCGCTGTAGTAGGCCGTCGCGATTTCGTTGTTGTAGGTCATCACAAGTCCGGACGTCTCGTCGACCGCGTGATTCGTCGCCTCATCGATCTTCATCCGGCCATTGTAGACCTGACAATGCGTCGTATTGCACAAATCTATCCCGTAAAGTGATTCATGTCTGTCAAGACCTGACAAAGTGAAGCTGCGAACCGTGATCGCGAAGGCCTTCAGCGATTCGAGCGGCCACGACGTGTTGACCTCGTACGGCAGCACGCCCTTGATGTAGTCGCCGAGTTTTATCACATCTGTCAAAGACACGCCGTCGACCGTCCCCGCGTCGGACGAAATCGTAGAATTGTACCGTCTGAACATGAAGGTTCCGTCGTAGCTTTTTTTTGCGGGCGTGATCAGATAATTCGCGGTGCCATCGGCATTTTTCAGCGGTTGAAGTCCGAGCGCGGTGCGGTCTCCGTCGTCGTATTCGAAGAGAATTGTGTCGGTCAGCGGATCGACCACCGAAACCGCCGTCGGCGTCGCCGAAACGACCTTCACGCCAAGATCCGGAACGACCGCGACAATTGCCGAAGCCATCGCCGACGCCTGCTCGGCCGTCGCGAAATGCCCCGCGCGGATCCGATACGTGCCGTTTATGTGGCATGGAATGGCATAAATGCCAAGTTCTGACAGCGTTTTCGAGAGCGCGGAAATCATGATTTCGCAGGCCGGGCGATCCATTTCGCCGCCGATTTCGACATGATGACCGCCAATGACGGTCTTATCGTTGGCGGTCGTTTTTGAGTATGTCATGGCGGATTTTGACAAATTTGAATCGACCGTACATGATATTTTTGTATTTTTTATCTCCCAGAGTGGGACTTCGGTAAGTTCAGCGTGCGAACGATCGACGCTGACGATCCCGAATCCGGCGGCCGCGTCGACCTCGAACCCGACCGTCACGTTCGACCCGTACATCAGCCCGATCCGGAGCTTCAGCTCGTCGTCGGCTGTATTCGCGGCCAGACGTTCGTCCGGCTCGGCCGCGTAAATTCCCATCGTCAGGTAGTAAATCAGCGTCCCGGCCGCCGATAAAATCATCAGTATCGCTAAAAACAAGGCGAGCGCGCGCTGCATTTTTTCGCGCTTTGACCGTTTAACCGACAATTTCGTGACCTCCTCTGACCATGATGTAGGCCTCGGCCGACGTCACTTCGATTCCGCGTCCGTCGCCGCCGCGCGGGATCAGGAGCGAGTGGTAGAGCGGAACCGGCACCGCGTTCATCAGCTCTGTGCCATTTGTAGAATCGTTGATCCCGTTCGCGGTGATCGAGACGACAATCGCGCTTCCGGAGCGCAGAATCAGCTCGCAGGTTTCGGAAGCGAGGAGTTTCTGGCCTTTTTTGAGGCAGATGACCTCGTAAGTCGACGCGGCGGGCGTGTTTTTCAGTTCGCCGAGTTGCTTTTCGAGTGACTCGACCTTGGCGTTCGCGATGATCAGCGAGTTCTGGAGCGACTCGTTCGACGTTTTGAGAGTCTCATTATCTTTGGCTATAGCGGAGATTTTATCGGTTAATTCGCTGATTTTTTTGTCGTAATTCGCTATAACAGTTTCGTTTATGTAGGAAAGTGACACGAGCGGATCGTTCTGCGAATCGTAAATCAGCTCGTCGCCATGAACGTACATCGCAAACGACGTGGTCATGAGCGCGCAGAGCGCGGCGGCAATAATCGGTGCTTTTTTCATTTTGGTTTCCTTTCGATACCTTTTTGCACAAGTGTATATGTCTAATTTTACAGGATTTTTGTAAATTTTGCAAGTGTAGTCTGTTGAACATTTTGTGAACGTGTCCGCGGCTCGAAAAATTCCTTCCTTATTATATAGGCGCGGCGAAAAAATATTTTTGGCAAATCCGAAGAAAAATGCCGATAGCCCTTGACGCGGCGCGAATTTTGTGGTATAATTATCTTGAAGTTATTTGGGCTCAAAATAGCCCGGAAAGAGTTGGAAAAATGCTGACTGACATCGAAATCGCGCATGGCGCGAAAATGCTCCCGATCAGTGAAATCGCCGCCAAGCTCGGCGTCGCTGACGACGAACTCGAACTTTACGGCCGCTACAAAGCGAAAATCACCGACGGTTTCATCAAAAGAACCGCCGATCGTCCGTACGGCAAGCTGATTCTTGTCACCGCGATCAACCCGACGCCCGCCGGGGAAGGTAAGACCACTACAACTGTCGGCCTCGGTATGGCGATGAAGAAAATCGGCAAAAACGCCGTGATCGCGCTCCGCGAGCCGTCGCTCGGCCCGGTTTTCGGAATAAAAGGCGGCGCGGCGGGCGGCGGATACGCGCAGGTCGTGCCGATGGAGGACATAAATCTGCATTTCACGGGCGATTTTCACGCGATAACGGCCGCGAACAACCTCCTCTGCGCGCTGATCGACAACCACCTCCAGCAGGGAAATGAGCTCGGAATCGACCCGCGGCGGATCGTTTTCGCGCGCTGCACCGACACGAACGACCGCGCGCTGCGAAACTGCGTCATCGGAATGGGCGGAAAAATGTCGGGCGTCGTCCGTGAGGACCACTTCCAGATCACCGTCGCGTCGGAGGTCATGGCGATTCTGTGCCTCGCTGAGTCGATTTCCGACCTTAAGGAGCGGCTTGGTTCGATACTTGTCGCGTATAAATACGACGGCGCGCCGGTCTACGCGCGCGATCTGAACGCGCAGGGCAGCATGGCCGCGCTCCTCAAGGACGCGCTGAAGCCGAATCTCGTCCAGACGATCGAAAACACGCCCGCGCTGATCCACGGCGGCCCCTTCGCGAACATCGCGCACGGCTGCAACTCGGTCCGCGCAACCAAACTCGCGCTCAAACTGGGCGATTACGCGATCACCGAGGCTGGATTCGGAGCCGATCTCGGAGCTGAAAAATTCTTCGACATCAAGTGCCGCAAGGCGGGACTCAGACCAGACGCGGTCGTTCTCGTCGCGACAATTCGCGCGTTGAAGTATAACGGAGGCGTTCCGAAGACCGATCTCAAGGCCGAAAATCTGGAGGCTCTGACAAAAGGCGCGGCAAATCTCGAAGCACATATAGATAATCTGACGAAATTCGGAGTCCCGGTAGTTGTCGCGCTGAATCGTTTTGACACTGATACCGACGCCGAACTCGATTACGTCCGCAAGCTCTGCGAGTCGCGCGGAGCCGAAATGGCACTGTCCGAGGTCTTCGCGAAGGGCGGGGAAGGCGGAATCGAGCTTGCCGAAAAGGTCGTCGCGGCTTGTGAAAAGCCGAACAATTTCGCGCCGCTTTATCCCGACGATTTGTCTATAAAGGAGAAAATTTCAGCAATCGCGACAAAGATTTACGGCGCGAGTGATGTCGTTTTTGAGCCAAACGCCGAAAAGCAGCTCGCCGAAATCATCGCTCTCGACCCGAAATTCTCTACCTTCCCGGTCTGCATGGCCAAGACGCAGTACTCGCTTTCGGACGACCCGACGATGCTCGGCCGCCCGACCGGATTCACGCTGACCGTCCGTGAAATCAGACTTTCGGCCGGCGCGCGGTTCATCGTCGCCCTCACCGGCTCGATCCTGACGATGCCCGGTCTCCCGAAAAAGCCCGCGGCGTACAGCATCGACGTCGACGACGAGGGCAATATTACCGGACTTTTCTGATGGTTAAAGAAATATTTACAATAATTTCACATGATGCCGACGAGACCGAAGAGCTCGGAGCGAAAATCGCCCGCGAGGCGCGCGGACTCGGTGTTGATTTTGCCGCGCTCTTCGGCGATCTCGGGGCGGGGAAGACCGCGTTGACCCGCGGAATCGTGTCGGTTCTCGCGCCGGGCGCGCAGGTTTGCAGCCCGACCTACGCGATTGTTAATGAATACTACCCAGATTCGACCCCCGAAGCCCCGGGGAAGTTTGGGCATAATCACGAATTTGTCCCGGTTTTTCACTTCGATATGTACCGGATCGAGGACGAGGATTCGCTCGACTCAATCGGCTTCTACGACTACGAGCGGCGAGGCGGCTTCATCGTGACCGAGTGGTCGGAGAATATCGTTGATTCATTACCGGAACGATATATCAAAGTCAATATAGACAAAATTTCCGAAAATGATCGAAAAATCACTGTGGAGCTTGTGGAATCATGAAAACTTTAGCAATCGACACAACAGCGAATACCGCGACCTGCGCGCTCGTCTGTGACGGCCATGTCCGCGCGGTTTCTACAATTGACGGACTTCTGACCCACAGCGAAACGATGCTTCCGATGATCGACGAGATGCTGAAGCACCTTGCTCTGGCGATCGGCGACGTCGATATTTTCGCCGTCGCCGAGGGTCCCGGCTCCTTCACGGGCGTTCGGATCGGCGTTTCGACGATTAAAGGACTAGCGTTTTCGACAAACAAGCCTTGCGTCGGCGTCTCGGCTTTGGCGGGACTCGCTAAAAATCTCGAGTGTTTTCCGGGGCTCGTCGTCCCGGTGATGGACGCGCGGCGTCAGCAGGTCTACACGGCTATATATAATGAAGGAAATTGCGTTTTCAGCGACTCGCTGATTCCGCTTCCGGAGCTTCGCGAGGAGCTTCTGAAGTCGGATCTGCCGTTCCGGCTGGTTGGCGACGGGTACGCGCTCGCGACAAAATTTTTCGCGGCCGATCCGGAGCTTTCTGCGCGTCTTCTGCCAACTCCGCCGACGCTGATCGCCCACAACGCGGCGTCAATCGCGCTTCTGGCCGCGCAAAAATACGCGTCGGGCGAATTTTCTACGGACAGCGAACTTCGGCCGCTCTACCTTCGCGACTCGCAGGCCGAGCGCGAAAGAAAAGAAAAACTCAGCAAATAATTTACAAAGAGGTTACAAATATGGACAATATTTTAGCTATCGCCTGCGATCACGGCGGATTCCAGCTAAAGGAAGAGATCAAGAAGCACCTCGATTCTATTGGCGTAAAGTATCTTGACCTCGGCACCGACTCCGAAAAAAGCGTGAATTACCCCGAATTCGCCGCGAAACTCTGCAAAAAAATCCAGTCTGGCGAATTCTACCGCGGCATTCTGGTCTGCGGAACTGGCATCGGAATGTCGATCGCGGCCAACAAATTCGACGGAATCCGCGCGGCCTGCGCGTCCGACTGCTTCAGCGTCAGGTACACGCGCCTGCACAACGACGCGAACGTCCTCTGCCTTGGCGGACGCGTTCTCGGTGTCGGCCTCGCGCTCGAGCTGGTCGACATCTTCCTCACGACCGAATTCGAGGGCGGCCGTCACAACGCGCGTCTCGATATGATAAAGGACATCGAAAAGTCGCAGAAATAAGCAGATTCCACAAAAATCCGTCGTGAAATTTGTGAAAGATTACTATTGATTTTTCGCTGTTTATGTGGTATAATTTAATCAAAGTTATTATTATCTTATGAGGTGAAATCTTATGAAGAAATTCTCCAGAATTTTCGCGATTTTCATGGCGACGCTCATGATTTTCGGCTCGGTCGCGGTTTTCGCTGACGAACCCGCCGACGATCTCGTAATCGTGCCCGCTCCTGTAGAAACCAACAAGATTTTCGTCACGATCGAAGGTCCGGACGGACTCATTTACATCAGCAGCGGCGAATTCAAGGCTGACGAGAAAATCACCGCGGGCGACGTCCTGAAGTCGGTCATCGGCGACGGACACGAGCTTACCGGCATCGACGACGGCTATATTTCGGCGGTCGACGGCGTCGCGGCAGGCGTTTTCGGCGGCTGGGACGGCTGGATGTACGCGGTCAAGTATTACGTGGCAGACGAAGAGGGCAATGTTTCGCTCTACATCGACCTCCCGAACGTCGGAGTGAACGATTATCAGATCACTTCGTCGTGCAATATTGTGCTTTATTACGCAAATTACGGCACTCCGTTCGCCGGAACTGTCGTAACTGACAACGACATGGTCGCGCTCGTCTCCTACACGCCCGTTTATGATGAGAACTATAATCTTGTCGAATTCACTGAGGCTCCCCTCGCGAACGGCGAATTCACGCTCACTTCGTACACTGTCGACGAGGAAGGCAACACTGTTCTCGGCGATTCCTACACCTTCGCGGCTGACGAAAACGGCCTGACGAAGCTTCATCGCGATATGCGCGAGGTTTCGAACGGCGATTACATAGGCTCGGTCGGCAAGCAGTCCGAAACGACCGCTACGATCGGCGAAGTTACTGTTTCGCTCCCCGACGTGGTTCGTTACACCGATTTCTTCACGGTTGACGTTCACCCGACTCCCGAAGAGATTTTCAGACAGAAGATCTTCTTCCTCATGCTCGGTATGGGTTCGAACAGACCGAGGTAAAGGATGAAATTTTTCGACGAATTCAAGAAATTTGCCTTCAAAGGCAATGTCATCGACATGGCGGTCGGTGTCGTGATCGGTAATGTTTTCGGCAAGATTGTCTCTTCGCTCGTCAACGATATCATCATGCCCCCGATCGGCCTGCTCGTCGGCGGCGCGAACTTCGGTGAGCTCAAGCTCGTGTTGGAGGAAGCAGTCGGCGAAACCCCGGCAGTAACGCTCAATTATGGTAATTTCATCCAGACGATTCTCGACTTTCTGATTGTCACGCTGTCAATCTTCTTCTGCGTGAAGCTCATCAACTCCGCGCGCGATCTCGCGACAAAGAAGGAGCGCGAAGCCGCTGAAGCAAAGGCAAAAGCTGAGGCTGAGGCAAAAGCGAAGGAGCCGAAGGC
>CAKSVM010000108.1 GCA_934503195.1 uncultured Eubacteriales bacterium
ATCTTGTCGTGTCAAATCTGAGCGTAATCTTCATCCTCTGGTTCGGCTCGAAGAACATACTCGGAAACGGCTTCACCGCGTGGGATATCGCGGCTTTCACAACCTTCCTTTCCTGCTACGTGAAGCTCTCGGTGAAGTCCTCAAAGGCCGCCAAGCTCTTTAACTCGGTTCAGAAGGCCGAGGTCTCGTGGAAGCGCATCAAGCCGATGATGAAGCCGCTAAAGGAGCTTGATCCGCTTGACATTTCCGCGTCCGAAAAGGTCACGATAACCGAGCTCGCCTTTACCTATGACGGTGGAGAAGATATCTTCTCGGGACTTTCGGTCACGGCTAAGCCCGGCGATATCATCGGAATCACCGGACCTGTTGCCTGCGGAAAATCGACGCTCGGACGCGCGTTCCTCTGCGAACGCCGATATCGCGGCTCGATAAAGTTCGGCGATTCGGAGCTTTCGGAGCTTCCGCCGAGGAAACTCGCCGCGACGGTCGGTTATCTCGGACACGATCCCGAACTCTTCGCCGACACGATAAAGGACAATGTCCTCTGCGGAGACGATGGTGACGCTGAGAAGTGGCTCAGACTTACCGCGCTCGACAAGGAAGTCGACGAGATGGAAGAGAAAGCCGACACGGTCATCGGAAGCGGTGGAGTACGGCTTTCGGGTGGGCAGGCACAGAGACTCGCGCTCGCGAGAACGCTCGCGCACGGCCGTCCGGTTATGATCCTCGACGATCCTTTCTCCGCGCTCGACCGCAGAACCGAGGACACGGTTTTTGAAAATCTCAGGGAATACGCGAAGGACAAGGTCGTCTTCCTCATCTCGCACAGACTCTACCATTTCCCCGAAATGGACAGAGTTATCTTCATGGAGGATGGAAAGACGACTATCGGAACGCATGACGAGATCATGTCGATCCCGGCTTACCGTTCACTTTTCGAAAGTCAGATGGGAGGCAGTGAAAATGAAAACTGAAAAAAGACGCGGAGTTTTCGCGGCGGTGCTTTCGGCCGCGGCGGCGCATAAACTACTCACAATCGGAACGCTTGCCTGCGTCATCGGATCGGTCATCGCGTCGCTAATTCCGCCGTTGGTGCTGGCTGACGTGATTGACGATCTCTCTGGCGGAATTCCGCTCGCGCTCTCGGCTGCGATAATCTATTTCGGCTCGCTTGCGCTTGAAGGTGTACTCTCGTCGGCGCAGGAATCGCTTCTCGAAATCTTCGGACAGAAGATGACGCACGCACTCCGCTCCGAGATGTCGGAAAAGCTGACAAAACTTCCGGCGAGAACGCTCGTCGATCAGAATCCCGGCGAGGTCGCGGCGAGATTTTCGGGCGATGTTGACACGGTCGAATCGCTCTTCACGTCGGGAATCATCAGCATGGTCGCCGACGCCTGCCGGATAATCTCGATAATCGCGGTGATTGCCGTGAAGAATCCGGGACTCGCGATAATTCTTCTGCTCGTCCTGCCGTTCCTCGTCTTCTTTACGCGCAGAGTGCAGAAAAAGATGCTCGAAGCGCAGCTCGACAACCGACGCGCGGTCGCGGCGGTTTCGGGACGGGTTCCCGAGACGCTTCACAATATCCGCACAATCCGCGCGCTCGGACTTGAGGAGTACATGGAGAAAAGGTACGACAAGTGCATCGGAGCAAGCTACGCGGCGGTCGAGCGGACGAATTTCTACGACGCGGTTTATTCCCCGGTAATTCTTGTGGTGAATGTTGTCGTCGTCGGAATCGTGATGCTGCTCTCGGCGTCTGGCGACGCGAAGATTCTGACGCTTTTCGGAATGTCGGTCGGAACGTCGGTCGGAATCATCAACTACATATCAAAAATCTTCGCGCCGATCGAGAGTCTTGGAATGGAGATCCAGACGATACAGTCGGCGATGGCCGGAGTGAAGCGGATCGATTCCTTTCTCTCGCAGGAGGAGCGTGACGCGCAGAATGGACACGAAGCGATGGCGAAGGGCGATGTCGTACTCTCGCACGTGACCTTCGGATACGGTGAAAAGCGGGTTCTCGACGACCTTTCGTTTGAGGTGAAATCGGGCGAGCAGGTGACGCTCATCGGACGCACCGGAGCGGGGAAAAGCACGGTTTTCAGACTGCTTCTCGGGCTTTATAAGCCGGAATCCGGAAAGCTCACGATCGGCGGAGTCGACGTATCGGAGATCACCGACAGCGAACGGCGGAAGACTATCGGATGCGTCGAGCAGAGGTTTTCGAAGGTTCCGGGAACCGTGCTTGACCAGATAACGCTCGGCGACCCGACGATAACGCGCGAAATGGCCGAAAAAGCGGCAAAGCTCGCCGGAATCGACCAGACGATAAACAGTTTTCCCGAAGGCTATGACACGCCCTGGTCGGACGGAATGTTTTCGCAGGGCGAGTGGCAGCTTCTGTCGATCGCGCGCGCGGCGGCGGCCGATCCGGCGGTGCTTCTGCTCGACGAGATTACGGCGAATCTCGACGCGCAGACCGAGGGGCGTGTGCTTGAGGTGCTTCGCCGTGCCTCAAAAGGACGCACGGTGCTTTCGATCTCGCACAGAATCTACGAAAATCTCGGTGGCCGTACAATCGAGATAAAAGCAAAGGCCGGAGTCTGACAGTTCCGGAAATACAAACCGAAAACGGGTATCCGCGAAACACGGATACCCGTTGGTTTTATTTTTTGTGTTTTTAATGTGGCTTTTACCTACCGGAATTTCATTCAAGCTGCTTTTCAACCAGCTTGCGGTGCTCCTCACGCTCGCTTTCAGGTATGCCGAGCATATTGACTGCCTGATCGAAGGTGAGCGACGCGTTTTTCATTAAGTTGAGAACAGAGTTGAGAATTCCGCGCTTTTCGCCGATCTTACGGCCGCGCTCTTCGCCGATCGCAATGCCTTCGCGTCTTCCGTCACTTCTGCCAGTCTCAATTCCTCTGCGCCACGACTTCTCCAGCACGCCTTCGCTTATATTGCACATTTTCGCTACCTCCCCTTCAAACTTTTCCGACATCGATATGTCGAATTCTTCTGTGAGTATCTTCTTTTTCTCCGAAGCCTTTGCCTCGTTCGATAACAAAACTTCGAGAAGCTTCAAAATATTATTGTCCTGATTTTCCGGATCATCTCCGAGACAGATCATCACGGCGTTCATAAGATCGTAATGGCTTGGATCTTCCTTCACATCACCAATCAGCGGATATTCGTGAATTTTGTATCCCGTGATCGTATTCATACGATTCTTCGGCGGATTCATGCAGACCCAGATCGTATAAACCTTCTTGATGTTCTCGTAGTGTGCGTGATCAAACCCGACTCCGCACTATGATGAAATCATACGGCTCATATAGTATATGCCGCGAGTTATCAGCGGATACGACTGATGGTATTTATTCTGCGCCTCTACATTTATGATAAGCTTTATCAGCCCGCCATCCTTCGGCGCGAGTGCATAGAATCTTATATCATAACGGATATTATTTTCATTCACCGAAGCGTCGTCATTTGAGAGTCCCTTGATCTGACGATTCGTCTGATCTGGATCGACTCCGATTCCACCGATTTCCGTAGTGCCTTCGATATACTTTTCCGCTATTTCGTTTACGTCGATATCCTTGTATTCCTCAAGGCAGGATTTCATTATCCACGCGAGGATTATATTCTCTGACAGAAGTCTTTTGCATGAATTATCGAGTTCCGCGCAAAGCTCGGTTGCGCCGAGTTCGGCGGCGAGTGAGTTTTCCATCGGGTCACCGGCTTTCATGGTTGTCATTCCGGAAAAACACCGCTAAAGAGTCCGGTTGTCTATCCACTTACATTATAGCATATTTTTGTGAACAATGCAAGAGATTTTTCCAATTTTTTCCGACTTTACGGAATATGCGACGATTCGTCGGAAAATCCGGAAATCCTCTTGACAAATCGTATCCGTCGTGATATAATATAACAGTGCTATATAACAGCGTTATAAAGGAGGTGCGCCGATGAGCGCAGATGAAAACACCACTCTTGAAAAAATTCTTTCGTCAGCGAAGGCCGAATTCCTTGAAAAGGGATTCAAATCGGCGTCGCTCCGCAATATAGTCAAGGAGGCCGGAGTCACGACCGGCGCGTTCTACGGCTATTTCAAAAGCAAGGAAGAACTCTTCGACGCGCTTGTCGACGAGCAGTATCGTGTCTTTGTCGGGATGTACAACGACACGCAGAATGAGTTCGCTCACCTCCCGCCCGAAAAGCAGATGTCGGGCATGGGAGAGCTTTCGGGCGAATGTCTCGGCCGGATGATGGAATACGCCTACAGGCACAAGGATATCTTCCATCTCATCCTCTCCGCGTCCGAGGGGACGAAGTACGAAAACATGGTTCACGAAATGGTTGAGGTCGAGATAAAGGCGACTCACGATTTTGCCGCAGTGATCGAAAGTCTCGGCCACTCGAAATACGAGATGGATCCGACGCTTGAACATATTCTGGTCAGCGGTATGTTCTCGGCTTTCTTTGAGATGATCATCCACGACGTTCCATACGAAAAAGCGACCGTTTATCTCTCCGAGCTTCGCGAATTCTACACCGCGGGCTGGAAAAAAATAATGGGGTTCTGAAAGCGTGAACCTCATAATTTATCGGATGAAGTTAGCCTTTGCTAACGTATCGGATATCCGGAAGGAAACTCCCTTCCATATCATAGGAAACGCTGATTTAAGGTTGTTTTCACGTTAAAACTCCAATTATTCAGCGTATCCCATAAATTATCAATTTTAAGGAGGCTTTTCCCTTGAAAAAACAATCCGATCTTTCAAGACTGATGAGCTACGCGGGCGGGTACAGATTTCTGACCTACGCCTCGTGGATCCTGTCGGCCATAAGCGCGCTGGTCGCGCTGCTTCCGTTCTGGTATATATTCCGGATAATCAAGGAAGTACTCGACGTCGCGCCGGACTTTGACCGCGCGACGGGACTTGTGCATTACGGCGTTATGGCGATGCTCTTCGCGATCCCTTCGTTCCTCATTTATATCGGCGCGCTCTTATGCTCGCATCTTTCGGCCTTCCGCGTCGCGACGAATATGCGGCTTGAGGTCACAGAGCATATCGCGAAGCTGCCGCTCGGATTCGTCGACAGCTTCGGAAGCGGAAAGCTCCGCAAGATAATAAACGACAGCACCGGAGCCACCGAAACCTTCCTCGCGCATCAGCTTCCCGACAAATACGGCGCGATAGCGACCCCGATCGGGCTTCTCGTCCTGCTTCTCGCGTTTGACTGGCGTCTCGGGCTTCTGAGCCTTGTTCCGGTCTTCCTTGGATTCGCGATTATGGCGACGATGACCGGAAAACGGATGGCCGAGGAAATGCGTCAGTACGGAAACGCGCTCGCCACGATGTCAAACGAGGCGGTCGAGTATGTCCGCGGAATTCCGGTCGTTAAAACCTTCGGTCAGTCGGTCTTCTCCTTCAAGAAATTCAAGGGAACGATCGACGAGTACGAAAAGTGGGTCGTCGCTTACACAACCGAGCTGAGACTCCCGATGATGTTCTACACCGCCGCGATAAACGGCGTCTTCGCCTTCCTGATCGCGGGCGCGCTCCTCTTCACGGCAAACGGCGTGACGAATGAGTTCATCCTCAATCTCATTTTCTACATAATCATAACTCCCGTAATCTCGCTGACCCTCACAAAGATCATGTACATGAGCGAGAACAACATGATCGTCGCCGACGCGCTCTCCAGAATCGACTCGGTACTCGACGCCGCGCCGATGAGCGTTTCGGAAAATCCGAAGCATCCCGCCGATTCGTCGGTCGAGCTTTCGGACATTCATTTCAGCTACGACGGCAAGAATGAAGTTATAAGCGGCGTCTCAATGAAGATCGGCGCGGGTCAGACCGTCGCCTTCGTCGGCCCGTCGGGCGGAGGAAAATCGACGCTCGCCAGCCTCATTTCGCGCTTCTTCGACGTTCAGAGCGGTTCGATTAAAATCGGCGGTGCCGACGTCCGCGATATAAAGAAGGAAGAGCTTATGGAGACCGTCTCGTTCGTCTTCCAGAACAGCAAGCTCATCAAGGCGTCGATTCTCGAAAACGTCCGGATGGGAAAGCCTGACGCGACAAATGAGGAGGTCATGGCGGCTCTCGAAGCGGCTCAGTGCGGCGACATAATCGAAAAATTCCCCGACGGCGTGAATACCGTCATCGGAACCAAGGGAGTTTACCTCTCGGGCGGCGAGGGACAGCGGATCTCGATCGCCCGCGCGATACTGAAGAATTCCCCGATCATAATCCTCGACGAGGCGACCGCCTTCGCGGATCCCGACAACGAAGCCAAGGTTCAGGCGGCGTTTGCCGAGCTTGCGAAGGGGCGGACGGTCATCATGATCGCGCATCGCCTCTCGACAATCGCCAACGCTGACCGGATCTACGTCATAAAGGACGGCAAGGTCGCCGAGAGCGGAAAGCGCGACGAACTCTGCGATAGGAACGGACTTTTCGCGAAGATGTGGGCCGATTATCAGGCCTCGGTCGAGTGGAAGGTCGCAAAGGAGGGTTAATTGTGATAAAATTCATTCAGAAGGCCACCGCCTCGTCAAAGGAGGGCGCGGTCGGACTCGTAAAGGGCATAATCGCCTGCGCGTTCCAGAATATCGCTTTCATGTTCCCGACGACGCTTTTATATCTTCTCGTTTCGGATCTGATGACAAAGGGAACGCTTGAGGGCAGCGGAATATTCTATATCCTCGGCTGCGTCCTCTGCTTCGTGTTTATACTTGTAACGACATGGTTCCAGTACAACAACACCTATTTCACGACCTATGAGGAGAGCGGAAAACGCCGTCTCAACCTCGCCGAGAGACTCAGAAAGCTTCCGCTCTCGTTCTTCGGAAAGAAGGATCTCGCCGACCTCACAAGTACGATAATGGCCGACTGCGAGGTGCTTGAAAAGACCTGCTCGCACTTCATTCCGGGTCTCTTCGGCTCGCTGATCTCGACTGTTCTGATCTCGGTCGGAATGTTCTTCTTTGAGCCGACGATGGCACTCGCCGCGCTCTGGGTGATCCCGGTTTCGATCATTATAGTTATCCTCAGCTATCGTGTTCAGGACAGGGTTCAGGCAAAGAACATGGCGGTCAAGATGGCCTGCGCCGATGGAATTCAGGAGTACATCGAGACTGTCCGCGATCTTAAAGCGAACAACGCCGAGGCCGGATATCTCACCGGACTCTCGAAAAAGATAAAGGGCGTCGAAAAGCACTCGATCTCGGCCGAACTCACGACCGCGATCTTCGTCACCTCGGCCGGAATGGTGCTAAAGCTCGGAATTGCGTCGGTCGCGCTCGTCGGAACGGTTATGTTCACAAACGGAAAGATCGACGTCCTGACGCTCTTCATGTTCCTCCTCGTCGCGTCAAGACTCTACGACCCGATGCAGGGCGCGTTGCAGAATCTCGCGGCGATAATCGCGATGCGCACGAACGTGGGGCGCATGAACGAAATCCTCGAATACCCGATCCAGCACGGAAGCGAGGAGCTTACGAACAAGAACTGCGATATCGTCTTCGATCACGTCGGATTCTCTTACAATGACGGCGAAACGGTTCTCCGCGACGTGTCTTTCACGGCAAAGCAGGGCGAGGTCACCGCGCTCGTCGGCCCGTCGGGCGGCGGAAAGACGACCGTATCGCGTCTGGCGGCGAGATTCTGGGACAATCAGAAGGGTTCGATCACGGTCGGCGGAATGAAGGTATCTGACACCGATCCCGAAAAGCTGATGAGTCTCTACTCGATCGTTTTCCAGGACGTCACGCTCTTTGACAACACGATCATGGAGAATATCCGTCTAGGAAAGAAGGACGCGACCGACAAAGAAGTCTTCGCGGCGGCAAAACTCGCGAACTGCGACGAGTTCGTCGAAAAACTCCCCGCCAAGTGGAACACGAACATTGGCGAAAACGGTCGCGAGCTTTCGGGCGGCGAACGTCAGCGCATCTCGATAGCCCGCGCCTTCCTGAAAGACGCGCCGATAATCCTGCTCGACGAGGCTACGGCAAGCCTTGACGTCGAAAACGAGATGCTCATCCAGACCGCGCTCTCACGACTCATAAAGAACAAGACCGTGCTTGTTATCGCGCACCGTATGCGCACGGTGGCCGGCGCGGACAAGATCGTGGTTCTCGCCGACGGAATTGTCGCCGAGGAGGGACGCCCCGACGAGCTTTATATAAAGAACGGAATCTATCATCACATGGTCGACATTCAGACTTCGAGTCAGAACTGGAAGATCAGATAAAATTCATCGGAAACCCGGAATTTTCCCGGCGAGGTCAAACCCCGCCGGGATTTCGTTTTCAGGTGAGCGAAAGCTCTTGACAGAATGGCGTTTGTGTGATATAATTATTTCCGGGGAAATATTTTTCGCGGAGGTATGATATGACTGACGAAATCAAACAAACGCGGGGCTTAAGCTCCGACGCGTTAAAGCTGATCGCGATAATCGCGATGACGATCGACCACGCCGGGTGGCTGATTTTTCCGGGTTACAGCCGTGAGATCCCGGCGATTATAATGCACATCATCGGCCGGATCACCTGTCCCGTGATGTGCTACTTTGTCGCGGAAGGGTATCACTATACGCGTAATCTCAGAAAATACGCCGGGCGGCTCGCGATTCTCGCGATAGTCTCGCATTTCGCGTACATATTCGCGTCGTGGGATTTTGCGGGATGGAGATCCTTCATTCCGTTCGCGGGCGGGAGCGTACTTAATCAGACGAGCGTGGCGTGGCCGCTTCTCGGCGGACTCGCGATGCTTTACATCTGCGACAGCAAGCTGAAAACTCCCGCGAAGGTCGGCGGAGTACTTCTCATCTGCCTTCTGACCTTTCCGTCCGACTGGAGCTGCATCGCGTCGCTCTGCATACTCTCGATAGGCTCGAACCGCGGGAATCCGAAAAAGCAGCTCGGCTGGTGCGCCTTCTACATGGCGATCTACGCCGCGGTTTACTTCTTCGCGCTTGACCGGGTTTACGGACTGATTCAGCTCTGCGTTGTGCTTTCAGTGCCGGTCATCGCGCTTTACAACGGAAAAAGAGGAGGATTCGCGGGGCTGAGCCGGTTCCTGAAGAAGTTTTTCTATGTGTATTATCCGGCGCATCTGGTGGTGATTGGAATTATCAGGACTTTTATGTGTGAGTGAAAATGGTGCGCGGTGCAAACAGGAAACTGTATATTTTTTTGTGAATATGACGGTGCGGCATTGACAATCCCCTATTAAATAGGGTATAATGTATATACCGAAAGTTGAGCATATGACAATGACACGCATATTTGTGGAGCTTCCGATATTCCGCGCAAAGTGGAAAGCCCTTGGCTTAATGACAAAGATCTCCGGCGTCTTCAGGATGAGATACTTTCGGATCCCAAAATCGGTTCTGTCATGCAGGGAACAGGTGAAATCCGAAAAATGAGATTTGCGTTTGAACACCGTGGAAAAAGTGGAAGCATACGTGTTATCTATGGCAATACCGCACAATTCGCGGCTGACGCCTTAAGCACGCATCTGCTTGCGTCTTTTCCGTCATACGTCACAAA
>CAKSVM010000109.1 GCA_934503195.1 uncultured Eubacteriales bacterium
TCCGCGCGCCTCGGGCATTCGGACATCGAGACGACAAACATCTATCTCCACGCGTTGGAGAATGTCGACCGGCTCGCGGCAGGCACATTTGACCGGGTATTCAAAACTGAGAAATAAACAGCGGAGCGGCACTGACAGTTGTCGGTGCCGCTTTTTTCAAATATTCAAGCGTGATCTCACTCAAAAAGCGTCTGAGACCGCGTTTTTTTTTATTTTTTCAAAAATATTTTTCGAAAACCCCCGAAATATACCTCTCAAAACGCCCCAAAAAATTATATAGGTGAGGAGCAAAGATCCCGGGCGGTTCTGACACGCGATGACAGGCAATGGGTATAATGATACTTCCTTCCAGCCATAGTTCGGGCGTTGAAGCGGTTCAGAACCGCGAGCCGTCGCAAGCATTGGGGAAGGCTCTGCGAAAGATTGGGGCTGCGATGCCCATGAGAGCGGTTATGCTGACCGTTCGTCTGTCGGAAATACATACCTGATTTGTCCGGAAAATGCGCATCGGATTGCCGGAATGAATATATTCCGACTTTACAGAAGCGGGAAAATATGCTATAATGTTCACATAAAAAGGAGATGTCTATGGAAAAAAAGCAGAAAACGATCTCACCGGGAATGCTTGTCATCATGGGCGTGACCGCGATACTCATCACGGCGGCGGGGATAATCTATAAGCAGTCGCCGCTCCGGATGATACCGCTCTACGTGTCGCTCGTGATCGCGCTGATGCAGTCGGGAGTGAGCCGCTACGCGCCGCTTATCGGAAGCGTGAACGCGATTCTCTACGCGGCGGTCTACGGGTATTACCGGCTCTACGCGTCTATGGCCTACGCTGCGCTGGTTTCCTGTCCATTGCAGGTTGTGACCTTCATAAACTGGAGCCGGAAGCCGTGGAAGGGTTCAACGATTCTCAAGAAACTGACAAATCGTCAGCGGATTCTAGTTTTCACGGGATCGGCGGTGCTCTGGGCGGTCGTCGTCTTCGCGCTCGGGAAGACCGGATCCGAGCATCGGATTCTCGACACGACGTCGACGATCCTCGGAATCCTCGCGACGATTCTGACAATGCTTTCGTACATCGAGTACACAGTCGTGATGCTCGCGGGGCAGGTATGCGGCATATGTCTGTATGTCTCGATGCTCGAAAAGAACCCGGAACAGCTGACCTATCTGATCTATTCGGTATACGCGATGGTCTGCACGACGGCGGCGTTCATAAGAACGCGTGAGATCTACAAAGTCCAACAAAAATCAAAAACCGAAAAGGAGAACTGACATGAAAAAAGAGAACACGGCAAAGCTGCTTGTAATGCTGCTTTTAGCAACACAGATCCTCGCTTCCTGCGGTGACGGAAAGGATCCGGTTGAAACAACAGCAAACGGAGTCACAGACAGCACTGACACCACGACCGGACAGACCGCGAAGGATCCGAACGACGACGATCTGCCCGAGGGACTCAGCTTCGGCGGGAAAGAATACCGCGTGCTGACCTACAAGGACGGAAATCTGCCGACGACAAACACCGCGTGGCCGAACTATATCGAGGTTGAATCCGAAACAGGCGACCTTGTAAACGACGCGGCTTACAAGCGCAATCGTGAGGTCGAGGAAAGACTCGGCGTTACCATACGATGCAATGAGCTTTCGGACAATAACGTCACCGCGGCGGTACAGCGTTCGGTAATGGCACAGGACGATTCGTTCGAACTGGCGATCTTCCACAGCGGTCCGCAGATGCTGGGACTTATCGGCGACGGTATGCTCCTTGACGTGAACACGACCGAGTATATCGACCTCGCAAAGCCGTATTATTCAAAGGATATGGTCGACACATACCGTTTTGGCGAAAAAAACTACATTTTTGCCGGAAAATATCCCTATCCGCAGTTCGCGAGCGTTTATCTGCTCTTCAACAAGGAGCTTTTCGAAAACTACAAGCTGGAGGATCCGTATGATCTTGTGAAAAGCGGAAAATGGACGCTTGACAAGTTCGCTGAAATAATAAAAGGCAAATACAGTGACCTCAACGGAAACGGTGAACACGACATTGACGATATGTACGGAATGTCCGCGTTCGAAAGCGTTTACAACTATCTTTATTTCAGCGCGGGCGGAAGACTCGTTTCGAACGGAAAGAACGGATTCACGTACGAAATGAATACCGACCGTTCGATTTCAATAATTGAAAAGCTGGTCGCGATCATTGACAGTGAAGACACCTACGCGGCAAACCCCGGCGACCTGAAGATCCGCTACAAGAATTTCACCGACGGACACTCTCTGTTCTGCCTTTACACGTCGTCGTTCTACGCGCTTCGTGATATCGAGTTCGATTTCGGAATTCTTCCGCTTCCGAAGTTTGATGAAACGCAGGAAAGCTACATGACATATCAGGTCGGCGGAATCTGTGCGATGCCATCGACGGTATCTGACAACGCATTCGCGAGCGCGGTGACCGAAGCTCTCTTCTCGACTTCGGCGAAGCTAATGACCGAGCCTTTCATCCGGAAGTTCGTAGAGAACAAGCTTCTGCGCGACGAGGGTTCGCAGGAGATGTACCGCCTTCTCACTGAGACTGCGTCTTATGAGGTCACAAGACTCATTGACCCGACAAACGGTGTCGCCAGCGATCTGAAGCCGATAGTGGATCTCATTGTCGCGCGCTCGACCGACGTTTCGTCAAGATGGGCGTCAATAAAGGATGTGGTGACGAAATCCTATGATGAGCTTTATGATCAGATGATGAAATGAGGGAAAAGCAATGATAAAAATGGTTTATGAAATTCTTCCGTCCTCAATGAACGGACGTAACAGCGAGGGCTGTTTCTTTGCCGGAACTGACGGAGAAATCCTCTTCGCCTACAGCCGCTACGCGAGCGCGGGAACCGCCGACGATGATGTCTGCGACATCGCGCTCATCCGCTCGACCGACAACGGCGAGAGCTGGTCGGAACACGAAATAATCGCGCGCGCGTCGGATTTCGGCGTGAGGAACATAATGTGCGCGTCGGCTCTCCCGCTCGCTGACGGAAGACTCTGCGTCTACTTCCTTATAAAGGAAAACGACGGCACGAGCTCGATCGGACGGACGGTTTCGTCCGACGGCGTGAATTTTGTCCCGGAACGCTGCCGCTGCGATTTCCCGAAGGCCTATTATGTTATCGAGAACGACCGCTTCGTGAGACTGTCTGACGGCCGGGTCGCGACCGTCGCGGCAAGACACCTTGAACGCAACATCGGCGAGATTATGCCGCTTGTCTCGGACGACGACGGCGCAAGCTTCCACCACACCGGAGCTTATCTTAAGCTTTCGGGAACCTTCGGCGTCAGCCGCGGACTTGAGGAACCCGGAATTGTCGAGCTTGACCGCGGACTGATCTGGCTTTATATGCGCACGAGTCTGATGTATCAGTACCAGAGCTATTCGATTGACGGAATGCGGAGTTTCACGCCGCCTGAACCGTCGATCTTCACGTCGCCATGCAGTCCTATGAGCGTCAGACGCTTTTCCGACGGCTCGCTCATCGCGGCCTACAATCCGATTCCGAACTACAACGGCCGGTATGAACTCACCGGGGACATGAACGTGAACGCCGGACACTCGGGAAGAACCCCGCTCGTCCTCCGCGTCTCAAGGGACAACGGCCGGACGTGGGGAAAACCGATCGCGATCGAGACCGAGAAAAACCGTGATTTCTGCTATCCGTCGCTCTTTGAGACTTCCGACGGCGCGGTTCTCTGCGCGTACCTCAGCATAAAGGATGAATATCATACGATGCGGATAATTAAGGTTTCAGGACTCATTTGACAGGTTGGAAAATCCGGTGCTATTGCGACAGCACCGGATGTTTTATTTTCCGCAGCTTTCGAGATAATAAGACATTTTTGTCTTCGCCACAGCTTCGTAAGCCGCATAATACGAAGCAAGATTATGGTCAGGCTTTGTGGCGGGTACAAACCCGGATGAAACCCTTGAAGGTATTTCTTGTAATGACTTACCGTGATAATGGATTCTATTATGAAATGCTTGTGCTTTATGCACAAAAATATTTTGGTGATTTGTTGAAAATGACAATTGACAGATAATGGAGCTGTGTGGTATAATTGTTTTAGAATATGATATTAAAAATTTCAATCGTTTTAACTAGCACAATCTCCTTGAAGAAGTGATTGCGTTGGCATAATAATGTAAGACACCGAGTTTTTGAATCGTTTTAACCGGAGGTACGATGGGTAAAAAATCAGTTACAATATGTGATATAGCGCGTCTCATAGATATGTCGGAGGCGACCGTCTCGCTTGCTCTCAACGGAAGTCCGCTCGTCAAGGACGAGACCCGCGAGCGGGTCAATCAGGCGGCGAAAGAACTTGGCTATGTCCCGAATCTCTACGCGAAGCGGCTGGTGTCGGGAAAAAGCGGTGTCGTCGGACTTGTCGTCCCCGACATCGAAAACATATATTATTCGTCATTTGTTAAATGCCTGTCCGACCGGATGGCGCAGAGCGACTACTCACTCTCGATCTTCATCTCGTCCGGTTCGCCGGACAAGGAGGTGCGCGCGATACGCGATATGATCGCTTCGAGAGTCGAGGGCATCGTCTATGTCCCGTGCAATCGCCCGGCTGACCTCTCGGAGTCGCGAAAGCTCCTGTCAGCCGCCGCGATACCGACCGTCTGCGCGACGACATATGTAGATGGAATGAACTGCGTCTACTGCGATCTTCAGGGAGGAATGACGGATATAACGTCTCTGATCCTCGGCGACGCGCCTCAGAGAATCGTCTATATGACCGGCAGATCCGGCGTCTGGACGATCGACTGCCGCACCGAGGCGTTTATGAAAACAGCCACCGGAAAGGCCGACGCGGAAATTGTCGAGCTCCCGGAGATCGATCACGCCTCGGCATTTGAGGCCGCGGGAAGACTGCTTGATGATCTGCCGGACGCGATTGTCTGCGTGAACGACTACGTCGCGCTCGGAGTTGTCAACCGCTTTATCTCAGCCGGGGTGAGTATCCCGGAAAGAGTCAGCGTCACCGGATTTGACGACTCGATATTCTCAGTCGCCTCGCCGATACCTTTGACAACCGTCCGTCAGGACATCGGCGAACTCGCCGGACGGACGGTTTCCGCGATACTGAAAATGATCGGCAGTGAGGAAAAAACGCTGGAAAATATCCGCATCCCGACCACAATAGTAAAAAGAAAAACCACAAAATAACCGATTCACCGACCGTGAACGGATTAAATAAGGAGAAAACATCATGAAAACCATTAAGAACAAGGAACTGTTGGTAGGAGCCGATTTCGCGGGATATCCGCTCAAGGAGGCCGTCGTCGCGCACCTTCGTAAGAAGGGCTGGAAGATCACCGATGTCGGCGTCAGAACCGACTCCGACCCGAACGACACCGACCTCATGTTCCACCGCGTCGGACTCTGCGTCGGCTCGATGATCGCCGAGGGTGAGTTTGAGCGCGCGCTTGTCTTCTGCGGCACCGGAATGGGAATCCACATCGCGGCTTCGAAGTGCCCGCACGTCCACGCCGGAGTCGTCGAGAGCGTCCCGGCGGCTCTGAGAGCCATCACCGGAAACGGCGTCAATGTACTCGCTATGGGAGCTTTCTACGTCGCTCCGCAGATGGGCTGCGACATTGCCGACGCGTATCTCGGAAACTCGCTCGGCAGCGGCTACGAGTGGTGGCACAACTTCTATGAGTTCCACAAGCTCGCGATCGACGAGCTCGAGGCGTTTGACTATGAGGAGTACAAGAAGAACGGCTTCAGGGTAAAGCACCTCGGCGACTACGACCTGACTCTCGAGGAAAAGCCGGAATGAACCTGAAATTCATAAAGTCGCCCGAGCCCTACATAAAGGACTACCGCGCCGAAGCCCCCGCGCCGATGTTCAGACGCCGCTTCACGCTTAAACCCGGGCTTGTCTCGGCGAAGCTGACGCTCGCGGCGCTCGGAATCGGCAAGGTCTTCGTCGGCGGCCGGGAGTTCGAGGATCTCTTCGTCTCCCCGGTCTCGGACTACCGCAAAACGGTCTGGTACACCGAATACGATCTCACAAAGTCGCTTCGCGAGGGTGAAAACCTCGCCGCCGTAATGCTCGGAAACGGCTTTTACAACGAGTCGCTCCACACCTCGTGGAATTTCGACACGGCCGGTTGGCGCGATTCTCCGAAACTCGGTTTCAGACTGGAACTCGTTTATCCCGACTCAACAGAGGTGGTTGAGAGCGACGAGAACTGGCTGACCGACACGGCGTCGTCGCCGGTCAGATTCAACGAACTCAGAAGCGGCGAGAAATACGACGCGAACTTCGCGACCGACTGGATGAAGCCCGATTTCGACGATTCGGCCTGGAAAAACGCGGTCATCGCTGAACCTCCGGCCGGAAGACTGACGCTCTGCCCGTCCGAGCCGATACGCGAATCCGCGATATACAACTGCGTGAAGATGTGGAAGAATCCGCGCGGCGCGTATGTCTTCGACTTCGGACAGAATATGTCGGGCTACGTCAGAGTGAAACTCAGACCCGGCACGTCGCTCCACATAACCTACGCCGAGGAGATCGAGCCCGACGGAGAGCGTCGGAACAACTCAATCTCAAACTACTACAAGGACGGCGAGACGCAGTTCGCCGAGGTGAAATCTGGCAATGAGCCGCTCGACTGGAAGCCGTGGTTCAGCTATTCGGGCTTCCGCTACGCGATTGTCTCGGGATTTGACTACGAGCCAGAACCAACCGATCTCACGGCGATTTTCGTACATCAGAATGTCACAAAGACCGGATATTTCAGATGCTCCGAACCGACGCTTGACAAGCTCTGGCGTCTTGCGGGGATGTCAACCCTCTCAAATATGTTCTACTCGCTGACCGACTGCCCGACGCGCGAGAAGCTCGGCTGGCTCAACGACGCGCAGGCTTCCTGCGAACAGACGATGCAGAACTACGACACGCGCGGATTTTACAGAAAATGGCTTCACGACATCTTCGACGCGATGAAGAGCGACGGCGACCTTCCCGGAATCGTCCCGACCTACGGCTGGGGCTACGCGTGGGGAAGCGGACCGGTCTCGACCGGAATACTCTTCGAGATCCCTACACGCTTCTATCAGTATTTCGGCGACGACAGCCTGCTCATCGAGGCGTATCCCTACATGAAGCGTCATTTGGCGTTCCTCGAATCGAAGGCGGTCGACGGGCTGATCTCGCACGGACTCCCCGACTGGGCAATGCCGCGCGACGCGAAGAATCAGATGCCCGTGCCGCTCGAATTCACCTGTACGCTTTTAATGATCAAGTTCCTGCGCATGGCGGCAAAGGCGGCGGAAATCTCCGGTGCCGAACCGTCAGAGCATATTGAGCGCGAAAAATTCTACACTGACAGCTTCAAGGCGCATTACATCGGCGCGGACGGAAGACTCACAATGACCGAACAGACTTCGTCGGCGATGACAATCGCGCTCGGCATCGGCGGCCTTGACGCGCTGAGGCCGCAGTTCCGCGAGGCACTTGAGAAGTACGATATGCGCTTCAACGTCGGAATGCTCGGAATGCAGTATATCCTGAACGCCTGCACGATCTGCGGGTTCAACGACGAGGCGGTAGAGCTGCTGACCGCGACCGGACACCCGTCCTACCGCGAGTGGTTTGACGACTACGACGCGACGACGCTCCACGAGATGTGGGTCGACAACGCGTCGAAGAACCACCATATGTTCTCATGTCCCGTAGCGTGGTTCCACAACGCGCTGCTCGGAATAAAACGCGACGAGCGGTTCTTCACCAAAAGACGCTTCGCGATCGAGCCGGTCTTCCCCGCGAAAATCGATTCAATCGGGGGAGAGTATTTCACGCCCGGGGGCACCATAAAGGTCGGCTGGCGGCGCGACAACGGGCGGATAAAGCTCTCGGTCAGCGTTCCGGAGAATATCGTGGCCGAGCTGAAGGTTCCCGGACTCGAACGCGCGCTCACCGGCGGACGCTGGGAATTCACCATCTGAACGACCACCGGGCGGCCTTGAATCGGCCGCCCGGGTCAGAAAATATCTCAAATTAAGGCGACACCGCATAATTCTAAGCGCGTAGATGCGCACGACTTGCTCCGCAAGTCGTCAGATTATTTCGTCAGACGATACAAAAAATCGCAGGCAGGGTACCGCCCCTGTCAAGATTTTTTGTGAAGTATGAACCAGTTGCGTAGCAACTGGTGAAAAGGCGCAAGCAGATGCGTGCTTAAGGCGTAAGCCGTGAATTGTGCGGCGTTGCCTTAATTATGACGGCGGGTGCGTCGTCATCAGGCTGACCGCCGACGACTATTTCAAGCTCTATATAAACGGAAGATTCGTCACGCAGGGACCCGCCCCGGCGTTCGATTTCAGATACTACTACGTCGACGCTGACATCACCGACTATCTCGTCCCCGGCGAGAACACCGCAGCCTTCCACACCGGATACAATGCGATCGGAAAGTTCGGCTATGACACGCAGTTCGCCGAGTGCGTCGACTGCACAGTGCCCGAGGTCGGCTTCGGAAAGCCGGATTTCGACGATCTCGGCTGGTGTAACGCCGCGCCAAGCAAATCGGGCTATACATTCGTAAAGCAGCCGACCGAACAGCTCGTCTTCGAGGACATCGCGCCAGTTGAAACCAGACGCACGACCGACGGACTCTTTATCGACTTCGGGCGGCAGTATGTCGGCTATCCGTCCTTCTTCGCGACCGTAAAGCCGGGCAAGGAGAGTGACTTCCTTCTTTACGACCTCGACAAATGGTGTGTCGTCAACTGGCCGGATGAAGCGCGCGACAGATACGATTTCGACCTCACAGAGGGGCGGGTCGCGGTCGGCACGCATAACGTGATAAACGCCTACTATATCTGCGCGGTGAAGTCGCTCAACAAGATCTCTGAGAAGCTCGGACTCCCGGCTTACCGCGATGAGAAGCCGCTCGTTGATAAATATCTCTCGGCCTTCTTCGATTCGGACGCGCACCTCTTCCGCGACGCTCCGGAGAGCGGACACCACGCTCTCCCGTCGAACGCGATGGTACTCGCGGTCGGACTCTTCCCGGATGATGAAACCAAGGAAAACATCATCTCGATGATTGTTTCCAAGCCTGCCGAGTGTTCGGCGTTTTTCATGACCTTCGCGTCGCTGGTCGGACTCAGGCGCGAGGGACGCGAGGAGGAGATCGTGAAGCTCTTAAGGCAATACCGCACAATTCGCGGCTGACGCCTTAAGCACGCATCTGCTTGCGTCTTTTCCGTCATACGTCACA
>CAKSVM010000110.1 GCA_934503195.1 uncultured Eubacteriales bacterium
AAAGACCCGGCGGACAAGAATCACCTCATCATTGACGAGGATACCGCGCCGATTGTCCGCAAGCTGTTCGCCTACGCAGTTGACGGTCACGGTCCGAACTATATCCGCAGAAAACTGGAGGACGAGCAGATACCATGCCCGACGTGGTGGAACAGGCAGAAGGGACTAAGGAATATTTATTCCAAATTCGAGAAGCTTGACCCCGAAAACGGACGGTTCGTTTGGGACTTCACGACGATTCAGGACATTCTCGCGAATCCGGTTTACATCGGAACGATAGCGTCTCAAAAGTCCGAGTACAAATTCAAGGTCGGCTGGATTGGAGCGAAAAAGCCGGAGGACTGGATAACCGTCGAGAATATGCACGAGCCGATCATCGACCGTGAGACGTTCGAGCTTGTCGCGAGCAAGGTCAAAAGCCGTAAGCGTCCCGACGCATGGGGAAACTACAGCATATTCGCGGGACTTGTTAAGTGCGGTCAATGCGGCAGCAGCATGAATATCCGACGTGCGAACCAGAAAGGCAAGGACAAAATCTACACCTGTTCGCGCTACAACAAGTTCGGCGTGAAGCATTGCAGTCAGCACCGGATAAAGTTCGATACGCTATATGAGATTGTCCTCAGCGAGATTCAGAAGTGCGCAAAAGCTGCGCTTGCCGATGAAGAAGCGATTGAGCGTGAGCTTCAGATGAGTTCAAAGGGCGGAGCGGTTTCAGAGCGTGAGGTCATCGAGCGGAGCATTTCGAATGACAACGAGCGGATACGTGAGCTTGAAAGAGTGATCGGACGGCTTTACGAGGATATGGTTTCGAGAAAGCTGAACGAGGGCACGTTCAATTCGATTCTTGAGCAGAAGCAAGCCGAACAGGCGACGCTTAAGAACCGTGTCAGACTGAATTCCGAGCGGCTTGCTGAACGGGAGCAGGAAGAAATCGACAGCGTGAGATGGATTGAGACGATCAAGGAATACGCGGACATCCGCGAGCTTGACGCGACGACGCTGAACCGCCTTATCCGGGTAATCGTGATCCATGAGGATTTGGACGGCGAGACTGTTCGCCAGACGGTTGAGATTCACTGGAACTTCAAGGGGACGAGCGAGAATGCGTGATAACTGAATAGATACCACAGACCGGAGAGTACGGGGAATCAGGGTGATGTCGATAAGTGACGCCGCCGCCCGCTGTGAGTTGTGATTGTTCCTGCTATTTGGGGATGACACAGCTTGTCGCGGGAGGAGGCGTCGCGCTCGTCGGTCTGACCCTCGTTCCCCTGCTCTCGGGTCTGTTCCAGATCACTCCGTAACAGATGAAACCGTCAAATCTCTCGCCTTCCGCCGTCCGGCGGAAGGCGGAAAGGGGTGATCTTCTATCGAGACAGTCATAGAATCCCTCGTGGAATGGCTCAAAAGTCTGCTTGTCAGCGCGACGGTCAGCAATCTGTCCGGACTTTTCGACGGCGTGAACCAGCAGGTCGAGAGCATCGCGTCTCAGGTCGGCACGCCGCCGCAGAGCTGGAACGGCGCGATTTACAACATGATCCGCGCGATCTCGGACAACGTCATCGTCCCGATAGCCGGCGTGATTCTCGCGTTTGTCATGACGCTCGAACTCATCCAGATGGTCTCGGATAAGAACAATCTCCACTGTGACATCGACACGCGGCTCTTTTTCAGATGGATATTCAAAACCGCGTGTTCGACGCTCATCGTCACAAACACGTGGAATATCGTCATCGGAATATTCGAAGCCGGACAGAGCGTCGTGAACGGCGCGGCTGGGATAATCCCGGCGAGAGCGTCAATCGACATCGCCGATTTCGTGACCGACCTTGAAGACAAGCTTAATGGAATGGAACTCGGACAGCTCTTCGGGCTCTGGTTTCAGAGTCAGTTTGTCGGACTCTGCACGTGGATCATCGCGATCTGCGTATTCGTCATCACCTTCGGCAGGATGATTGAAATCTTTCTCGTCACCTCAATCGCGCCAATACCGATGGCGACGATGGTCAGCAAGGACTTCGGAAACATGGGGCAGAATTATCTCCGCTCACTGCTCGCGCTGGCTTTCCAGGGCTTTCTTATCATCATCTGCGTCGCGATATACTCATCTCTCGTGCAGAACATCGCGGTAAGCCCGGACATCAGCTACGCGATCTGGACCTGCATGGGCTACACGGTTCTGCTATGCTTCACATTATTCAAGACCGGATCGGTGTCAAGGTCGATTTTCTCCGCGAATTAGGAGGCTTAAATGCAATACGTTCCAATCCCCAAAGACCTGAACGCGGTCAAGGCGAAGGTGATCTTCAACCTGACAAAGCGTCAGCTCATCTGCTTTTTGGCGGGCGCGGCAGTCGCGGTTCCGCTCTATTTTCTCTGCGGGAGAGTCATGAATAAAAGCGCGGCGGCGGTCATCATGATCGTCGCCCTTCTGCCCTTCATGCTGCTCGCGATGTACGAAAAGAACGGTCAGCCGCTCGAAAAAATCGTAAAAAGCATCGCGCAAAGCTGCTTTATCCGCCCGAAAAGACGTCTGTATCTCACTAAAAATTTCTTCGCGTCACCAAGGAAAGGAGAAAAAGCAAATGCCGCTTACAAAGAAAATCCCCCGCGCGGAAATAATCCCGGCTCAGGAAACCCTCGCGTTTGAGCGAATTTATCCCGATGGAATCTGCCGCGCCGCGCGGAGTCACTTCACAAAGACGATTGAGTTTCAGGACATCAACTATCAGCTCTGCTCGGATGACGATCAGAGCGCGGTCTTCGACGGCTGGTGCGATCTGCTCAACTTCTTCGACAGCTCGGTAAGATTCCAGCTCTCATTCGTGAATCTCCCTGACTCCGACGAAAAGGAAGCGAACCGGATCGCGATAGAGCCGCGCGGCGACAGCTTCGACGGCGTCCGCGCCGAATACTCTGAGATGCTCGCCGAAAAGCTCCGCGAAAACAATGTGAGACGCTCAAAATTCCTCACGTTCGGAGTCGATGCCGCCGATCTCAGTTCCGCCAGAGTCTATCTTGAACGCATCGAAAGCGATCTGCTCGAAAGCTTCAAAAAGCTCGGCTCGGACGCGAAGCCGCTTGACGGCGAGGAACTTATCTCACTCACGCGCGATATTCTCGACGGAAAGCACTCCGGACTCAGTGCGCCGCTTGAAAAATTCATGGTCGGCGGGCTGTCCGAAAAGGACATCATCGCGCCTTCATCGTTCGAGTTCCGCGGCGGAAGGAGTTTCAGAATCGGAAAGCGTCACGGCGCGGTCTCGTTCTTGCAGATTCTCGCTCCGTCGCTGAACGACCGGATTCTGTCTGACCTCACAGGCGTTGATTCTGAGCTTGTCGTCTCGCTCCACGTGAGATCGGTCGACCAGACGCTCGCGATCCGGAAGGTCAAGCGCAAGATCACCGATCTACAGAAAATGACGATCGACGAGCAGAAAAAAGCCGCGCGGAACGGATACGACATCGACATTCTCCCCTCCGACCTCTCGACCTACTCGGGCGAGGCAAAGCGGATTCTGAAGGAGCTTCAGAGTAACAACGAGCGGATGTTCCTCGTGACCTTTCTGATTCTTTCGACCGCCGGCACGAAAGAAAAGCTTGAAAGCGATCTTTTCAGGCTTTCCGGCGTCGCGCAGAAGCAGAACTGCCGGATACTCCGGCTTGATTTTCAGCAGGAGGACGGACTGATGAGCTGTCTTCCGCTCGGAATAAATAAGATTGAAATTGAGCATGGACTCACGACCTCAAGCACCGCGATTTTCATGCCGTTCACGACCAAAGAGCTTTTCCAGAGCGACAAGGAAGCCCTCTACTGCGGTCTGAATCCGCTCTCCGGAAATCTCATCATGGTCGACCGGAAGCTCTTAAAGAACCCGAACGGTCTGATTCTCGGCACTCCGGGCTCGGGCAAGTCGTTCACCGCGAAGCGCGAAATCACGAACGTGTTCCTCGTCACGGACGACGATATAATTATCTGTGACCCGGAATCCGAATACGGAACGCTTGTCGGACGTCTCGGAGGGCAGGTCATCCGCGTCTCGCCTACAAGCCATGACCACCTGAACCCGATGGATCTCAACCTCAATTACAGCGACGACGAAAATCCGCTTTCACTGAAATCCGACTTCATTCTGTCGCTCTGCGAGCTGATCGCCGGAGGAAAGGACGGACTGAAACCGATTGAGAAGACGGTCATCGACCGCTGTGTCCGGATTGTCTACAGGGATTATCTGCTAGACCCGCGCCCGGAAAAGACGCCGATTCTCGCCGACCTCCACAAAGCCCTTCTGACGCAAGAGGAAGCCGAGGCGAAATATCTCGCCACCGCGCTTGAAATCTACGTCTCAGGCTCGCTCGGCGTCTTCAACCACCGCACGAACGTGCGCTCCGAAAACCGGATCGTCAGCTTCGACATAAAAGAACTCGGAAAGCAGCTCAAAAAGCTCGGGATGCTGATAGTTCAGGATCAGGTCTGGAACCGCGTCACAATCAACCGCGACGCGAAAAAATCGACGCGCTACTATATAGATGAAATGCACCTGCTTCTGAAAGACGAGCAGACCGCCGCGTATTCGACCGAAATCTGGAAGCGTTTCCGCAAGTGGGGCGGAATACCGACAGGGCTTACTCAGAACGCCAAGGACCTCCTGGCGTCACTTGAAATCGAGAACATCTTCGCGAACTCCGACTACATCTGTATGCTGAATCAGGCGTCGGGCGATCAGCAGATTCTCGCGAAGCACCTGAATATCTCGCCGCGGCAGCTTTCGTACGTGACACATTCGGGCGAGGGCGAGGGGCTTCTTTTCTACGGCTCGACGATCCTGCCGTTTGTTGACCGATTCCCGAAGAACACCGGACTCTACCGGATAATGTCGACGAAGCCGCTTGAACAGGAGGTGAAAAATGTTAAACAGCCGACCGAAATCTGACCGCGAATCGGACGACAATTCCGCCGTCGAGGCGGCAGACGAAGCACTCCGGTACTCCGCGCGTGCGGCAAGCCGCCGCGAATCGCGCAAGAAGCGGAATCAGGCGCGCTTTTCGGCAACCGAACAGAATCCGGAAAAGCCGGCGCGCAAATCGCATAACGCCAAGCCGTCCGGAAAATCGACCGCGAAAAAAGCCGCCAGAGCCGGAGGTTCGCGAAAATTCCTGACTCGGCACAAGAAGGAGTTAATCATCTTTTGCGCGATCTTCGCGCTCCTTGCTGTATTTTTCAGCCTCAGCACATCGGTTCCGGTGTTCGTTCAGGTCGGATTCGGCGCGATCGGTCAGACGACTTACCCGAGTGCCGACGCCGATATGCTCGCCGCCGAAGCACAATACAAGTCGATGGAAAGCTCGCTTTCAGACCGGATAGACGAGTATGAATCCACGCACTTCTACGACGAATATCATTTCACAATCGACGCAGTCGGGCACGATCCACATACACTAATCTCAGCAATCACGGCGTACATGGGCGGCGCGTGGAAGATCAACAACGTCGGAAGCGTCATGAAATCGTTCTTCGACTCGCAGTACAAGCTTATCGAGCAAATCGACGCCGAAACACGCTACCGCACCGAAACCATGACCGGAACGCGCGAATACACCGACCTTGAGACCGGAGAACTCATAACCGAAGAGTATGAATACGAAGTCGAGGTTCCGTACACCTACTATATCTGTACTGTCAGGTTGAAGAACGCCGGACTCGAAACCGCTGTCAAAGCCCTGCTGAACGACGAACAGCGCAAAGTATTCGAGATCTACAACCTGACGCACGGCAACCGCCCCGATCTTTTTGACTGAAAGGAGAGCCTATGAACCCGAAAATCGCAAAGCTCCGCGAAGAGCGCGAAAGAAACGCCGCACGGATAATCGCGCTCACCGAGCGCAACAAGGTCATCGACGGACTTGTGACCGAGCTTGAAAACACCGAAATCATCGGCATCACCCGCGAATACGAGGTCACGCCCGAAAAGCTCCTCGAACTGCTCGCCGCGCTGAAAAAATCCCCCATACCTGTGGAAAGCGAGGAATCAAATGAATAAGCTCACAAAAATCCTTGTCACGCTGGCTGTCGCTCTGACAGCCTTTTCTGTTTCACTCTCTGCCGATCAGAGTGCCGCGCTGACGCCGGACGGGAATCTGACGCTTGTCGACGACCTCACCGACCTTCCGGAAGATCGCGCCGGAAGGCAGTTCATCACGCTGAAAACGAAGAGCGGAAACACCTTCTACCTAATCATCGATCACGACGGCGATGACGAGAACGTCTATTTCCTTAACCTCGTCGACGAGTACGATCTGCTCGCGCTGATCGACAAAGACTCGCTCCCGACCTGCACGTGCGCCGAAAGATGTGCGGTCGGGTCGATAAACACAAACTGCGATGTCTGCGTCCCGGACATCACGGACTGTGCCGGAAAGACTTCGGTTGTTACTGCGCAAGCCGAGCCGGCCGAAAAAAAATCCGTGAATCCGGTGCTTATAATCGTCATAGTCGCCGCGATAGCCGGAGCGGCTGTTTATTTCCTGAAATTCCGCGGCAAGAATCCGCGCGCTGACGAAAGCGAAGAGGAGGACGACGAATGAAACGACTTGTGATCGCCGAAAAGCCCTCGGTCGGAAGGACAATCGCGAAGGTTCTCGGCGCGTCGGATGAGCGCGACGGTTACATCGAGGGGCGCGAATATCTGATTTCATGGTGCGTCGGGCATCTCGCGGGGCTTGCGAGTCCAGAAAGCTACGACGAACGCTACACAAAATGGCGGCGCGATGATCTGCCGATAATTCCGTCGGAATGGAAACTGCAAATTCCGGGCGACAAGCGCGGGCAGTTCGCGCTTATAAAAAAACTCATGGAGCGCGACGACGTCTCCGAAATAGTCAACGCCTGCGACGCCGGGCGCGAGGGCGAGCTGATCTTCCGCGATGTCTACAGCCTTTCCGGATGCCGGAAGCCGACTCTCCGGCTCTGGGTGAACTCACTGGAGGACGACGCGATAAGACGCGGATTCGAAAATCTCAGACCCGGTTTTGAATATGACGCGCTCTACACCGCGGCGTTCTGCCGCGACCGCGCCGACTGGCTCGTCGGAATCAACATGACGCGGTTGTTTTCGATTCTCTATCACCGGAAAATCAGCGTCGGTCGGGTCGTCTCGCCGACGCTCGCGATGATAACCGCGCGAAGCCGAGATTCAGGCGTTCAAGCCTGAACGATTCTACAGAGTCGCCCTCGGATTCGGCGGATTCTGCGCGTTAAGCGAGAAAACAGCCAATCCGGACGACGCCGGAAAGCTCGCGGAAAAATGCGGCAAGGCAGTCGTCACGAATATCGAGCGCACCGAAAAATCGAAGAAAGCCCCGGTGCTCTACGACCTGACTACCCTTCAGCGCGACGCGAACCGCGTCCACGGCTTCACCGCGAAGCAGACGCTCGACTACGCGCAGAGCCTGTACGAAAAGAAGTTCATCACCTATCCGCGCTCCGACAGCCGCTGTCTGACCGACGACATGGAGTCCGGAGTCGCGAAAACAGCCGCCAGAGCCGCTGAAATTCTCGGAACGCCCGTGCCTGAGACAATTCTATCGCAGCAGGTCTGCGACAGCGCGAAGGTCTCGGATCATCACGCGATAATTCCGACGCTCTCGGGCGAAAACATTCTGCCGGACGGCGAGGCGAAGATTCTCAGAATGATCGCGGCGCGGACGCTTGAAGCGGTCTCCGGGCCGTTTGTCTACGAGGAGACAGTGTGCAGGCTGACCTGCGCCGACGCCGAATTCACGGCGAAGGGGAAAAAGATCATAAACCGCGGCTGGAGAGCGTTCGCGAGCGCAACCGATGACGTTGAAATTCCATCTGAAATCTCGGTCGGAAGCGAGCTTGTGCCCGAAAATATCAGCGTCAGAGACGGCATGACCACCCCGCCCAAACGCTTTACCGAGGACACACTTCTCGCGGCGATGGAAACCGCCGGGCAAGGCGAAATGCCGGATGACGCCGAGCGTTCGGGAATCGGAACTCCCGCGACCCGCGCCGAGATAATCGAAAAGCTGATTTCGGGCGGCTCTGTCGTCCGCGAAAAATCGAAAAAAGCGGTGAGCCTTGTCCCAACCGATCAGGCGATAAAGCTCGCCGCGATCCTGCCCGAGCGGCTGAAATCGTCGATTCTCACCGCCGAGTGGGAGGAAAAGCTGTCGAAAATCCGCCGCGGAGAGATCGGCGGGAACGAATTCATGTCAGAAGTCAATCTGATGGTGAACGAGCTTGTGAAAACCTCGGGAATTGTCAGCGGCGCGGAGCTTCTCTTTCCTTCCGGACGCGAGAAAATCGGTGTCTGCCCGCGCTGTGGATGGGACGTCACCGAGAACAAAAAGGGCTTTTTCTGTGAGAAAAACGGCTGCCGTTTCGGGATTTGGAGGGACAACAGATTCCTGACCGCGCTGAAAATCGTGCTGACCAGAAAGATGGCAGCAGAGCTGCTGAAAAGCGGCAGAGTTCACGTGAGCAACCTGTTTTCCGAAAAGAGCGGCAAATCCTTCGACGCCATGCTCGTGATGAACGACGACGGCGAGAAAACGCTCTACAGCCTTGATTTCGCGCGAAAGGAGCAAAATGGAAAATCTGCCTGACAGATCGGTCACAATCGAAAGCATGAAATCGTATGGATACACCGCACCGGATATGTATCCGCTGTCGAAAAAGCGCGCGCTCGACCTGATCGGGCATGGCGCAACGATCTGTATGCTTTACGACGACAACAGCAAAAGCGTCGCCTACGAAGCCGAGGATATAAAGCTGTTCTCAGGAATGTTCGGAATCGAGCGCGGCGAGTGGGAGAAGATAAGGGAAAAGATTCCACCCGAAAAAACAGAGACCGCGAAGGGGCAGAAGCCATCGGTGCTGGCAAAGCTCCGGCACTACAAGGAACTCGACCGCAAGGAGGCGCGCGAGCACGCGGAAAGGGGCGCATGAACAACGAAAAGCATGAGGCGATAAGCGCGCTGGCCGCCAGAACCGAGCGGATGCTGACTGACAGCACTGAAAGCTGGAAGGCATTTCTGACGACCGCGGCACGGCTGTACAAATATCCGTACCACGAACAGCTCATGATCTACGCTCAGCGTCCCGACGCGACCGCTTGCGCGGATTATGAGACGTGGAACAAGCGCATGGGACGGTACGTGAAACGCAGTTCGACCGGAATTGCACTGCTTGACGATTCGGG
>CAKSVM010000111.1 GCA_934503195.1 uncultured Eubacteriales bacterium
TCCTTAAGTGCCGCGACCTTCGCGGCCTCGAGTTTGGCGTTTGCCTTCGCCTCGATCTTCGCGCGCGCCTTGCGGCGGCGGTCCTGCTCGAATTTGTCCCACCAGCCCGACACTTTTCCGCCGACGAAATTAAAGAATTTCTTCCGCTTCGTGTAGCCGATGATGAGCTCGATCACCGCTAAAATCACGATGATTATGATCGGTATGAGCTTTCCTACGTAAAGTATCGCCGCGCGGTCGACGAGAATCACAGCCGCGTTCTCCCAGTACGGATACGCGACAAGCTTCGTCCGCACCGATCTGCGCGAGAAATTCTTAAGCCCCGACATAAGTCCCGAGTCGGTGAAGCGGCTTGAGTTCTCGACGATCTCGATGTACTGATCGTCCGCGTTCAGCGACTTTTTAAGGATGTCCTTCGCGAAATTCTTGACCGGGTCCGGCATACAGGTCTCAACGCAGGTGATCGACATCGAGGAATTAAGCTCAGCAAGCTTCGAATAGCTCATGTATATGCGCGGGTACTCGCCGTAGAACTCGGCGTAGTCGGGATCCGACTCGCAGACGCCGACGATGTAGAAATCCTGCCCCGAAATCTGGAGCCGCTTTCCCACAACGTCAGGCGAGCCGAAGAACTGCCACGCCAGGTCGTTGTCGATGATTATCGTGTCGTTGAGCACCGTATCGCCGGTGTTTATGTAGTTTCCCGAAAGAAGTTTTATCGGGTGGAAGGTGAAGAAGTCGGCTCCGACGCCGAGTGCCGTCGCGCGGACGCCCGATTTCGCGGTCTTTCCGGTCTCCTCGTTCAGCTTTGAGAGGCTTACCGCCCCCTCGCCGCTGTAGGAGTAGGAATAGATCCGCGCGCCGTCGTTTGCCGCGCTGACCGACGCCTCGACAAGCGCGGCGTCGATGCTCTGCGTCATCTGATGCTTCACCGAATCCTCGTCGATTCCCGCGTTTGGCGACAGGAAGGCCGAGAGCTGGGCGTATCTCGTCCCGTCGGCCGCCCACCGCTCGCAGACCCGCTGTGAGTCGAGCCGCGAGCCGAGCGAATTCTGCACGAGCGTAAAGATTCCGATTAGCAGCAGGCAAACCGCTGTCAGAATCCCCGCCGTGATCTGAAATTTCTTCATATTACTTGGAATTTTCCGCCATTCTCACCTGCATACCGGCTGAGATCGGCTTTGTGGAGGTGGTGATTATGAACTCGCTGCCCATCACGCCCGAGATGGCCGAGTTCGTGTCGTCGCTGGCGAGGACGTTGACGTCGACGCGCTTCGCGATGTAGCGGTTGCCGAGCGGACTCGACTTCGCCTCGACCGCGAGTACGAACTTACCGTTGTTGTCCTCGCGGACCGCCGAGTTCGGAACGACCGTGTCATAGGTCTGACCCTTTTCGCCGATCGTGAGGTTGAGCGACTGACCGACCGTCACGTCTCCGGTGAGCGTGATCGTCGCGATCTTGTTCTGACCGGGGTTCTTCGGGTCGTTTCTGACCGACGAGATGGTTCCCTTGATGTTCGACCACCAGTTGTTCGAAATCGTGACTTCGTCGCCCGTGCGGACGCGCTTCGACTGCTCAGCCGTGAGATTGATCTCGCACGAGTAGCCAAGCTCGGTCACAACGATCTCGCAGAGAGTCTGACCCATCGTCGTCTCGCTTCCGTTCGCCGCCGAGATCGACGTCACCTGACCGTCGACCGTCGCCAGAATCTTCGCGTCGACCGAGTTAGCCTCGAACTTCGCTACCTGCTCCTTCGCCTCGTTGATCTTCTCGACAAGTTCGTCCATCTCGATCTGGTCGCGCTGATTCTGTAAGGAATTCTCTTCCTTCTTCTTCGCTAAATTGTGCTGGAGAGTCGTGAGATCCTGCTGGAGATTCTTGATCGTCTCCTGCTGGCTCTCGACATCCTTCACGTCGCCGATATCCTTAAGCTCGTCGTTCTTGTCCGAGATCGTCTCGGTGAGCTGTTCGAGCTGATCGTTCAGCTTTTCGACCGACGCCTCGCAGCCTTCGAGCTGTTCGAGCTTTACGAGCGAATCGTGGGTGGTCTTCGCGTCGGTGTATTCGGTCTTCTTCTTGTCGAATTCCTCGGACGCCGAATTTGCCGCGGTCGTCGCTACCTTGCGGTTCTTGGTCGCCGCGTCGAGACGGTTCTTCGCCTTTTCGGTTCCAGCGATGTTCTTAAGCTGCTCTTCGAGCTTGCTTAACTGCTCGTTGTAGTCTTCCATCTGACGGTCATAGGCAAGCTTTTCAGACTCTTTTACTTTGTTCTGTGAATCGAGAAGCCCGACATAGGTCTGATAACGATTCTCAGCCTCGACACGCCACTTCTCGACGTTATCATAGCTTCCGCTTCCCTGATTGTAGAGCACGAGTGCGCTGTTGTATCTGAAATCCGCGTCAACGTACGAATCATACGCTTCATCAATCTTATCGTTGATCTCCTTGATCTTGAGTTCGTAATCTTCTTTGTAACGCTTGATTATTTTTTGTTTTTCCGCGATCTGCTCGTTTAACTGCTTCGCGGAGGTCGATCCGTCGACGTCGAGTGCCTCGTAAGCCTCGGTCGCCTTAGTGTACTCAGCCTCGGCCGCTTCGAGAGCCGCCGCCGTCTGTTCCTTTTTGAGCTCGGCCGCGTCATACTCGGTCTTCGCCGCGTCGAGCTTTACCTGAGCCGACGCGATGCGCTCGGCCGTCGTCTCGCCGTCAAGCGAAACGTCCGCCGCCTGACCCTTCAGCTTCGAAATCTGATTGTTGTAGGCCGTGATCTGCTTGTTCAGTTCCTTCTGATCGGCGGTCAGCTGCTTGATCTCGGCCTTTAAGTCGTCGATCAGATTCGCGTTGCCCGTGATCTTTTCGAGTGCCTTCTGAGCCTTCGTCAGCTCGTCGCGCTTCTGCGAAATCGCGAGCTCGTCGGAATAGTAGTCGACGCCCGACTCAAGCTGCTTTAATCTGTACTGCTTTTCGAGCGACGCTAAAGTCTCGCGCGCCGTCTTGAGCTGCGTCGACTCAGCGTCCTCAAGATAGAAAAGTACGTCGCCGACCTTTACGTCCTGGCCATCCTTTACCGCCACGGAAAGCACCGTGCGCGATTCGTCGATCGTGATCTTGTGCGTCTGATTCGCCTTGACCGTAGCCGACGTCCGGATCTTCGCCGTGATGCTTCCGCTCTGCGTGTACTGTGCCGCCACTTCGGGCAGCGAATAGTTCATGATCGTGTTCGAGAAGAAGGTCAGTATCAGCATTATAATAAGAAAAATTATAATCGCGTTCTTGACCCAACCGCGTCTGTTCGTGTTCATTTAATTTCTCCTTGTAAGTTTGTTTATCGGTGGGGTGGGGGGGGTAACCCCTTTTATGTAATGGGGTTCCCCGCCCCTCCGAACCTCCCCACCCTTTACCAAACCTTTTTAGACAAAAATTTATTGGTTCGTTGAGGGTTTCCCTCTGCGAATGGGTTAGTGCAGAGGAATTTTTATGTAATTAAGCGCGAACAAATTATTGATATAAGCTTTTTAACGTTCTCTCCACCCAGTAGCACCCCCGCCGCCCATGATAATCGGCGCAGAGCCGGAGTACAGACGACCCGACGGGCTTCTGTTGACTTGGTGACAATTCCGCAAGGAATTGTCACACTTGCGCGTTCACGCGCAAGTGTTGCGCACGGCGCGCGAAATAGTGCGGTGCGCATGGCAGAGACTAACCTTTTATGCCTCCCGAGTAAGCGATTCCATCTACTAAATAGTCCTCTGAATACAGGAATATAAGTAAGGTCGGGATCATGTAGACGACGGCGACGGCGAACGCGAGGCCGGCGTCTTGGGTGTTGACCTTTGAGAGGAAGACCGAGAGGGGATGGAGTTCGGTGTCGGAGAGGAGAATGAGCGGCTGCTCGACCATGTTCCAGTAATCGATGAAGACGAGGATTATGACCGAGTAGATCGTACCTTTTGTCAGCGGCATGAAGATCCGGAAGAAGATCTGGAATTCGTTCGCTCCGTCGAGCTTTGCCGCCTCGACCATCGCCGTCGGGACTCTGCGCATGAACTTCGTCAGTATGAAGACCGAGAAGGGCGCGAAGATTCCGGGCAGGATGATCGCCCACCGTGTGTCGAGAATGTGCAGCCACTCAGACACCAGATAGTTCGGAACGAGCGTCACCTGATACGGCATCAGCATCAGGATGATGTAGACGAAGAAAATTCCGTTCGCCAGCTTCGAGCGGTTCCGCGCGAAGCAGTAGGCCGCGCCCGCCGCGATGATCACCTGACCCGCCACAATCGGTACCGTCAGAATCACCGAGTTCCAGAACTTCAGAAGATACGCCGGACTCGTGATGAACGCCGTCTTGTACTGCCCGAAGCTCACCATGTCGGGGATGAACTTCAGATTCACCTTTTCCGAAATGAAGGTCTTCGCGTCGGAATTCGCGTTCTGGAAAATCTGTCCGTAGTTCGCCGAGATCTCGGTCGTCGACATGAACGAGTTCGTGATCGTCAGCACCGTCGGCATCAGGAACAGCAGAGCGAAGAAGCCGACGATTATGAAGGTCAGCCAGTCGAGCATCCGCTCGCGGCGTTTTCGCGTCACGCGCAGTTTTCTCTGCTGTTCGATTGTGAGTTCTTTTTTCATTCCTCAATGTCCCCCTCGATCTTGTTGTCCCCGAGGAAGAGCGCGCCTATCAGCACCGCCATCACGAGACTCATCAGCACCGCCGCCGCCGAAAGCTTGGGATAATCAAGCGACTCGAACGTGTTGTTCATGAAGTGTTGCAGCATATACATCTTTCCGTACGGATAATCGCTCGTCAGCAGGTAAACCTCGCGGAAAATCTTGAACGAGTTGATGATGCTCATCAGCGTCACGAAGAGGATCGTCGACGTCAGATACCTCAGCTTTATCATGTAGAATATCTGCCACTTCGACGCGCCCTCGAGCGTCGCCACCTCGATGACGTCGTTCGGGATGTTCGATAACGCCGCCATGAATAAGATCATGTTGTAGCCTAAATTCTTCCAGACGAAGAGCAGAACGACCACGATCTGCGAGTAATCCGACTTCAGCCAGTCGATCTTATCGACGCCGAAGAGGCCGAGCAGCTCGTTCGCCGCGCCGTTGTAGTGGAACACGACCTGCCAGATGAGGATGATCGACGCGACCGGGACCATCATCGGTGAAAGGAAGATTGTCCGGAGATTCGACTTGTACGGCACGTTGCGCTCAAGCACAATCGCCAGTATCAACGGCAGAACCACCGCCAGCGGAACCGCCATCGCCGAGAAGGTCAGAGTGTTTTTCGCGGCTCGCTTGAAGGCCGCGTTCTGAAAGAGATTTATGAAATTGTCCAGAAATACAAATTCGCGGTTGACCGGGCTGTCGACGACCGAGTAGAAGATGACCACCAGAAAAGGCACTATGTAGAACACAAGCAATCCGATGAGACTCGGCAGAAGGAAGAGATTGACCGACCGCCGTTCGGCTTTTTGCACCTTTGACAGTCCTCTCTTCTTTTTGCCCGGAATTTTTGGCGAATTTTCCGGCACGACAACACCGGCCGGAACGGCTGTTTTTTTCTTTACCATGATTCCTCGATTCCTGATTTGTTTTTCACTCTATAAGACGCGGAAAGTGAAGAAAAGTTCCCGGTTTTCTCAAAAAAATCCGGGAATTTTTCAGATTTTTTCAGAACGTGACCTCGACCATTATCGGGAAGTGATCCGAGATGAAAACGCCGTCCTTTTCGTCGCAGCATACGACAAGCTCGCCGTGCTTCATGTCCGCGGGCGCGAATATGTAGTCGATTTTGTTCACCGGGTCGGCGTACTGTCCGAATCCGTGGAAAGTGAATCCTGATTCTTCGGCGAGATCAACAAGCTTTACTGCCGGATAACCGAGCATAGTTGTTATGCAGAGATCTTCGGGCGGCGCGTTGAAGTCTCCGGTGACAAAGAACGGCATCAAAGACTTTTCATTGTCCGAGCTGATCTTCTGGAGCACCTGATTTGACGCCAGAACCCGCGCGACCTTGCCGACGTGGTCGGTGTGAACGTTGTAGAACCTGAACGGATCGCCGCCACGGGGCTTGAGCGTCACCGAAGTGCAGATTCTCGGGCAGGGCGACTGGTCGCCGGTGTAGCGCGAGCCGGGGATGTCGGGCGTCGCGGAGAGCCAGAAGGTCTCGGCGTCGCAGAGGTAGAATTTATCCTTTCTGAAGGCGACGCAGACGGCCTCGTCGTCGCGGTTTCTTCCCCGCCCGCCGCCGACGAAGGTGTATTCGTCGAAATTTTCGATCAGCCAGTCGTACATACGCGGCCGGATTTCCTGAAATCCGATGACGTCGGGCGAATATTTTCTGAGCTTTTCGAGGATGAACGGCCGACGGTTCGTGAAGGAATTGATCCCGTCGGACTCGCAGTCGCAGCGAAGATTGCAGGACATGATTTTGTAGTTTTGCATGATTGCCTCCGGTATATAATAATAGGTAGGGAAATTTCAGTTACGCTCAATCGGTTTGAGATGTTCTACGATAATTATAACACAAATCCCCGCGTTTGTCAACCGATTTGAGAAATAAATCGCAAAATTTACGCATCCGCTTGACAAAACGCGCGTTCTGAGGTATAATAAGACTACAGAAATTTCAAAACGAGGGGCAAATATGAAACAGGAAGACACAAAAGAAAAAATCCTGCGCGAATCGCTGAAACTATTTTCGGAAAAAGGCTTCGACGCGACAAGCGTCGGCGAAATCGCGTCGGCCGTCGGCATCCGCGCGCCGTCGCTGTATAACCACTACAAAAGTAAACAGGCGATCTTCGACGCGATTTTCGAGGACACCTCAAAACGCTACGACGATTTCACCGCGAAACTTTCGGTTCACGTCGAAAACGCCGACGGCGACGTCGATCAGTTCGAGACGATCACGGCCGACAAGCTCGTCGAAATGGTCCGCGCGATCTTCATCTATTCGCTCGACGACGAAATGGTCAGCGCGTTCCGGAAAATGATGACAATCGAACAATTCCGGAGCGATGATCTCGCGAAACTTTATTCAGAACGCTATTTTGAGCGGATCAAAAACTACCACGCCGGGCTCTTCAAGCGGCTGATTTCGGCCGGGCGGATCAAAAATCTCGACCCCGACACGCTCGCGCTGATCTACGTCTCGCCGTTTCTGACGCTCCTCTCGGTCTGCGACCGCCAGCCCGAACGCCGCGACGAATGCCTTGCGATGCTCGAAAGCTCGGTTCGCTGCTTCTTTGATAACTTCAACCGCTGATTTCCCACAATGTTAATTTTGTCCACATCCATGCGAATTTTTTACCTTTACTTATCGCGCGATTTATTGTAAAATTTATATAAACCGACGTCGGAATCAAGGTTATAATTCACATTTTTGAAAGGACAGAATATGAAAAAACGCAATTTTTCTCTCTTGCTGGCGATGCTCATGCTCGTCTCATGCGGAGAGTCCGCGGTCATTCCCGAAGTCACTACAGATGGCGAAACAACGTCAGCCGAGGTCAAAGCTCCCGAGGAAACGAGCGGCGTTCCCGACGGATTCACTTTGAACGGCGAAGAGATCCGGATCTGGAGCCCGTCGATCGGCGCGGCCGTCTCCGAAACCTACATAAGCATGGCCGCTGAGGAGGCCGGAGACGTCTTAAGCGACGCGATTTACGCGTCAAACCTCGCCGTTGAGGAAAAACTCGACGTAAAACTCACCTTCGACACCGATCTTTCGGTAAACGAATCGCCAAACAAGATCCGCACGCTTATTCTCGCCGATGATACTACATATGACGCATATCATTTCATCCAGTACTCGGGCGCGGCACTGGCGGCCGAGGATCTCTACCTGAACCTCAAGGACGCGCCCTACATCAGCTTCAACAAGCCGTGGTGGGACATGAAGTACATGAAGGAGATGACGGTCGGCGACGAAAAATTGTTTGTTCTTGTAGGCGACTTCGCGACCGACCGCACGCGCACGCTGAACTGCGTTTTTTACAACAAAAAGCTCTGCGAGGACTACTACGGCGACGCCGACAAGCTCAACTCCGAGGTTCTTGACGGCAAGTGGACGGTCGACCGGATGCGCGAAATCTGCGCCGAGGTCTGGTCGGATCAGAACTCGAACGGAATCGCCGACCGCGACGACGTCCTCGGAATGGCGATGAACACCGTCTCAAATCTCGACGGCTACTTCTACAGCATGAGAGGAAAAATCACCTCGCGCGACAGCAAGGACGTCCCGTATCTCGACTTTATGACTGAAAAGAACATGGACGTCTGTCAGAAATTGTACGATCTGGTCTATTCGACCGACGGAATTTTCCTCTCAGGCAGTTCGTTCGACGAGGAAATGATCAACCGCAAGAAGTTCGCCGAGAACCAGTCGATGTTCCTCACCGGATTTTTCTACACGGCCGAGTCGCTGCGCGACATGAACGCCGACTACGGAATCGTTCCGCTGCCTAAGTTTGACGAGTCGCAGGACGAGTACACAACCGGACTTCACAACATCATGCGCGACATCGCGCTCCCGGTCAACTGTCAGAACGTCGAAGGCGTCTGTGCGGTGCTGGAAGAACTGGCATATAATGGCAACAAAACCGTGATTCCGGCCTACTACGAGATCGTCCTGAAGCACAAATACGCGCGCGACGAAGCGTCGTCGCAGATGCTCGACCTGATCAAGTCGCAGTGTACTACAGAAATAGCGTACGTTTACAGTCTTTACTTCAACGAAATGGGACTTATTTTCCGCAACATGATCGCGAAAAAGTCCGCCTCCCCCGCCTCGCTCTACGCCGAAAGAGAAGCGGCCGCGAAGAAAAATATGCAGACGCTGATCGACAAATTCATGAACTGAGCATAAAAAATCCCCGCCAAGCGGGGATTTTTTTGTCGCTATCGGAGATTTTATATCTTCATGATTCCGA
>CAKSVM010000112.1 GCA_934503195.1 uncultured Eubacteriales bacterium
GGGCTATATCGCCGATAATTTTGAGCGGACGCGCGGTGAAGACCCGGTCGCGCGCTATTCGTCGAATGTACTCGACAACAACGCCCACGCCTGGATTGAGGTCTATTATGACATGTACGGCTGGGTAGTGTACGAGGCGACGACACCCTACATGTCCGACATGTACGACGGCTATGTTCCGCCGACAGCCTCAACCAGTACGGGTGCCGACACGACCATACCCGATGAAACCGAACCGGTCGAGAAGGATACGACCGAACCGGTCAGCACCGGCGGCACAACGCCGCAGAAACCTGTGAAGAAATCGCTCCCGGCTGGTGTCGTCATAACGGCGATAGTCATAGCCATTATCGCTGTCATAATCATCTGCCTGAGAGCCCGTGCCGACCGTGCCGGAAAGCGCTTCAGAAAACTCGTGACCGACTCGGCGGGCTCGCCCGAAGCCGCGCGCGAACTCAACACCATCCTCTACCGACTGCTGAAGCTCTGCGGACTCGTACCGCTGGCGGGCGAACAGACCGCCGACTTCGCCGCAAGAGTCGACTCAATCCTCGGCAATATCTCACCAGAGAAATTTTCGAAAGTCGCGAGAGCCGTTGAGACGATCGAGTTCGCGCCATCGCACAGCGCCGCCGACACAAAGCTCGCCGCCGATTACTGCGCGTTCTTACGCTCATATCTCCTCCGCGCCGACGCAATATACACAAGGCTGTGGAGAAAATATATCCTGGCGCTCTGAATCCGCGCGATTCGTAAGAACCATCGCGTCCGTCTCTTTTTGAGCGCTCATCGCGCTCAAAAAGACGCTTGCGGCAAGCCGCAACCGTAACGGTCGGCTTCGCCGACCGGACCCGCGACCGCTGCGCGGCCGCGGGTCGCAGGCGGGGACTTACGTCCCCGTCCGCCTCGCAGGGCGAGGCGGACGCCACTGCGTGCCGCCTGCCGGCCGCTTCGCGGCCGCAAAAACCGCGCCTTCCGGCGCGGTTTTTCTGTTCATTTTTCCTTTATCTCCTCAATCACCTTCAGGAACTTCTTCTCCGAAAGTATCTCGTGCGTCACAAACTCCCCGTTATGGAATAAAGCGAACGTCGTGAAGGCCGACGGCGCGTTCTTCGCCTTTTCGAGCGTGTCAATCTTTATAACCCGCATCGGAACCCCCGACTCCGCTGCGATCCCCTCTAAAATCGGTACATACTTCGCCGTGTACGGACATTGATTCGTGTAGTAAAGCGTGAACCCGGCCGCCATTCCGCCGTGAACCGAACTCCGCGCCGAATCGTTGAAACGCGGCCGCTCCGCGTATTCGTTAAATGGAAGCCATAAAAGCTCAAAATACGGCTCAGCCGAGTCAGCCACACGAAAGCCCTTCGCCTTCAGATAGTCCGGATCCGATAAAAATCCCTGCTTCTTCTTCGACGATAATACAACAAGCCCCCGCTTGCCCTTCTCCTTCGAATCCCGGATACATTCTTCGAGCAGTAAACTCCCGTTCCCCTGCCCCTTCAGCGAACCCGATACCCAGAAACAGTCAATGTACATGAAACCGTTCGCCGTGATCGGCACCCACGCGAACTCCGCGGGAATGTATTCGATGAAACACTTGCCCCGTACATCGCCTTTCAGAAATACCAAACCTTCGTCCAGCCTGTCCGAAAGCCATCGCTTCTTCGACGCCACCTGAATGTCGCGGTTGTTCGAAATCGCGCAGCAGATGTGCTCCTTCGTGAGATTTTCAGGTGTGATTCTGACAAGATTCATGAAAAATCCTCGCTTTCATTTCGTTTGTTATATATAAGTATACAACAAATAACAGATTTTGTCAAGCATCTTAAAAAATAATTTACAATATCCGACAAAAAATCCGCCCCGAAGGACGGATTTTTTTATTCGTAAATCAATACAGCTTCGCGCCCGCCGGGATGTGGGGATCAACCATCAGCAGATGCAGCTTTTCCTCGCCGTTTTCGTGATGCACGGCGGAAATCAGCATGCCGCAGGAATCAATGCCCATCATCGCTCTCGGAGGCAGATTCGTGATCGCGACGCAGGTCTTGCCGACCAACTCCTCCGGCTCGTAGTACTCGTGAATTCCGCTCAGAATGACACGATCCGTGCCGGTTCCGTCGTCCAGAACGAACTTCAGAAGCTTCTTCGACTTCTTAACCGCTTCGCATTCCTTGACCTTGACCGCGCGGAAATCGCTCTTCGAGAAGGTCTCAAAATCAACCATGTCCTTGAATAACGGCTCGATCTCAACGTTCGAGAAGTCGATCTTCTCCTCGGCCGCGGGAGCCGGAGCCTCGCTTCCGGACTTCTTTTCGGACTCTTCAAGCGGCTTCATCGTCGGGAAAAGCAGAACGTCGCGGATCGCCGCCGAGTCAGTCAGCAGCATGCACATTCTGTCGATTCCGAATCCGATTCCGCCTGTGGGAGGCATGCCGATTTCGAGCGCGTTCAGGAAATCCTCGTCGGTGTGGTTCGCTTCCTCGTCTCCGGCCGCGAACTGCTCCTCCTGCGCCCTGAATCTCTCGCGCTGGTCGATCGGATCGTTCAGCTCGGAGTACGCGTTCGCCATCTCCCAGCCGTTCATGAAGAACTCGAAACGCTCGACGTAATCGGGGTCGGTCGGCTTCTTCTTGGTCAGCGGCGAGATCTCGATCGGATGATCCATGACAAACGTCGGCTGAATCAGATGCTCCTCGACAAACTCCTCGAAGAAGAGATTCAGAATGTCGCCCTTCTTGTGACGCTCCTCGTAATGGATTCCCTTCTCGTCGGCGACCTTCCGCGCCTCTTCGAGAGTCTTTATCTCGTGGAAATCGACGCCCGAATACTTCTTCACCGCGTCAACCATCGTGATCCGCTCAAACGGCTTGCCGAGATCCATCTCGACGCCGTTGTAGACGATCTTCGTCGTGCCGAGAACCTCATTCGCGACGTAACGGTACATATTTTCGGTAAGATCCATCATTCCGTGGTAGTCGGTGTAGGCCTGATAGATCTCCATCAGCGTGAACTCGGGATTGTGACGCGTGTCGAGCCCCTCGTTTCTGAAGACGCGGCCGATTTCGTAAACTCTCTCGAGTCCGCCGACAATCAGACGCTTCAGATATAGCTCAAGCGAGATTCTCAGCTTCAGATCCTCGTCCAGCGCGTTGAAATGCGTCTCGAACGGACGCGCCGCCGCGCCGCCCGCGTTGGAAACGAGCATCGGAGTCTCAACCTCCATGAATCCGAGCGAGTCGAGATAGCGTCTGACCGCGCTGACGATCTTCGAACGCTTGATGAAGGTGTCCTTGACCTCGGGATTCATTATGAGGTCGACATAACGCTGTCTGTAACGGATGTCGGTGTTCGTGAGTCCGTGGAACTTTTCGGGGAGAATCTGAAGGCTCTTCGAGAGGAGCGTGACCTCGGTCGCGTGGATCGACGGCTCGCCGGTCTTCGTCGCGAAAACCTCGCCCTTCACGCCGATAATGTCGCCAATGTCGAACTTCTTGAAGTCAGCGTAAGCCTCCTCGCCGACAAAATCGCGCGCGACATAGACCTGAACGCTGCCCTTCAGATCCTGAATGTGGCAGAACGACGCCTTGCCCATCACGCGCTTCGACATGAGCCGACCCGCGACGCTCACCTTCTTGCCGTTCATCCCGTCAAAATTTCCGGTGATGTCGGTCGAGTGATTCGTCACGTCGTACTTCGTGACCACAAAGGGATCCTTGCCGGCCTCCTGAAGCGCGGCGAGCTTTTCGCGCCGGACTCTCAGAAGATCGTTTATATTCTGCTCGGTCTGATTGTTCTGATTTTCAGCCATTTTCGTCTGTCCTTTTAATTAAATTTGCGGCAAATTATGCCTTCTTGCGGATTTCAAGCACCTTGAGCTTAATGATTCCGTCTGGAGCCTCGACCTCGGCAATATCACCGACCTTCTTGCCGATGAGAGCCATGCCGATCGGCGACTGATCCGAGATGTTGTTCTTCAGCGGATCGGCCTCGTTCGTGCCGACGATGTTGTACTCGTCCTCCTCGTCAAACTCCTCGTCGTAGACCTTGACCGTCTTTCCGAGGTTGACCGTGTCGTCCGAAAGATCTGCCTCGTTGATGACGACGACATTCTTCAGGATCTCTTCGAGCTCGTTGATTCGCGACTCAACCTTCGCCTGCTCGTTCTTCGCCTCGTCGTACTCCGAGTTCTCGGAGAGGTCTCCGAACGAACGCGCGACCGCGATTGCTTCCTTGACTTCGACTCGCTTTGTGTTTTTCAGATAGTCAAGCTCGTCGGTCATCTTTTTGAGACCTTCGGGCGTGAGAGCCATGGGTTTGTTTGCCATACTGATTTTCTCCCTTTGTTACTTAGTTAGTATTTCAACCGCTTTCTGAAGCTGATTGTCCTCAGAATCGGTTATTTTATAAATGTTCTTGCCTTCGAGCGACCTGTCAAGCTCGACCTCAAAGTCCGGCGCGATTCCGACGCCCTCGTAGTTGTCCGAGAAGGGCGGATTGTAGAGCCGGTAGGAAATTCCGATTCCCGAGCCGTCGGGAAGCCCGATGACCGTCTGAACCGTTCCCTTTCCGTAGGTGTTCGTGCCTACGACCGTCGCCTTCTTGTAATCCTTCAGTGCCGACGTGAAGAGCTCGGCCGCACTGGCCGTCGAACCGTTCGTGAGGACGCACATCGGAAGATCGAGCGAATCGGCGTCCGACTCGTAGGTCTCGACGACGTTTCCGTCCTTGTCGGTGATCCGGACGATCGGCCCCTCGGGAAGAAGATAATCGAGAATCGAGACAATCGACCGGAGATCCCCGCCCGGATTGTACCTGACGTCAAAAATCAGCTTCTTCACGCCCGAATCGATCAGATTCTGACAAGCTTCCCTGAACTGATCTGGCGTTCCGAGGTCGAACGAGAGAATCTTAACGATTCCGATCGTCTTGTCGGATTCAAGCACGTGACTCATAACTGACTGCTCGTTCACGTATCCGCGCTTGATTCTGAAATCGAGGAGCTCCTCGCCGCGAAGGACAGTGAACTCGGCGTATGTTCCGGCCTCGCCCTTTAATTTTGAGATTGCGGCGTTGTAGCCGAGCTCGGCCACCGACTCGCCGTTCACGTAGACGACCAGATCCCCCGGCTCGATCCCGGCCTCAAGCGCGGGCGAGTCAGGCATGACACTGATCACCTCGATCAGGTCGTTCTGGTAGATGACGTAGACTCCGATTCCCTGCATCTCGGCGTTGGTATCCGAGACCAGCTCGGCGTACTGTTCGCGGTCGAGATAGTAGGCGTATTTGTCGCCGGTTCCGTAGACGTAGCCGCGGATCGTCTCGTCAGTCAGCGTCTCCTCGTCGATCTCGCCGATGTAGAGCTGACGGTAGAGACTGTCGACATAAGACAGCTTGTTAAATAACTGCTCCGCGCTGACGACCGAGTTCAGTTCCTTCCTGTACTTGTTTCCGAGGCCGACATAGGTGATCTGAAACGTGACCAGAGCCGCTAAAAGCATCAGAACGACCGCCGCCCCGATCGAAATTTTCTTTGACATCAGAAAAGCCTTTCAATAGAATAATATATTCGCCGTGACCGAAAGATATCAGTCGGGGAAATATTTCTTGTGATTTATCCACACGCCGTTCTCGCGGATCGAGAAATGGCAGTGATTTCCGGTCGACTGTCCGGTCGAGCCGGCCTTCGCGATGATGTCGCCGCGCTTTACCTTGTCGCCGACCTTGACGCATAGCTTCGAGTTGTGCGCGTAGAGCGTGTAGATTCCGCCGCCGTGATCGATCATGACGTAGTTTCCGTAGCTCCAGTGCGAGGTCGCCGTGACGACCGTGCCGTCGTTGGCCGCGTAGATATCGGTTCCGTAGGGCACGGGAATGTCCGCGCCGTTGTGATACTCGCTCTTTCCGGTGATCGGACTTGTCCGCCAGCCGCACTCGGAGGTGATATACGTGTACTTCGTCGGAACCGGCCAGAGCATGACTCCGCCAACGTACTTGCTGTTCTTCTTCTTTTCTTCCTCTTCGAGCTGCTTTATGCGCTCCTCCATCTCGGCGTCAAGCTTTTCGATCTGCGCCTGAAGCGCGTCCTTCTGCGACTGATTGTTCCGGATCTGGGAGTTCAGCTGGGTGATATAATTCTCGTTGTCCTTGCGCTTTTTCTCAAGCTCGGCCTTCTCTTTCTCAAGGTCTTCCATGACCTTTTCCTGCTCGGCCTTCGTATCCTCAAGATTCGACCGCTCCTCGGCGAGATCGGACTTCGTCTCCTGAAGCTCCTGCATTATCCGCGCGTCGTATTCGAGCATCGCGCCGACGCGGTCGACCCGCGACAGGAAATCGGCCAGACTCTCGGCTCCGAAGAGCATCGCGATGTACGAGGCGTCGCCGTCCTCGTGCGTGACGCGGAGCCGCTCCTTGAAGATTTCGTAATTCTTCTCGTACTCGGACTGCTTGTCGGAGATCTCGGTCTCCTTGTCGGTTATGCTTGACTTCAGAGCCTCGATGTACTCGTTCTGGAGGTCGATTTTCTGAATCATCAGCGTAAGCTCGCTGTCAAGCTGCGACTTGTACTCAAGCGCGTTGGCCACCGATCTTGACGCCGACGTGATGCTCGACTGAATGTTCTTCAGATTCGAGCTGACCTTGTTGATCTGATCCTGAATGCTCTGCACCTTCGAGTCGCTGCCGTACTTCGAGGCCGCGCTGACCGTGGCCGCCGGAACGAACGCCGCGACCGACGAGAGGACTAAGAGAAGCGAAAGAATTCGCGTTGATTTTTTCATCAAAATACCTCCTAGGCTTTGAGATACCTTCTTGTGGAGATTGTACTTCCGATGATGCCGGTGACGACGCCGATGCCGACAAAGGCGATGGCGACCGTCGCGCGGATGTCGTTGAAGCTCAGAATCGTGAGCATATTGAAATTGTCGCCGATCATCGAGACGACGTAGCCGTACATATACCATTCGATGAGGTAAGCAAGTCCGCTCGAAATGAGTCCGATGAAGACGCCCTCAAAAATGAACGGCAGGACGACAAACCAGTCGGTCGCGCCGATGTAGCGCATGATCGTGATCTCGGTCCGTCTTGAGTGGACGGCCAGCTTGATCGTGTTTATTATGACAAAGATGCTTACGACAAAGAGAATCACCATGAACCAGATTAAGACCATCGAGATTCCGCTTTTCAGCTTCTCGATCGTCATCGCGATGTCAAGCCGGTCGTTGACCTTAGCCACGCCGTCGATCTGCCCGACCTGATAGTCGAGAGTGGCGACCTTCGAGTTGTCTATGTACTTTATGACAAACGAGTCGCGGTAAGGATTCTCGTCGGTCAGAATATCGAGAATGTCGGTGTACCCGGCGTAACGCTCGGATTCCTCGATGAGGGCCTGCTCCTTCGAGACGAAGGTCACTTCCCCGACGTTGTCGAGCGCGCGGATCTGCGCGCCGATGTCGGCGACTTCCTCGTCGGTCTTCTTCGCGTCGATGAAGACGACGATTTCGTTAAGGAGTCCTAACTGTTCAAGATTGACGTCGATATTCTGAAGAAGGAGCCAGAAGCTCCCCATCACGACGAGGCATGAGACGAGAACCATGATCGAGGCGATCGTCATGATTCCGTTTCGCCAGAGTCCCTTGAGGCTCTGCCCTAAAAAGTAGGTGAGTCTGTAGCGTTTCAAAGCTTCATACCTCCCACCTGATCGCTTATGACCTTGCCGCCCGCGATCTTGACGACTCTCTGCTGGAAGTAGTCGACGAGATCTTTTTCATGCGTGACGACGATGACGGTCTTTCCGCGCTTATGTATTTTAATGAGGAGATTCATGATCTCCAGAGACATTTTCGGGTCTATGTTTCCGGTCGGCTCGTCGGCGATGATAATCTGCGGGTTGTTCGCCAGCGCGCGCGCGAGCGCGACTCTCTGCTGTTCTCCGCCCGAGAGCTGACTCGGATAGGAATTCAGCTTGTCCGTAAGGTTAACAATATTGAGGAGTGCCGGTACACGGCGTTTTATGACTTTTGAGGATTCGCCGACGACCTGCATCGCGAAAGCGACGTTCTCGAAGACCGTCTTGTTCGGGAAAAGACGGAAATCCTGGAAGACGACGCCGAGCTCGCGGCGGTAATACGGCACTTTGAAATTGGAGAGTTTCGAAAGATCATACTCGGCGACAGTGGTTTTGTTGCCGACCTGTTTGTTGACGCGGACGGCGAGAGTTCCGCCGCTGACGCGTTCCTCACGGAGAAGAAGCTTTGTGAGCGTGGTCTTGCCCGCGCCCGACTCTCCTACGATGAAGACAAACTCTCCGTCGGCGATCTTGAGATCGACACCGTTGAGCGCGACCGTGCCGTTCGGGTATATCTTTTTTACATCTTTGAATTCAATCATTAAGCTCTGCTCCGGATAATGCAAAATAAATCCGTCTGTCCGGACAGACGTCCGGACAAACGAATATTTCAGATCTTGATTTCAATAAAAATCAGAACTTGACGGGCTTCGAAGTGAGGTACTTCTTGACCATCAGCGCCACCTTGAAGGTGATCGCGTGCTCAAACTCGCGCAGATCGAGTCCTGTGAGCTTGCGGATCTTCTCAAGACGATAGACGAGCGTGTTTCTGTGGACGAAGAGCTTTCTCGAGGTCTCGGAGACGTTGAGGTTGTTCTCAAAGAAGCACTGGATCGTCATCAGGGTCTCGCGGTCGAGGCTCTCAAGGCTACCCTTCTTGAAGACTTCCTGGAGGAACATTTCGCAGAGAGTCGTCGGGAGCTGATAGATAAGACGTCCGATTCCGAGGTTTTCGTAGCTTAAGATATTCTTCTCGGTGTCGAAGACCTTGCCGACCTCGATCGCGACCTGCGCTTCCTTGAAGGAGCGCGCGAGATCCTTGATGTTGTCTACGG
>CAKSVM010000113.1 GCA_934503195.1 uncultured Eubacteriales bacterium
CAATAGACTTGTTCGATAACCCTCCCGACTTGTCAATCAAATTGCCGTCTTATGTCGCCAATTTGATACGCTAAAGTCGGGTTACCGAACAGGTCTAATATATTATACTATACTTTCGTGATTTTGTCAAATGTTTTCGCGAAAATTTTGTAAAAATTTTTTGAAAAACCGTCACTTAGACTGTTTTTGCGCGAAATCCGTCGGATTTTCAGCGTTTTTGGCAAACCATCGCGACCCAATCAGACTCCTTTGCGACCTCTACAATGTCAAAACCATTGCGTTCCATCGCCTCGCGCACGTCATTTTCGTACTGCTCGATGATTCCCGAGCAGATGAGATACGCGCCGTCCTTTATGTATCTTCCGATATCGTCCGACATACGCACGATGATACTCGCGACGATGTTCGCCACGGCGAAGTCGAACTGTCCGCCCGAGAGGTCGACGTCGCGTAAAAGATCCGAAACGCCGCAGGTGATGTTCGAAAGTCCGTTGTCCCTGACGTTCTCCCTTGCCACGCGGACGGCCACGGGATCGATGTCATACGCGAAGCACTCTTTCGCGCCGAGCTTTGACGCGCAGATAGCTAAAATTCCGCTTCCGGTTCCGACGTCGAGCATCCGCTGACCCGGGACGAGATACTTCTCGATAAGCCCGCAGACAAGCCGTGTCGTCTCGTGCGTTCCGGTTCCGAAGGCCATTCCGGGATCCATCCGGACGACAATCTCGCCCGGCTTTTCGTCGTACTTCTCCCACATCGGGACGATGACGAGCCGCTCGCCGACCTTGATCGGATGATAATATTTCTTCCACGCGGTCGACCATTCCTCCTCGTCGACTCCGAGAAGCTCGATCTTCGCGTCGATATTCTCCGCCGTGAAGCGGTCGCGAAGGAAAGCCACGTAGTCGTTGTAATTCTTGTCGTCGGGGACGTAGATCGAGACCGCGCCCTTCGTTTTGTCGGCGTTCAGGATATTCTCGTCGATGAGATCGCCGTAGCAGGTTCTGAGTCCGGTTTCGATGTCGCTGTAGTCCTCGATCATTATACCGTTGTCGAGCATACTCATGATGGCGGCCGTGCGGTCGATATCCTCGGTCTTCACGGTGACGCGGAGCTGTGTCCAGTTCATATTGTGATTCCTTTCGGGTTATATTTCAGTTAGTCCCCGTCGATTTTGGCGGGGACTTTGTTTATGGAAAGAATGCTCGTCACGGGAAATGCTGATTTAAGGTTGTTTTCGCGAAAAAAGTCCACAAATTCAAGACTTTTTTCGCGAAAACCCGATTTATTCAGCACTTCCCGGGATTCCTTCATTTGTTGAACATCTTCTTGAGATTCCTGAGGAAGCTCTCGCGCTTCGTGTTATTCTTCTCGCCAAGACTCTCGGAGAACTTTCTGAGAAGATCCTTCTGGGTCTCGGTCAGCCCCTTCGGCGTCTCGATGTTGACGGCGAAGATGAGATCGCCGCGCGACTTCGAGTTGACGTACTGGATGCCCTTGCCGCGGAGAGTGAACTGCGTGCCGTTCTGAGTGCCTTCGGGGAGATTGTAGGTCTCCTTCCCCTCAAGCGTCGGGATCTGGATCTCTCCGCCCAGCGCGGCCTCGGCGAAGGTGATCGGGACCTCGCAGTAGATGTTGTAGCCGTCGCGCTCGAAGATCGGATGCGGTCTGACGCTGACCTGAACGATGAGGTCGCCCGAAGGTCCGCCGTTGCGTCCGGTGTCGCCCTGCGATCTGATCGCGATCTTCTGTCCGTCGTCGATTCCGGCGGGGATCGTGACCTCGAGCTTCTTCGTGACCTTCACATAGCCCTTGCCGCGGCAGTATGTGCAGGGATCCGAGATCTTCTTTCCGGTTCCGTGACAATCGTCGCAGGTCTTGGTGGTCTGGAACATTCCGAGCGGCGTGCGCTGGGTGACCCTGACCTGACCGGTTCCGTGGCAGGTCGGACAGGTGTCGACCTTGGAACCCTTCTTGGCACCGGTGGAATCGCACTCGGGACACTTTTCGACGCGTCCGAAGCTTATGTCCTTCTTGCAGCCGAAGGCGGCCTCCTCAAACGAAATCGTGATGCGCTGGAGAATGTCTCCGCCGCGCGCCGGACCGTTGGCTCTTGACGACGACGATCCGCCCGAAGCCCCTCCGAAGAAGCTTGAGAAAATGTCGCCGAAGATATCTCCGCCGTCAAATCCGCCGCCGCTGAAGTTTCCGAAGCCGCCGAAGCCTCCCTCGCCGAAGCCGGCCTGCGGATCAACTCCGGCGAAGCCGTACTGATCGTACTTTGCCTTCTTGTCGGGATCCGAAAGCACGGCGTAGGCCTCGTTGACCTCCTTGAACTTCTGCTCGGCTTCCTTGTCGCCGGGATTCATATCGGGATGATATTTTTTCGCGAGAGTGCGGTAGGCCTTCTTTATCGACGCCTCGTCGGCCGATTTGTCGATGCCCAGCACCTCGTAATAATCGCGTTTGTCTGCCATATATGCTTCACCTCAAATAACTGAGTTATTCCTTCTGAACAATCTATTATACTACATTTTCCGCCGCGAAAAAAGATGGATTTTGTAAATTCATTTGAAATTAAAATGAAAACCGCGATCCGGGGAAAAATTCCCCTTCACACCAAAATCGACGGCGGCCGCCGCAAAAACTTGCATTGACCGCCGTCGCATCGCGTGATTTTATCTTTTCTCGTCCGGACGGTGTGCCGTCTTACCGATTATTTTCCGGTCTTGTCTTCGTAGTCGGCGTTGTAGTAGGTTCCGTCGGAGCCGTTCGTGCCGCCCTGGCCGCCCTGGTTTGCGTTCGGGTCAAAGCCCGCACCCTGCGCACCGCCGTTCTCCGCGCCGCTCTGCTGATAGAGCTTCTCGGAGATCGAGTAGAACGCCTTCTGGAGGGCCTCGGTGTCGGCCTTGATCTGATCGGTCGTGCCGTTCTTGATGGTCTCCTTCAGCTTCTCGATAGCTTCCTTGACCGGAGCCTTCTCGGACTCGGTGACCTTGTCGCCGAGATCGGTGAGGGTCTTTTCGGACTGGAAGATGACAGCCTCGGCCTGATTCTTGACCTCGACGGCCTCCTTCTGCTTCTTGTCCTCCTCGGCGAACTTCTCGGCGTCCTTGACAGCGCGGTCGATGTCCTCCTTCGACATATTGGTCGAAGAGGTGATCGTGATGTGCTGTTCCTTGCCGGTGCCCTTATCCTTAGCGGTGACGTTGACTATGCCGTTGGCGTCGATATCGAAGGTGACCTCGATCTGCGGTACGCCGCGGGGAGCCGGAGCGATTCCGTCGAGGATGAAGCGTCCGAGAGTCGTGTTGCCGGCCGCCATCTCGCGCTCACCCTGGAGAACGTGGATCTCAACCGAGGTCTGACCGTCAGCCGCGGTCGAGTAAACCTGCGACTTCTTGACCGGGATCGTGGTGTTACGATCGATGATCTTGTTGAACACGCCGCCCAGAGTCTCGATACCGAGCGAAAGCGGAGTGACATCGAGAAGGAGGAGATCCTTGACGTCGCCGCCGAGGACACCGCCCTGAATAGCCGCGCCGATAGCTACGCACTCATCGGGGTTGATGCCCTTGAAGGGATCCTTGCCGATGAAGTTCTTGACGGCTTCCTGAACCGCCGGGATACGGGTCGAACCGCCGACGAGGAGAACCTTGTCGATCTGACCGACCGAGAGTCCGGCGTCCGCGAGAGCCTTCTTCGTCGGACCCATCGTGCGCTCGATGAGGTCTGCGGTGAGTTCGTTGAACTTAGCTCTGGTGAGGGTTGCCTCAAAGTGCTTCGGGCCGTTGGCGTCAGCCGTGATGAACGGGAGGTTGATGTTCGAGGAGGTTACGCCCGAGAGCTCGATCTTAGCCTTCTCAGCCGCTTCCTTGAGTCTCTGGAGAGCCATCTTGTCCTTGCGGAGGTCGATGCCGCCGTTCTCCTTCATGAACTCCTCAGCGATCCAGTCGATGATTCTCTGGTCGAAGTCATCGCCGCCGAGGTGAGTATCGCCGTTGGTCGCGAGAACCTCGAAGACACCGTCCGAGATTTCAAGCAGCGAGACATCGAACGTACCGCCGCCGAGGTCGAAGACCATGATCTTCTGCTCCTTGGCGTCCTTGTCGACGCCGTAAGCGAGAGCCGCCGCGGTCGGCTCGTTGATGATACGCTTTACGTCAAGACCGGCGATCTTGCCGGCGTCCTTGGTAGCCTGACGCTGAGAGTCGGTGAAGTAAGCGGGAACCGTGATGACAGCCTCGGTGACGGTGGTTCCGAGATAAGCCTCGGCGTCAGCCTTCAGCTTCTGAAGGATCATCGCGGAGATTTCCTGAGGAGTGTACTGCTTGCCGTCGATCGAGACCTTGTAGTCGGAGCCCATGTGACGCTTGATCGAGGAGATCGTGCGGTCGGGGTTGGTGATAGCCTGACGCTTTGCGACCTGACCGACCATACGCTCGCCGGTCTTCGAGAAGCCGACGACCGAAGGAGTCGTGCGCGCGCCCTCGGGATTCGGGATGACAACGGGTTCGCCGCCCTCGTAAACAGCGACGCAAGAGTTAGTAGTACCAAGATCTATACCAATGATTTTAGCCATAATGAATATCCTCCTGAGACGATAGTCTCATTTTGTTTCTTATTTTAATTTAATTTGCGACCTTGACCATCGCGTGGCGGATGATCCTGTCGCCCTTTTTGTAGCCCTTCTGGAAGACGTCGGTGATTTCGTTCTCGCCCTTTTCCTCGTCCTCAACGTGCATTACGGCGTTGTGGATGTTGGGGTCGAACTTCTCGCCCGCCTCGCCGAAGGTCTCGACGCCGAGCTTTGTGAGCATTTCGGCCGCCGATTTGAAGATGAGCGCGAGTCCGTCGGCGACCTTCTCGGGTTCGGTGCACTGAGACGCCCTCTCGAGATTGTCGATGACCGGAAGAACTTCTTTCAGCGCGTCGGAGTAGGCGTCGGTGTAAAGACCGTCGCGTTCCTTTGCCGAACGCTTTCTGAAGTTGTCGTACTCGGCGCAGACTCTTAAATACTTGTCGTTTGTGTCGGCAAGCTCGGCTTTCGCCTTTTCAAGAGCCTCAGTGGCCTCCTTGAGCTTCGCGGTGAGCGCGCTGTTTTCGGAAGCCAGCTGCTTTGCCTCTTTCGAGGCCTCCTTCTTGTCTTTCTTAGAAAGATCGTTCATGACCGATTCGGCCTCCTTGTCGATTTCCGACTCGACCGTTTCGTTCTTTGCGTTTTCCTCTGCCATTATTCTTGTCCTTATCTATGTGAATTTGATCATTCCTCTTTGGTTCCGGATGAAGATTTGTGGTCTTCGATAAAGCCTTCGCTGTCCATAAGCTTTGAAATGTTCTTTGACATATAATCAACCAGCGTGACGACCTTTGAGTAGTCCATGCGTCTGGGGCCGATGACTCCGATCGCGCCGACCACATGATCGCCGGATTTCACCGTGCGGAAGATCAGCGACGAATTGTTCATCACCTCAACCGGGCTTTCGGAACCGATGTAGATGTTCGTCTTATCGCTTCCCGCGTCCTTTGACATGACGTCGAGGAGTTCGTCCTTTTCGTCAAACATTCCCAGGACGTCGCGCACCGCGTCGATGTTCGAGTACTCGGGGTAGCTTAAAAGATTGTTGACCCCGTCGAACATCAGTTCGCTGTCGTCGGGCTCGTTCACCGTGTCCCAGACCGCTTTCACGATCGGGGATATCAGATCCGCCCCGCCGAGCTTTGACTGCATTTCGAGCATGACCGGAAGCGTGATCTTGTCCATCTCGCGCCCCGCGACGTACTCGTTGAGAATCGCTGCCAGTTTTTCCGCCGTCTCGCGGCTGACGTCAAATCCGAACCTCAGCTGTCTTGTCTTTACGGCTCCCGTGTCGGCGAGCATCACGAGAATGACGCTCCTTGATGAGAGATACATGACATCGAACCGGGCGATCGTCGGCTGACGCTGACTTCGCTTGAGCGCGACCCCCGTGTAATTCGTGAGGGTGCTCATAAGCTTTGTCGCCTTGTCAAGGACTCTGTCAAGCTCAGCGGCTTTCAGCTTCATCAGCTTGTCAAGCTCACCGAGTTCGGCCGAGGTCATGCGGTACTGCTGCATCAGCTGGTCGACATAGAATCTGTAGCCGAGCTGTGACGGGATTCTTCCCGCCGAGGTATGAGGCTGTTCAAGATAACCCATCTCCTCGAGCTCCGCCATCTCGTTCCGGATAGTCGCGGAGGAGAAAGCGAGCTGTTCGTATCTTGTGAGGTATTTGGACCCCACGGGTTCGCCCATATTTATATGCGTGTCGATTATCGCTTTCAGTATCAGCTTTTTGCGTTCGGACAATTCATTTTTATCCGTCGGCAACTCACTCACCTCCTGAACTCTTAGCACTCTCTGTGTTCAAGTGCTAATCGTTGTATATATTGTACCTCTATTTGGATGGTAATTCAAGTATATTTTTTTAATAATTTGTAAATGATTTATGAATTACGGAATTTTCGTTAGCAATCTCACTCGCCGGCCGCTTAAAATTAGCAAATCCACTCCGCCGGGTGATAAAGCCCGGCGAATAATTCGGCGCGCCAAAAATTACGCCCCTGGAAATGTCAAAAAAATTCCGGATATTTTTTTTAAAAACCCTTGCAATCTGTTAAAAAGTGTGTTATAATTGATACAGCGATCTACCCACGAGCCAAATTTATTATAGGAGAATGCCAATGAAACGCACACTTACGCTGATTCTCGCGGCTCTTCTCGCCGCGCTCCCGATCGTTTCCTGCGGAGACACCCACGCGCCGATATCGGATGACGGATCCACGCCCTCCGGCGGAGACACGACCACCGCCGTGGCTCCCGCCGAGACCTCCGGCGTCCCCGATTCGCTCGACCTCGGTGAAAAGACGATCTCGATCTGGTATACGACAAACTCGGTCTCGGTCGCCGAAACCTACGTCGACTTAAACCCCGAGCTCACCGGAGACGTCATCGACGACACGACCTTCAATATGAACAAGGCCGTCGAGACAAAGCTAAACTGCACGCTCGAATTCACGAACTCGCAGGTCAAGACCTCCGAAACCGGATCCGAGATCGAAAAGCTCGTCCTCGCCGGGGACGACACCTACGACCTTTACCACGTCGTCCAGTGGAACGGCGCGAAGTACGCGGGCGAGGGCTACTACAAGAACATGGCGAACGCCCCCTACATAAGCTACGGCAAGCCGTGGTGGGATTATAAGTATATGAAGGAAATGACGATCGGCGAGGATAAGATCTTCTGCCTGACCGGCGACTTCGGAATCGACCGCACGAGATGCTTAAACTGCTTCTATTATAATAAGTCGATGTACAACGACTTCTATAAGGATCCGAACGGTCTCTACGAAGAGGTCATCGACGGAACATGGACATGGGATCGTCTCCGCAAGATCTCGGCCGAGGTCTATTCGGATCTTAATAACGACGGAAAAACGAGCCGCGACGACCGCCTCGGACTCTGCATCAACGACTACTTCCACTTAGACAGCTTCTTCTACGCGACCGGCGCGCGCGCCACGACCCGTGAAAAGGACGACACGCCGAAGATAATCTTAAATAACGAGCGCGTGGTTTCGATCATGCAGGATCTCTATAAGCTCGTCTTTGAGACCGAAGGCGTCTACTTCACAGGACCCGACTACGCCGAGGACGTCCTGAACCGCCAGCATTTCGCCGACGGAAACAGTATGTTCCTCCCCGGCTTCTTCTATTCGGCCGAGGCTCTGCGCGAGATGAAGGACGACTACGGAATCGTTCCCTTCCCGAAGTATAACGAGGAACAGGAGAATTACTTCAGCGACGTCCACGACATCGTGAGACTGATGGTCGTCCCGGTGACCTGCAAGAAGGTCGACGAAGTAGCGGCAGTGCTTGAGGAGATGGCGTTCTACGGCTATAATAATCTTCTCCCGGCCTTCTACAACGTCGTAATGAAGAACAAGTACGCGCGCGACGACGTGTCTGCCGAAATGCTCGACATCATCCGCGACAACTGCTCGCCCGAGTTCGCGCACATCACCGACCTTGGCAGCATCGGATATCTCCAGAGAAAGCTGATTCAGGCGAAGACCTCGGATTTCGCCTCGACCTACGCGCAGTACTATCCGAACGCGCAGGAACAGCTTGACAAGTTCGTCAAAGTCTTCAGAGAGAAGACGCAGGATATGTGATAAGTGAAAACTCCTGCCCTGACAGAAATGCCGGAGCGGGAGTTTTTCAATTTTCCCGACAAAAGAGAATCCGCGTGAAAACTACAATTTATTCAGTTTATTCCAGTAAAACGTTGATTTAAGGTTGTTTTCAGCTTATTCCCAGATATTCAACCAGTGCGGCTTCGAGGATCTGAGAATAGTTCACCTTCCGTTTTTCCGCCGCGGCTTTTAGCCACGCGGGGAGAGTTACATTTGTCCTCACGCGTCGATTGTCGAGTTCGCATTCGACAAGATCCGGGAAACAGACGCTGTACCCATCCGCGCACGGTTCAAATACGGCCGGATATGATAATTTTCTCATATTTCATGCGCACGTCAACATCATTCTGAATTTTTACGTATCGTTTATATTTTACTCCTCAATCGCGGCCTTGCGCGAGTTTATCTCATGGATCACCGCCGGGTCGAACTTCGGCTTCCGGTCGTAGGTGAAGAGACCGTTGCGCTCCTGCTCGACGTCGGTCAGCTGCGTGTAGCAGAAGGCCGAGATCGACGGGTGATCGAGAAGCACGTCGGTAAGCCCCTTGTAGCGCGCGATGAACTCCTCCTCGGTCTTCGGTCCGTTGCCGTAGCCCCAGCCGCCCTCGCCGATATTCCAGCCGATTCCGCCGTACTCGCTGACAAACGTCGTCTGAGCCGGGGGAATCACGCCGACGTGAT
>CAKSVM010000114.1 GCA_934503195.1 uncultured Eubacteriales bacterium
CAATTACAAGGATCAGGCGCACATGATGCGCGAAAAGCTCCACACCCACGCGGTAGAGCTTCACGACAAAAAAAAGCTCCCGGACGAGCTGTTCAGAAATTACGAACGTCTCTACGAGAGCTTTACAGAGGATATGAAGAATTATAATCACCGGGAATTCTATAAGTCGTGACTCAGATGAACGGCCTTATGTCGAGAACCTGACGCAGAGCGCGCCTTGACCTGAGAAGTCCGGGAAGGGCGGTCTGAAGCTCGGAAAGCGCGCACACCGCACCGAACATCAGATGCATATCCCGCCACTGCGGTTCCGAAAGATCGGAATTCCTCAGATAATCCGTGAAGCCACGCGTGAAGGCTTCAAGTCTTTCGCGGCTCTCGCCAAGGCGGTATCCAGACTGAACCGACGCGCGGTTCAGAGTGAATGTCCAGTCAACATCAAGGAATCTCTGCCCGCGCCCGAAGCTTTCGGGCATGAGTTTTTCGTCATACATCTTAATACAGCTGTCGACAAGCTTCTCCGCGTTCGGAAACGCGCGCCTTGAAGCGTGGAAACAGAAGAGAAAATGGAACCAGTCGGCCATGTGATTCCACATCGGTATAAGTCCGGCACTTACCGCGCCTTTCACGCTGATTCCGGTTTCCGGATCGCTATTCTCGGTGAGCCAGTCAAAGAACGCGTCCTCCCATCCGGGTGTCATCGTCTTTGTCAGATAGAGTGCCGAGAATATCCCCGCGCCGATGTGTCCCGATCGGTTTGTCGTCGCCCACTCGAGCGACGACAGCAGCTCCGCGGCCGACGAGGCCGAATGGTATCTATCAAGCGCGGTGACGTCATATCGCGGCGACTCGGAAAAGAGTTCTAGCGCGGCGATGCAGTGCGCGGTGCAGTGGCAGGGATGATGAGTGCCTTCGTCAAAGAGTCCGGTTTCGGGCGACTGAAATTCTTTTAACCGACCGGTCAGAAGGTCGATTTCCCCGCGGGATGGCAGGCCGTCGATCGTGAACATGATATTCAGCGCGTCGGCGATTCCGTATTCGTTGTCGTCTTTTCCGGGATATCTTGCGTATCCGGTCTCTGTGCGGTGGTTTTTGAGGGATTCTCTGACCTTTTTGATTATCGGTTCAATATTTATCGCGGTCATTCAGTGAAAACCTTCACGACATCGGCAACACGTGCCTTTACCGAGTTCTCCTGTGCGGCGTAGAATGTGGCGTAGCTGTCCTTATACGCGCTTGTGAAACAGTTTCCGAATCCGAGTCCGGCTTTTCCGTAATTGTCATACATATATGAGAAGCTGATCGTGCGCGACGCCGTGATGAGATCGAGCATCTTCACCGACTCATCGTCGCGGAGATACTTGTCCTTCAGCGCGATTTCGTAGTAGGTCGGGAAGACCTGCTTGTATCCTTCGGCCGAGAGAGCCTCGAGGATTACTCCGGTGCGGTCGGTGTCAGACGCGGTTTTCGGAATCGAGAACATATTTATCGAGTTGACGCCGAGGAAGACACGGTAGTTCTCCTGATTCTCGTCGAACTTCGGATAGGGAATGATTCCGTAATCCGTGTCAGTGTCGCGGTAGGCTGTGGCCGAGTCGCCGATGAAGCCGAAAGCGAAGACGGCGCGTCCGTCAGCGAAGATTCCGTGGAGTTCGGTGAGATTTTCAAGACTTCCGCGGTCATATGTCCACAGTCCCTTGCCGTTGAAGTACCAGTCGTGAATTTTGTCAAAGGCCTCGATCATACGGTCGCTCATCGCCACAATGTCGATTGTGTCCTTGTTCTTTTTCCACTCGGGAATGTCAAGCGCGACCGACCACGCGTTGTGTGAGATCGTCGTCACCATTCCGTAGAGATCGTCCTTGTCGGCACTCCCGCTTCCGTTGAGGTCGTTGTAGGTGTCCTTGGTCATTCCGATCAGCTTGTCGAGCGTCCAGCTTCCGTCAAAGACGAGATCATAGGGATTTTCGAGCTTGTAGTCCTTGATTAACTGCTTATTGAAATAAAAGACCTTCGATCCGGCGAACTCGTCGTAGGAGAGATTGTTCGAACCGGTGTACATCCGTCCGTTGAAGGTCAGGTCGTCGACAAGTTCCGCCGACCACCACGGCTTCGTGAAATCAAGATGCGCGATCTCGCGGATATTCACGAAATATCCCTGTAACGCGAGATTTGACAACTTCTTTCCGTTTCCCAGAATGATATCCGCCGCGTCTTCGCCCGACTGTACGAGCTTTGTGACCTCCGCGAGATGTTCGTCGCTGTTTGTCTTGCCGCTGCTTATCGAGGTGATCTTGATTTTGAAGCGTTCCTCAACAGTGCGGTTGCGGCGGTAGATCGCGTCGTCGACGATCTCTCCGGTCTCGCTCTCGGGCGTGTAGACACTTGCGGCGTCATCCGGTACAAAGAGACGGAATTCGTACCCGCCGTAATTTTCGTCGGGCAGATTGTCGGGAATTGTCGTTTCGCCCTCGGTGGTCACAGCGTTGTCAGACGACTCGGTTCCGGAATTCACGTCGGACGGCGTTTTTTCGGCGCAGGCGAAAATCTGTAACGTCGAGACGAGCAGAAGATACGCGATAATTTGTTTTTTCATTTGATTTCCTCCCAGAAATTGTTAATACAATTATAACACAGATCAAGTGGGAGGTCAATGTCGGAGGTTATCTGAAAGTTATGAAATCTGATCATAAACCAAGAAAGAACTCGCTGGCTATAACTGATATGTTCGTCAGCCAGATGTCAGACCCGGCACCGGGTTTCTGCCTTACCGGATATATAGAGCGTCCGTCCGGATATATTTCGGATGATCATTCGCATACCTTCTGGCAGATAATAATCGTACTCGGAGGGACGTTCGTCGTGAAAAGCGGCGGGGCGTCGTATGACCTTTCGGCCGGATGGGTGCATATACTTCCGCCGGGTGAGAATCATATTCTGAAAAGCGGACCGGAGGGCTATTCTCAGGTCGGAATAGACGTTGATCCGGACTCGCCCGAGGGAGCCGCGCTCGCCGGATATTTCGGCTCACCCGCGGTGTTCAGATCGTCCGACGCGGAGCGGATCGCTTCTGTAATAAAGGACAATGTGAAAAGCCGGGTCAAAGCGTCGGACGCGCTTGTCGCGGGATGCGTGAAGAGCGCGGTGTGGGCGTTCATCGCCGAGAAACAGCGCGCCTCGATTGACCCCGCCGCAAAGAAGCTTTCCGAGTGGATTGACCTTCATCTTTCCGAACACGTGACGCTGGAGATGATCTCGGTAGAGATGTTTCTGAGCGTTCCGCAGCTTGAGAGAATCTGCCGCAAAAACTACGGATGCGGAATAATCGCGCTTCTCAACAAGCGGCGGTTTGAGCGCGCGTCGTCATATCTTCTGGCGACTCAGCTGACGGTCGGCGAGATTGCGGAGATGGCCGGGTTTGATGAGGTCTCGAATTTCTCGGCGTTTTTCAGACGCCGCGCCGGAGTGTCCCCGCGCGATTACAGAAAAAGATAGATGCGGCTGCCTTCCGGCAGCCACATCTATGTCAGGTCACTGAATATCAAAATACCTCATATACGAGACGCCATCCCCCGCCGCGAGCTTTTCCTCGCCGCTTTCGTCAATCCGGAGAATGAACTTCCCGTTTGAGTAAACCACTTTACCGTTATCATCAATTGTGTAGCAGAGTACGCCGCCGCGGATAAGCTCGTCGCGTCCGTCCTTTGAGAGTTTCCGGAGTTCCCAGCTTTTCGGGATGATTCCGGGGGCTTTTTCGTTCCGGTTCGCTTTCAGCTCCTTTTCGGCGTTGATGAGATTGCCGTCGATGAAGATCTGACTCTCGTCCTTTTGCTTCGCCTTTGTCCCGCCGCTCGAAAGCGGAGTTCCGGAGTATTTCAGTGAGAAGAAGCTTAAGAATCCGAAGAGCGACTTCACAAGCCGCACCGGGAACATCAGAATGTCAGTAAGACACCCGCCGCGCGGCGCGTTCTGACCATACGGACGCTTTATATAATAGAGACTTCCGTCGTCGGCCGAGCAGGGCTTCACGAAATCGAATCCCGTATCCTCAAAGATTGTCGTGAACTCCCCGCTTCGTAAATCAAGCCTGCAAAGCGACGCGGGGCCTCTTGAAGCCGACGACGGACGGTTCATCGCGTTCATCAGCGACGCCGGGGTCATGATCGCCGAAGCTTCCTCCTGACGCTCATCGGGCGTGCTTTCCGGCAGTCCCGCACTCGAAAAATACAGAACATCAGGCTCGCTTCTCGACCAGACCGGATCCGACTCGACAGTGTTTCCCTCAGTGACTATGTGAAGATCAAACGACGGAAGGTCGCTCACCGCGATGTGCGCCTCGCCCGCCTGAGTCACCGGAACGGCCAGTCTGTGCCGGAAGATATCCGGCGCGCCGTAGATCCGGTCGTTCGAACTCACCGCGATTGCCTCGGAATGATCATCCGCGCTGATTTTTTTGTAAATTCCGCTCACTCCGTCAATCCGCTCCGAGAAATAGACCGCGCCGCCGTATTCCGAAAATCCCGCCACAAAGGCGTTTACCGGCGCGCGGCTCTCGGCGTCATAGCCAGGCTCGTAGGTTCCGGTGAATTTCGCGCCTTCCCCGGTCGTTTTCCATTCCTTCCGTCTCGCCGATTCGGCCGCGCGGCGGATATAGCCGTCGCGGATTCCGTCGGGAAGCTCCTTTACCGCGCCGTCGAGAAGATACTGCTTTCCGTCCTTTATGAGCCAGAGTCTCATATGAGTTTACCCTCGGCCTTGCCAGAATAGGTCGAAAAGAAATCCTCGGCCGTCTTTGACATACTGACGCTGATTCTGTCCCCGTCAAATACGAAGGTCATCCAGAGCCGACCGAAATATTCGTCGATCGCCTGAATATCGCAGAGAAGCGTATGCTCGTCTTTCCAGACCGCCGACGAGGCGCATCTGTAGTAGTTTCCGGCGCAGTACACCGACCCGATCTCGCGCGAATAGCCCTCCTCGGGGAAGATGTCAAAGCGGTTCTCCGCGCGGCCGATGACGAGCGTTTTGTCGCCCTGCGCGTTCTTCCAGTTAAGGATTATCGACTCACCGAACTCGAACGAGAGAGTTCCGATTTCCATCGGATTTTCCGAAAGACTGTAGGTTTTTCCGCTTATATCCTTTTCGATCGGCGAGAATTTCTCTCCGCGCTGTGACATGAGGACGAGAGCTTCTGCGTATGAGTTAAGCGAGTCGTTCGCGGTCCTGTCCTTGGGCAGCGGATCGCCCGCCGCGCTGACGATTATGTCATAGAAGCCGTTGATTATCGCCGCCCCGGCGTCCGGGATTCCCTGATTGTCGCCGTTGTAGACAAAGACGATATCCTTTTCCGGAACCGCGACCGTGAACTGACAGCCCATTCCGTTGAAATAGAACCCGTCGCCGTAGAGATGCCAGATCTGGTATCCGTAGCCCTGCGAGCAGTGGCGGACTCCTTCCGAGGCGTTTGAGATCAGCGGCTTCACCGCGTCTTTTATGTAATCCTCGGGGATGATCTGCTCGCCGTTCACTTTGCCGCCGTCAAGGACAAAACGGCAGATTTTCATCATGTCGCGTGGCTTCGCGAGGAAAGCCGAATCGCCCCACGAATGCCCGCCCGGACACTTAAGGCACTTTATCTCCTCAGACACGCCGATTCTGTCAAAGAGCCTCGGCCGGAGATAATCGACGAGTGACATTCCCGAAACTCTCTCGACCATCGCGCCGAGGATAAATGATCCGGTGCTGTCGTACTGATACTCGCTTCCGGGCGCGGCCGTCGTGACGGTGGTCTCAAAATAGTGTCTCACACGGTCGTCCGTCTGCGCGGTGAACCAGTATTGTCCGCGCTTCGGAGTACTCATCATGAGCATCTGACGGACAGTCTGCGCGGCCATTGCCGGATCCTTTATGTTCTTTGTCTCATCGGGGAAATACTTTCCGATCGGGTCATCGAGATTCACAAGTCCCTCGCCTGTGGCGAAGCCGACGGCGAGCGCGACGATGCTCTTGCTCTGCGAATACTCGCGGTGCAGAAAATCGGGGTAAAACGGCGCGTAGTACTTTTCGAAGAGGATATTATCCCCGCGCGAGATTATGATGTCGTGGGTTGAGAGCCCCTTTTCCTCAAGCGTGCGAAGATAGCGTCCGATCGCCCCGGACGGAATGCCGCCCGCTTCGGGTGTGATGAGTTTCATGATGATTCTCCTTGCTTTTTTATCTTGTTACGTTCCTTATCCAGCGTTTTGATTTCACGTAGAGTAAACAGAAGGCGGATTTCAGCACCTCGTCGCTCATGAGGCAGGCGTAGACCCACCAGACCGGAAGTCCGATCACATGAGCCGCGACCGCGCCGAGCGGGATTGAGATAGTCCACATCGGGACGAAATCAAAGATCATCGCGGTCTTTGTGTCTCCGCCGCCACGCATGACGCCGACGATCGCCGTCGTGTTGAAGCTCTTTATGAAGATTATGACCGACATGACGGCGATGATGTTCGCCGCGGCTTCCTTCGTCGAGTCGGCGACGTCAAAGAGCGACACGGCCGGAACCCGGATGAGAAGAACGACTCCCGACATTATGAGTCCGAGCAGAGCCGAGGCCGCGAGCATTGTCCGCGCGTAAGGATAGGCGTTTTCCTTTCGCCCCGCGCCGATTTCCTTGCCGATGATGATCTGAGTCGCGTTCGCGAAGCCGATCGCCGAGAGAAGGCCGATCTTCTCGATGATGTTGGCGACGGTGTAGGCGGCGTAAGCGGCGTCGCTGATGTGTCCGATTATGACCGAGTGAAGCGTGATTCCGAGTCCCCACATCGTCTCGTTGAGGATTACGGGCAGGCTGTAGCGCACAAAGTCGCTGACCATCTCGCGTCTTATCCGGAACATACGCGAAAATGAGAGTCTGACGCGCTTGTCAAAGAAGATCACGTAGACGAGTACGACGAGAAATTCGACAATTTTCGCGATAAGCGTCGCCAGAGCCGCGCCCTCGATTTCCATCCGCGGGAATCCGAACTTTCCGAAGATCAGGCAGTAGTTGAGGAAAATATTCGTGAGGATTCCGACCGTGTTTGAGCCGAGTGCGATTCCGACCTGCTCGGTCGAGCGCATGATCCCGCACATGAGACTCGTCAGCGACGCGATTATATAGGACGCGAGGACTATCCGGAGATACTTTACCCCGAGGTCAATGACATCCGCGCTGTCGGTGAAGAGTCCCATTACCTCCGGCGTGAAGAGGTAACAGACCGTCGTGAAGATTCCGCCGACGATGACCGCGGCGGTCATCGCGATTCCGGCGATTGAGTTTATTGCGTCGGTGTCGCCCTTGCCCCAGTACTGGGCGATGAGGACCGACATTCCCGAGACCATTCCGAAGAGGAAGAGCGAGTAGACGAAGAAGGGCTGATTCGCGAAATTCGCCGCCGAGATGAGTGCTTCCGAGCTGTCCTGAAGCCTGCCGAGCATGACGGTGTCCATCATGTTGAGAAGAAGCTGCATGACGTTCTGGAGCGTCATCGGGATGGCGAGCGAGAGTATCACGCGATAGAAATTCCTGTCGCGGACAAAAAGTGGTTCCTTGGTTTTCTGATTCATTGGGTTCTCCTGAAAAACTGTGTAGTAAGATTATAACATCCCGCGGGCGATTTGTCAAGCGTTATTCATGATTTCGATTCTTTTGGCATATACTTTCACAAAAAAGGGGGATTTTTTATGAAGCGAAGACTTGACACGATAATGCTAGCGGTCGGACTTTTCACGTTGTCGGGCGCGGTGCTGTGCTACAATCTGGCGACGCTGAATGAAGGCGTGCCGGCAGGAACGGTTAAATACGGAAACCTGATAAGCAGCAAGGCGGCCGCCGCGATTGAGTATGAGGACGCCGTCGAGGCCGCGTTGATTACTGACGGAAAGGATTATGAAGTCGGTGAAACCGACCTTTCGTCGGCCGCGACGGACAAAAACGCGTCTGAAAGCGGTGCGGTTCACGCGGGTGAGCTTCTGCCGCCGATCGTGAGACCTGATTGAAAGGCGGATCCCGGAGGGTTGGTTTCCGACGGGGAGCGATAGCGTTTCTGCCGTTTTTTGCCGTCGGACTCTTTGCGGTATTGAAAAGGGAACTCGCCGCGCCGCTTTTCGCGGCACTTGTCCACGAGTGCGGACACATCGCGGCGATAGTGATTCTCGGCGGGAATCTCGGTTCGGTGAGACTGACGCCCGCCGGGGCGAGAATCGACGCGGCCACAGAGCGGATGACAAGCGCGGGACGGGTGCTTGTATATCTTTCGGGCGCGTTAGCGAATATTATTACCGGAACGATCGGATACCTTCTCGGCGCGGAGAATTTCGCGGCCTGTTCGTTCGCGCTGGCGATTGTGAATCTTCTCCCGGTGAGGACGCTTGACGGCTTCTGCGCGGCGGGCGAGATCGTTGGCGAAAAGGGCACGCGGACGCTTGAGGTTATCAGCGTGGTGATGGTGCTTGCTCTCTGGATATTGGCGGTTGTTGTTTTGCTTTTCACCGGGAGTGTTTCGCTCTGGGTGTTCGCGTCATATCTTTTCGTTTCGATTTATCTCGGAAAACGCTGATTTCGTGGGGATTTTTGCCGGAAGCCCTGAAAGCCGCGCGGACGGATAAGCTTTAGCGGATTGATGCTGTCAATGGAAGTGGAGCTTGTGCGGTCGCGAAGCGCGGCGAAGCCGC
>CAKSVM010000115.1 GCA_934503195.1 uncultured Eubacteriales bacterium
CGGCGCGCCGGAACGGCTCGCGTCCGGTCGGCTTCGCCGCCCGGACGCGAGTGCAGGTTGCGCGCTCACGCGCGCAATCGACTTCGCTTCGCAAAGTCGACGCCACTTCGTGCCGCCTGCGGCCTTCGGCCGCGCATTTCTTCATCATCATAGCACCACAAAGGGCGGCCGCTTCGCGGCCGCCCAAATCTTATTTTTTACCACAGTCAAACTATCGTCAGAATTCTGTAAGCCCGATCGTCCCGTCCGCATTCTGTAAAGCCCGCTTCATTATAACGTGCCCCGCGTAACCGTTCTCCGGCACAAACCCGACAAAAATCCGCTCACCCTTGTGCGCGCAGTCAGTGCCGATCACCGCGGACTTCGGAACGTTTCCGCAGTCGAGAATATTGTTTTCCGGGATAGTCCAGCCATCACTTCCGAACGGATCCGACGCGAACGCGTATCTGGCTTTTCCTCCGATCGACCAGACAAGATAATACCTCCCGCCCATCTCAAACCAGTCGGGACACTCGGGCTGTGAACCGTCGTTCCATACAATCGCAGGTCCCAGATCCTCAAAATCCTTCATGTCCGGATCATCCGACACCAGATGCGCAAGACACCCCTTCCCGCTCGAAAGCTCGGTCGTCGTGACAAGAAGATGATACCTGCCGCCAATGAAGATTGCCTTCGGGTCACGCGCGCTCGGACCGTCATAGCGTTCTGGAAGCGTGAAGAATCCGCCCGTCTTTTCGTACCTCACATTGTCTTTTGAGAAGGCGAAGCTGACTCTCGCCGGACTTCCGTCCGACATCCTGACCGTGTACCACGCCCGGTATCCGTCAGCGCAGCGTAAGGTCGAACCCGTGCAGATTGAGCCCTCGATAGGATCGGTGATCGCTACCGCCATCGGAAGCTCGTCCCAGTGTACAAGATCGTCCGTCTTCGCGTGCGCCCACTGATGCGCTCCGTATCCCCATTTGCTGTGATGATGATGCCTGTCGTAAAGCCAGAAGAGATGAAAGCTTCCGTCCGAATCGGTGAAAGGCATACAGTCGCCCACGTTGACCCCATAGCGGCGAAGCTCATCGACCCCGACACCCTGAAGAAGCGGAAGCGGCGCGCGTTCATCGTCACCCGTAACCTCAAGCCCGAAATCCCCCGAAGCCTCACCGGGAAGCGCGATATTCCCGCAGGGCCATTCCTCGTCATAGAGCGAGCCGTTCACATAAAGCTCGTCCCGGTACGGATATATCACAAGCTCTGCCCTATCCCCGATTTTCGCCGGAGCCGTCAGAACCAGCGGATTTTCGCGGAAATCATAGAAAAGCTCAACTCTGAGAACTCCGTCATACTTCACCGCGAGCGAGACCCCGCCGTCCTTTGTGATTTTCGCCGTTCCGTTTGATACCGTGAATCTTATCGTCATTTTGCTGTCCTCCTGTATTTTATGAGTTTTTTGATGTTTTTGGAATCCGAAAGCCCCGCCGTGACCGCCGAGTATAACGCCGCGCCGAAGGCCGCCTCCTCGCTTTGTTCGGGGATGAAGATCTCCGCGCCGAATCTTTTCTCCGCCGCTCTCCTGAGCGCGGGATTCTTGCGCATCGCGTTTCCCGATACGACAAGCCGGCCGCATTCGCCGCCCATCCTGACAAAGAGATTATAGAGTTCATCGACAATCCCGCGGACAAACCCGTCCGAAAGCTCCGCCACCGTGAGCGAGCCCGGAGAAATTCCCGAAACGCTTCCTCTCGCCTCCGGCTCCTCGCGAGACCCGGCAAAGAGCGTCGAGACGTGGAGCGTCCCCTCCGAGCGCAGAGCCTCGGAATTCAGATACTCATAGATCTCGTTCTTCGACGGATTCAGCCCGAAGCGCGAAAGGATCTCCGAAATGAGTCCGGCGAGCTCGGCCAGCGCGCGCCCGCCGCAGAGCGTCGAGCCCGAGGAAAGATATTTCCCGTCGAAATATGGTCTCACCTCGCAGCATCTGTCGTCGGTCGGAAGCTCTCTTTTTTCGCTTATGAAGCTGATCTGTCCGCTTGTGCCGACGTTGAGAAGCGCGTCACTGTCATCTGAGAGTGAGCCGAACACACCCGCCTGATTGTCCCCGATCGAAACCGACACCGGAATTTTTTTATAATATCCGGCCGTCACGAAGTCCCCCGCGACCTCCGGCAGAGTCTGACGGTCGATGCCGAGCGCGCAGAGCGACGCTCTGTCAAAATCATTCTTCGCGAAGTCAAAGAATCCGAGCGACGCGGCGTTTGTCGGATGAATGAGGATCTTCGAAAGCCCGCAGAGCTTTGCCACGGCGAGATCGGCGATACACGAGACCGAAGCCGTACCCTCAGGCAAAAGCCCCAGCTCGCGAAGCGCGTAGTACGTGACGATTCCGTATCCGGTCGGGGTATCCTCACCAGTGAGATTCATTATCTTTTCGCGGATCGTGACCCCGCCGGATTTCCGCAGTCCGAAGCCATTCTGCCACGTGTAGAGCGGCGAGAGGATTTCACCGTTGCCGTCAAGGCACACGATTCCGTGCATCTGCCCGGTAAAGCCGATCGAGACGATCTCGGGATACGCCGCCACGGCCGAGGACGTGAGTCCGAGCGCGAGGCCGAGAAGCTTTCCGGCGTCGGCCGCGAAGACGTCGGGTTCGGCGAATTTCAGCGCGGCTCCGTGATCTATCGTGTATGTGTGCAGAGTCGCTCCGCCGTCAAGCGAGACGAGTTTTGCCGATACCGTCGTCGTTCCGATGTCGACCCCGAGCGAGAGCTTTCCGGGATGAACGACCGTCTCGCTGAACACCCGGTCAAGTCGGTCGGCCGGAAGAATTCCCTCTCCGGCGAGCATTTTTTCGCAGATCTCACGCTGACCGAGATTTGAGCGGCTGTCGTCCTCCAGCCTGGCGAGACACGAGAGCAGAAGATCGCGCTCCGAAAGAAGTCCGTCACGCCAGAGCTTTATGTCGGCCACCGCCACGCCAAGCTCGCGGAAAAGCTTGATTTTTTCAAGAAGCCGCACCGTTTCGGAATCTATCTTCCGGTATGAGTTTCCCGAGCGGTCGAAGCTGACGAGTCCGCGCTCCTCCCAGTATCGTATTGTCCCGGCCGAGAGTCCGGTAAGCGTTTCGATTTCACCTATCCGCATTGATTTCCTCCAGTGCTTTTTATTCTGTGTCTATTATAAACCTTCCAGCCGCTTGAAGGTCAATAGCTTTCGCGGATTGTTTACTCTTTGTTTACATTTATCGGCGCGTCATTGAAGCACTCCTACCCGCTCGCGCTTCACGTCAGTGACAATTCCGGAAAAGGATCTGTCATAAAGATACCGCGGCGCGTCAAGCTTGTATAACGGCCACAATGTCACGACCGCGCCGATCGCGAACGAAAGCACCGCGCCGTAGATTCCGGCGTAAACCGCGAAATAGAATCTTTTCCACAGAAATGTGCAAAACCCGATCCAGAGAGCCGAGAGCGTCAGTCTCACCGCCCGATCCCTTCTGAATTTTCTCTCGTAGCTGTCCATAAATAATCTCCTTTCACGTTCATCTGATTTGATTATATCATACTGTATGCGTTTTGTCAAGAGAAATCTCATAATATACTTGACGCGGAGGAAATTATATGGTATAATGGTTATGAAAATACAGGATGGAGAATTTTTTGATGAAACTCACAATACAGGAAATCAGAAGAATAACCTTCGGCGTCGTGTCGGTCGAGGAAAATCTCGGCACGTTTTCGTTCCACAGATTCACAAAGGAGCAGACCGAGGCCTACGCCAGACACAATATAGATCACTTCAACAAAACCTTCGCCACGGCCGGAGTCAGATTCTCGTTCTACACGAACGCCAGCCGGATGTGCTTTGACTATCGGCTGACTCCGGGTTCAAGCCGGATGTTCGGGTGGTTCGACGTCTATGAGGACGGAGTCATGACCTCACACTTCGGCGGCGAGGGAAAGCTCTTCACGTCGGGTCACGCCGATATCAGACTCGGAAGCGGCGAAAAGCGGGTCGAGATTTACTTCCCGTGGTCAAAGGTGGCCTTCCTCTCGGATATCGAGCTTGACGGCGAGCTTATAAGCCCCTGCAAGAGAAGCCGGACGATGCTGAACTTCGGCGACTCGATAACACATGGCTACGACGCGATCTATCCGTCGCTCACCTACGCTTCGCTCATAGCGCACGAGCTTGACGCCGACTCGGTGAACAAGGGCATAGGCGGAGAAATCTTCTTCCCGGAACTTTCGGCACTCCCCGACCCGGTCCGCCCCGACATAATAACCGCGGCGTATGGAACGAACGACTGGAATATCTGCGCGAAGGATCACCTGACGAGCGGCTGTCTTTCCTTCTATACAAATCTCTGCCGTACCTACCCTGCCGCGAAAATCTTCGCGATAACCCCGATCTGGCGCGCCGACGGAGACAGGGAGACAAAATACGCCGCGCCGCACTCTGCATTATACGAAACGATGCGCGAGCTTCTCTCTGATCTTCCCGTGACTGTCATCAACGGCTACACACTCACTCCTCACACCACAGAATTCTACTCTGACGCCTATCTTCATCCCAACAACCTCGGCTTCTCTGTATATGCCAGAGAACTGACAAAACAAATAAAAAAGCATTTATAAAGGAGAACAACAATGGAACTCACCGGAACAAAACTCGTCTTCGCTCATCGCGGAGCCTCGGCCTACGCGCCTGAGAACACACTTCCCGCTTTCGCTCTGGCGGCTGAGATGGGAGCCTACGGTGTCGAACTCGACGTTCACCTCACCAAGGACGGCGTACTCGTGGTCACTCACGACGATGAGATCTCGCGCGTCTCTGACGGAAAGGGACTTGTGCGCGAGCTGACCTTTGACGAACTCAGAAAGCTCGATTTCTCGGCCGGATACCGCGGCGGAAAGTACGGAAAGGTTCAGATCCCGACACTCGACGAGGTCTATGAGCTTCTCGCGCCGACCGGACTTTATGTCAACGTCGAGATAAAATCGGCCACTCTCCCCGGGGTCGTCAAGAAGTCGCTCGACTGCGCCAAGGCTCACGGAATGGAGGAAAAGGTTATCTATTCGTCCTTCGATCACTGGAAGCTGACCGAGCTTCTGTCATATGACAGCACCGCCTTCGTCGCTCCGCTCTACGGTCAGGAGATCGTGATGCCGGCCGATTACGCCAAGCTCTTCGGCGCGAAGGCGATCCATCCCTTCTACTGGCAGATTCTGAAGCACCCGGAGATCGTTGAGAGAGCGAACGAGATCGGAATCCGCGTCCACCCGTGGACGGTCGACGACCCGGCGCATATGAAAACGCTCTGCAATATGAATGTCGGGGCGATAATCTCGAACAAGCCCGACGTCGCGCTTGAAATCGCCGCGAAGTAAGTCACGGACATATTAAGGGGTAAACAAATGAATAAACACGCCATATCACTGATTCTCGCAATTTTTATGCTGATCACCCTCGTCTCCTGCGGCGGGGAAAAAGAGCCTCCGGAAACGAAATCTGACTTCTGGCGCGCCGAGGAAATCGAACTTCCAAGGCTGCACAAGTTCTCAAGAGGCGACATCTTCACGTCCGACGGGGACTTCTTGATCGCCGGACACTTCGGTCTTGACCCCGATCACCCCGAGATAGAGTCGCATGACGTCCTGCTGAGAGTCGACGCGAAGACCGGGGAATCGACGCTCGAAACTCCCGAAAGCTTCGGAGACACACTCGAAAGAGCTACTCTGTCGGACGGCAGTCTCTGCGTCGTCGCCGGGAAACTGACTGACGATCAATATGAGGACCTGAAACTCACGCGCACCGACAAGAACGGCAAGGTTCTCGCGGAATACGACATAGACGAACTCTTCGGAGTCGACACCTCAAAGCTCCGTTTTGACATCGCGATGGGCAGCGGAGGCTTCTGCGTCCGTCTCATGGAAACCGCGGGCGACGCTTTATATGTCGTCTCGAACATCGGGGCGGTAAGGATAGGCGAAACAATCTCGCGCATCGACTCAAAGCGGACGATAATCAGCGCGTCGCTTGACAGCGCGACAGGCGAGCTGGTCGTTTTCACCGAAGGGAACGACGGGATACTCACGGCCGATTTCGCCTCGGGAAGCTTTGAAAAGCTTACGATCCCGGATGAGTTCAAGGGGACAACCATTTATCCGTTCGCCTTCGGGGATTCGCTTTTCGGCGGAGTCGCTTCGGGCAGAATCTACGCGTTTGACCGTGACGGGGACAAGCTTTCGGCAAAACCGGTCTTTGACCTTGCCGATGCTGGAATCGCGGGATATGCCGAAGGCGCGGCGTCGATTAAGACCGACGAGGGAACGATCTTCTGCCTTGCAATCCACAACGAAATGGAAAACGAGACGAAATACTTCCGCATGATTCCGTCCGAAGCGAAGGAAAAGCAGGTGCTGAAGCTCGCCTTTGTCGGACGGGTAAACCCGAGCGAGTACTACGCGATAGCCGAGTTCAACCGGACGCACGACGATGTGAGAATCGACGCGGTCTACTACAACGAGACGATCACCAGCGACGGTATGACTGATCGCAACGCCGCGGTTGAGAAATTCGAGCGCGACATGGTCGCGGGAAATCTCCCTGACATAGTTCTGCTGCCGGGCAGTGCCGACGCGGCCGGATACGCCGGAAAGGGACTTTTCAGGAATCTCTACGATTTCATGGACGATTCGTTCAGAAGCGATCTTTCGCCGTTCGTAAAGGAATTCGAGACCGATTTCAAGTCGGAGAGGGGGCTCTATTTCCTGCCGCTGAACAACAGGATATCGACGCTTGTCGGCAGAGCCTCGGAGTTCCCTGACGGTCTTTCGCTCGATATCTTCCTCGACAGGCTCGAAAACCCGAAGGATGGTCAGAATCTCCGTGCGATGTTCTTCTCGAACATTGTCTACGAGTCGATTGACTGCTTCGTCGACCCGGTGAGCGGCAAGACGAATTTTGACAGCGATCTCTTTCGGAGACTTGCTGACAACTACAAAAAGTACGGAAACAAGCGCATTGAGGGCGGCTCCTCCAAGGATATCGGGGACGGAAAGCTTTTACTCGCCTCGACTCAGCTGACGCTCCAGAATCTGGTTATGCTGAAGGTGCAGGACGGAATTGACGACCTGAAGATTCTCGGCTACCCGGGCGGCGCGCCTGAGATTGACCCGGGACGTTATCTCGGAATCACGAAGGACTGCAAAAACACCGACGCCGCGGCCGACTATCTCAGAATCCGCACGTCGGAAAGATATCTTCTGAAAAATCAGGATCCGTATCTCACAAAGAGCGGATTCGAGAGCTATCTTGAAAGCCAGAGCAGATTCTACTATTTCTCGGCGACCGGGTCGAATTATCTCAGCTCAAAGGACGCGCTGACCGGGAAATATTATGATTCGCTTGAAAAGCAGCTCGGCGCGAACTTCCTTGAATACGAGCTTGATGACGACCTTATAAAAACGCTCAGAGACACGCTTGAAATCGCGAAGCCGAAGAACCCGATCAGTCAGAAGATCGCCGACATCGCGGTCGAGGAGCTTGACACCTTACGTTCGAGAAGCTCGCGGACAGTCGAGGAAACGATAAAGATAATCGGGGACCGCGCGGCAAATCTCATAAACGAAAAGAAATAAAAAATCCGGCGGGGATCATAAGTCCCCGCCTTTCGTCATATAATGGCCGCGGATAATCCGGGAGGTTTTACTGTATGAATAAACCAGTAATCGGCATAACGAGCGGCGAGACGCTGAGTGAAAGGTATATTGAGGCGGTCAGACGCGCCGGGGGAAGTCCGGTGATTCTGAAAAAGGACGGCGAGCCGGAAAAGGCGGTTGAAGGCTGCGGAGGAATAATTTTAAGCGGCGGGGGCGACATTCTGCCGGAGCTTTTCGGAGTGAGGGACTACGACCCGACGCTTATCCGCGGAACTGACATAAAACGCGACGAATTTGAGCTGAGACTCGCGAAGCTCGCGTATGAGTCGAAAACCCCGACGCTCGGAATCTGCCGGGGGATACAGGTGATGAACGCGGCTCTGGGCGGGACTCTGATTTTCGATCTTCCCGGACACTCGCAAAAAAGCGCGCGGGACATTCCGACCCACGACGTGATTGCCGCCGGAGCGACGCTCCTCGCGGCGATTCTGGGGACAAAGCCGGGTGAAAGACTCGCGGTCAACAGCTTCCATCATCAGGCGGTGGGGAGGATTCCGGAGAGACTGCGGCTCTCGGCGGCGTCGGCGGACGGGGTGATCGAGGGGATCGAGGCCAAAGATCCTGACAGATTCTTTGTCGGCGTGCAGTGGCATCCCGAGTGTCTTTGTGACATGGCTTCCGGAAGGCTCTTCTCCGCGCTCGTGAAGGCGGCGGTTTCACGGTGAGTAAAGCGTCCCCGGCGCGTTCGCGCCGGGGACTTGTCTTCCGATTGTTCGTTTTTTTCGCCGTGAATGTCAGATCGGGCGGTTTCTCCGGTATTTCTGCGGCGTCTCGCCGTACTTCTCCTTGAATCTCCGTGAAAAGTAGAA
>CAKSVM010000116.1 GCA_934503195.1 uncultured Eubacteriales bacterium
GGACTTGCCGTTTCCACATTGAAAGGTTGCGGACTCAGCGTTCTGCCGTATAACCACACATACGAGGCCGTATGCGGCATCCTCGTTTCGCTTCACCACCATTCGACAATCTGCATCAACGACAGTCTCCGCCACGTCGCCGAGAATCTCAAGTTCTTCAAGCCCGACTATATCATGCTCGTGCCGCTGTTTGTCGAGAATCTCTACAAGAAGATCCAGAGCACCCTCGAAGCGACCGGAAAGGCCAAGCTCATCAACACCATGATCGCGACGAGCAACGGAATGCGCCGGATGGGCATCGATATGCGCAAGAAGCTCTTCAAGCCGATTCACGACGTCTTCGGCGGAAAGCTCATCAAGATCGTCTGCGGCGGCGCGCCTATCCGTCCCGAGCTTGCCGGATTCTTTGACGCGATCGGAATCAACCTGATAAACGGCTACGGAATCACCGAGTGCTCGCCGCTTGTCTCAGCAAACCGCGATTTCTACAACGACTACCGCTCGGTCGGAGTTCATCTGCCCTGCGTTGAGGTCAAGATCGACGAGCCGAACGAAAACGGCGAGGGCGAAATCATGGTCAAGGGCGATATCGTCATGATGGGCTATTACAAGAAGCCCGACGTCACGGCCGAGGTTCTCTCTCCCGACGGCTGGTTCCGCACCGGCGACTACGGACGGATGAACGACGAGGGTCAGCTCTTCATCACCGGACGCAAGAAGAATCTCATCGTCCTCAAGAACGGCAAGAACGTCTATCCCGAGGAGATCGAGGAATATCTCGGCAACATCCCGTACGTCGAGGAGGTCGTCGTCTACGCCGTCAAGAATGAGTCGGGCGAGGAGACCGCGCTCTGCGCCGAGATCTACCCGAACGAGGAGCTTTTCGCCGGAAAGACTCAGGAAGAGCGTCACGCGGCGATCAAGGCGGCTGTCGAGGAGCTGAACAAGACTCTCCCGCCGTATAAGAAGATTCTCAAGATAAAGCTCCGTTCGACCGAATTCGAAAAGACTACTTCGAGAAAGATCCGCCGTGTCGGACTCGGCGACAACGCAAAGGCTGAGACTGAGACCGGAGAGAACAAGTAAGATAAACAATCCCAGAATCCCTGTCATTCCGGCGGGGATTTTTTGCGTCAGACGGCGGAAAATTTCATTTTCCTCTTGACATTACGCTTTGTAAATGGTATAATAAAGTGACATAAACGGAAACGCTTATGCAAAAAACATCAGGGGGAATTTTATGATCTGGGAATATGAAAGTCACCGCGATCGCTCAGATCCTACCTGCGTCTATGACGCGCTGAAAAAGTCAAATTTTCATCGTATCCACGCGCATCATAATATCGAAGTCATCTGTATGGTCGCCGGAAAGCTTGAAATGTGGCTTTACGATTTAGTCGGAGTTGACAAGAAGATCGTCCTGAACGCCGGAGATATCATGGTCGTGAACTCAAATATCGTACACAGCACGGCTTATCTTGAAGACGTGAAGTTTTATCTCTCCTTCATACCACCGAACGCGTTGCTGCCGTCCTGCCGCATCGGACTCGGTGAAACGCCCGCCGCCCCGGTCAGGGATGACGACGGGATTGTCTTCGGACTGGCGAGTATGATGAACGATGTCTGCTTTACTGGGAAATATCCTGCGTCGGTGACTGTCGGCTTACTTAGTTCGCTGGCAAATTCAATGATGTCGATCCTGACACCGCAGCTCGAATGCTATTCGATAAAGCTCCGCGGAAGCAATCTGAAGATCGACGTCATAGATTACGTCTATAAGAATTTCCGCGACCCGGAACTTACGGTCGGAACGCTCGCGTCGGCCTTCGGCTACTCCGAGCGGCGGCTCAACGACATTTTCCACGAGCAGGTCGGTACGAGCGCGAAACGCTATATAAACGATCTGCGGATAAGCGACGCGGCGCAGAAGCTTCTCAAAACCGACCTTGGCATCGAGGCGATCGGATATGATTCGGGGTTCGAATGCCTGCGAACCTTCTTACGCGCCTTCAAGGCGAAGACCGGAAAGACTCCGACCGAATACCGTGTCGCGCGCGGCGGAAAATAAAACAAAAAAGGACTCGTAAGAGTCCTTTTTTGAGGCCGAAAGCCTCTGTCCGTGAGTTTACGCGCCGTAAACGCTGACAGCCTTCTTGCCGCCCGCGATATGCTCGAACTTGACAACGCCGTCGATCAGAGCGAAGAGGGTGTCGTCAGTACCGATGCCGACATTGTTGCCGGGATGTACAGAAGTGCCTCTCTGTCTGATGATAATGTTGCCGGCCTTAACAGCCTGTCCGTCGGACTTCTTGACGCCGAGACGCTTAGCTTCGCTGTCGCGTCCGTTCTTGGTAGAACCAACGCCCTTCTTATGAGCGAAGAACTGTAAGCTGAGCTTTAACATTTTTGTTACCTCCGTTACTTTCTGGTGTTTTCAGATCAATTCCTCTACAACGTCAACGTCGATAAAATCGTAGTAATCCTCGATCATATCGTTAAGCTGATAGTAGTAGCCCTCAATGAGACCCGAGACCGCGAACCGCTTTTTTTCGTCCTCCTCATAGTCGGGGAGCGCGCCGTGAGCGATGAGACGGATGTCGGTCGTCTTTTCGTCGATTGTGTAATCAACGTCGGAGGCGAAGGTCGTCTCGATCGTGTTGATTATCAGCATGGTCATTGCCGAGAGAGCCGCGCAAAGGACGTCGTCGCCCGATTCGCCGTATCCGGTGTGACCCTGCTCCGAAAAGCCGTAAAAGGCGTTGTTCCACTTGTAAAAGGTGATCTTTGTCATTGCCGATTAACCGACGATCTTCTCGATCTGAACCTTGGTGTAAGGCTGTCTGTGACCGATCTTCTTCTTCTCGTTCTTCTTGGACTTGTACTTCAGGATCTGGATCTTCTTGCCCTTGCCGTTCTTGACGACCTTGGCCTCGACCGACGCTCCCTCCACATAAGGTGCGCCAACCTTGAAGTTCTCTCCGTCAGAGAGAGCGAGAACCTTAAAGGTAACTTTTTCCTCAGCTTCAACTGCGAGCTTCTCGATGAAAACTACATCGCCCTCGTTGACCTTGTACTGCTTTCCGCCTGTTTCGATTACTGCGAACACGAAAAGCACCTCACTTTCTGAATGGTTTATACCATGAACTCGCTGACTACGGCAGTACCCCGGTATGGGCATACTTTTGAAACCGTATTTCAAGCGGCTTTTTTATTATACCACACTTTTTTCCCGCTGTCAAGGGGTTTTACGGATTTTTTTACGATTTTTACGAGAAAAAGCCGGCCGGAGTTACCCGGCCGACCGTATGGTTCACGCGTTGTTGTTCTGACATTTCGCCTCGGCCTGAGCCTTGAAGTCGGTGTCCCATTCAACAAGGTTGGGGAAAAGCTCCTTGTCTGAGTCGTCGAACGCGCCCGCCCAGTCGATGAATCTCGCCGGGATTCCGCCGAGCACCGACGACGGCGACTGGAACTCGAACTTCCAGACTCCCGCGGGTCTGGAGTAATCGCCGATCACAGCGGCCTTGAGGCAGGATATGACCGAGAAATACTCAAAGAGGTAGATCTCATCCTCCTCGGGGATTTCGCCGAGTGTGTAGCGCGTACCGTCCTCTGAGAGGGTGTAGTACTTCTTCAGAAGCTCCTGAGCCTTTTCGTCCTCGACCACTCCGCCGAAGAGGTTTTCATAGTCGGTCTTCGCGTAGTTCAGCGGGATGAGCGGAAGCTCGGTGCCGTTGATCGTGTATTTCACGTACGAAACGAATCTGAAAAGCTCGGGATCCTGTCCCTTGTAGAAATATCCGATCTCGTCTGTGCGAAGTTCGGCCTTTATCGACGTGATTTCGGCCGTGTGCTTTGTCGTCAGCGGAGACTCCTTCTTGTCCATGTTTTCAAGCGCGAAATACTCGCGCAGAGCGTATTCGAGCGATTTGTTCTTCGGGATGACGATTTCCGAGCCGTCGGTCGGGACGCGGTAAGAAACGGTCATGGGCGTCGCGAAGACCGGGGTGTCAAGATTCGTCGCGTATTTGTCCTGAAGCTCGCGGTAGACGTCAAACGCCTTCGAGGCGTCATATTCCTCCTCGCTGACCGTGATTTCGGCGGGGAAGTCGTAATTCACCGGCTTGAAGCCGACGAACGTGACCTCGGTGAGGTTCGGGAAATACTCAAGGAATGACGCGTCAAAAACGTCCGCGTCGACCTTCCACGGGTCAAGGAGTCCGGCCTTGTCGAAGCACTGGTAGATCGACTGTATCTCGCGGTCGGACGAATACGGGTCGAATATGTAGAGCGAACCCTTTTCGCGGATGACAGGATAGGTGAGGTTCATTTCCTCAAGCGCACGCTCGGTGAGCGTGTGATCGTAAGGATCCTTGAGGCAGTAGAAGGCGTTTATCTTGTTGCCGAAGACGGCGCGCATGAGTTCGCCCTCCTCATTATAATACGACGTTTCGTCGGCCTTCGCGACGGCCTCGTCGACCTTGGGCGAAATGCAGGTGTCCCAGTAGTTCGCCAGAGCCAGAGTCGGAACGGCCTGAGCGTATCCGGCCTCGCCGTTGACTACGAAGTCGGCGAGGACATGACCCTCGACCGTCTTGTTCGCGCTGACCGTGAGCGTTGTCACCTTGTCGAGCATATCGGAGGTGATGAAGTCGTCCTCACTGAGACCGAAATAAGCGCGGAGCATCATTTCGACCGGTTCGGAGAGTCCGAGCGAGTTCTGGAAGCTTCCGGGATTCAGATTCCCGCAGGAGGAGAGCGCGAAGAGATTTGCCGCGCCCATTGTGATCGCTATCGCCGCCGTGACGGCGAGCGTGGTGTGACACTTTCGGAAGTTTTTCATATTAGCGTATCTCCTTTTCAGAAAAGCGGCGTTTGAGGTCTTGGCGAAGAAGAAGCCTCCGTCAAAATTCTCGCTGCCGACGAGACGGCGTCTTTCAGAAAAGCGTTCCGCGAAATCGAGTATAGCGGTCATGTAAGCACCGCTGATCGAGTTTCCGTATGTGCGTATGACATTGTTGTCGCACGCGAGTTCACAGTCCTCGTAGACGTATTTCAGCACTCTGCCCGAGGCGGGGTTGAACCAGTGTACCGAGGTCACGAAGAGGGTGAAAAGCTTCAGAAGCATATCATTTCTTCTGATATGTGTGAGTTCATGAGCGATGACGCAGCGAAGCTCGGTGTCGGAGAGGGAGAGACAGCCGGGTTCAAGATAGAGCACCGGGGCGATGAGTCCGCACACGCAGGGTGAGCAGAGACCGTCCGACTCGATCATCCGGAGTCTGATCCGGCGTTTCATGCCGAGATCGCGCTCGCAGTCATTGAGCGTCCTTATGAGCTTTTTGTCCTTGCAGACAAATGAGCTGCAAAGGAGGAGCTTTTTCGCCTGTCTGTAATCGTTCACCGAGAATGTGAAGCGCGTTGTCGCGCCCGCAAGCCAGATGACGAAGATGACATTCGCTATGAGTCCGCATTTGGAGACGAGTACCGACAAAGCGCGCCTTAAAAGCACCCCGGGGGAGGTGTGCCGACCCGGGCGGATCACGGTGATTCTGCCGTAATCCTCAGTGACGTTTTGCGGCGAGGAGACCGCGATCTCTTCCTGAAGTGCCGGGATGGCATTTTCACGCGGAATATTGTCGGGTGAAACCGAGAGGTCAAAGCGGAAGGGCATTACCGACAGGACGAGGACAAAGATCCACAGAGGATACATATAGCCCTCGCGGCCTTTTAAGAAGGTCTTTCTGTAGATAAACGCCGCTCCGCTTATCAGTGTGAACATAACGGACAATACAGCTAAGCTGAGAACAAAGCCAAACATTGTGCCCGCCTTTCGGTAAAATTACTTGTTGTCTTCCGCTATCTCCCGGCGAAGATCGTCGATATCGTCGGCGGTGATGATGCCGTCGCTGCAAAGAGCCGAGATGAGACCCTTCTTATTGTTGTTGTAAACGGTCTTTACGAAGTCAGCGGTGACCTTGCGCTTATACTCCTCCTCATTGGCGAGGACGATGGCGCAGTTTGCGCGGCCGTGCTTTTCAAGGCGGATGAAGCCCTTGTTCTCAAGGCGGGTCATGAGGGTGAGGATAGTCGTGAGCGCGAGGTGGCCGATCTGATCGTTGAAGGTCTCCTTGATCGCGCCGCCGTGGATGTCCTTGACGCCCATTTTGTCCATATCCCAGATGAACTGCATGATCTGAAGCTCGGATTCGGGAAGCTTTGTGAAGTCTTTCTTTCTTGCCATTGTTAAATACTCTCCATTCCTTATAAGCGTCCGGGGCGGAGTATAAGGAGACTCCGCGCCGCCGCTATGGTTTACGCTTATATTATACCACAACACACTACATATGTCAAGACCTTTTCGCAAAAAAATTCAACTTTTTTGCGGGGAGCCCCCGCGGGCAGACGTCAGGGTTAGTTTGTACGGAATTGATTCTTGTGTTTCTGTCAGGAGGGGATCGCGCTCCGCGCTCACCCCGCTCAGGCTACGCCTTCGCCTAAAGGCAGGGTGTGGACAGGGTACAAGCTGCCAGCAAGCCAATGAATAGAATTGCATTCCAAAACATCGAGACGCAATTGACGATGCGTTTCAAGATGGCAATGGCAATGGCAATTTTGGCTTATATATATATTTCCATTGCCATTGCCATGACAGTCAACAGGGTTAAAAGGTGGTAAAAACCACCACCTTTTACCCTGACCTGTTGACAAGGCTTTTTCCCTTTTTTACTTAAAACGTTAAGAAGACGAATTATATATCCACTCTTGTCACGCGGTAGTCGCACAGACGGTTGTCGTAGCCGGTCGTGTCGCGGAAGAGACGGAGCGTCTTCTTGTATTCCTTTCCGCCATGCGTGAAGGTGACGTCGTAGTCGCCGAAGTAGCCCTCAAATAGGAAGCGTTCGTCCTTTCCCGAGCTTTCAAGCCCGGTGTGCCAGATCTTGTGTTCAAGCTCGTCGACGACCTTGTAGGCGGGCTTGGGCGAAAGATCGTTGCGCATAAGTCCGGCGTGGAAGACGTTCTCGTTTCCATACGCCGTGCCGTCGACCAGATTCCACCAGATGAAGGCGTCGATATATTTCTGCGAGAACCAGAGCGTCACCATCCGCTTCACAAGCTCGGCCTGAATCTCCTCGTCGTCCTTTTCGTTCGACCACGACGGGATCGACACCTCCGAAAGATGAATCGGTAATTTGAATTCGGAATAGCAGTCGAAGAGATCGAGAAGCCTTAACGGATCGTAGAGCGGCGCGGCGGCGGTCGTCTCCTTGTCCTTCGCGGTGAAGGCGTGGAACTGCATTCCGATTCCCCCGATCTTCGTCCCCTTCGCAAGCTGTTCCTTAAGCATCAGATAATATCTGCTCCGCGTGCCGACATAGGCGTCCTTCGCGAAGGTCTCAAAGCAGCCCTCGTTCCAGAAGAGCCTCGTTACCGGGAATTCACGTTTTGCGAGGTCAAAGCAGAACTTCTCGTGATCGGACTCGTCGGTGATCTGAAAATTCCGCATCCCGTTGCCCTTGTAGCAGTTCTTGTAGACCCAGTACATCTCGTTTATAACGTCCATGTCCTCGAAATCATAGCGGTAGCGCGACCCCAGAGCCGCCACACGCCGCGCCAGAGCGATGTTTATCCCGCGGTTTGATTCGGGAAGCCACGACGGATTGAACGAGTTGTAGGCCAGACAGTGAGCCTTCATGCGGATGTTGTTTTCGACGCAGTAGTCGCGGACAAGATCGATCGCCGGACGCCGCCAGATATTCGGGGAATCTTTGTCAAAGCGCGGCCTGCCCTCCTCGGGTTCGAGCGCGTCCCAGTAGATCGGAACGACTCCGCAGTTGAAGATCCTCTTGAACGATTCACGGTAGGCCTTGTTGCGCTCCTCCTCGGGGAACTGATCGAGTAAGAAGAGCGAACAGCCGAACTTGAATTCATGGCTCACCTGATTTACCTTAACGACGTCGGGGAAAATCCGCTCGCCGTTTTCGAAGAATTTCAGCGAGAAGACGCCCATACGGTTTTCGCGTATTCCGCGTTCCAGCTTTCCGCCGACAAACTCACTGTTTCTGTCAAACGTCTCAATAAGCGAATAACGGGGATGATTCTTAAGTTCCATTGTACTTTTCTCCTTTTTAATGAAGTAAATTTACAGGCAGTGTGCGGCGGGGAGCCCCCGCTGGCGATCGTCATTGTTTTTTTCTGCGCCGCCGCTAGTTACGTGCCCATCAAACATCCACCGTCGGCGGGGAGCCCCCGCGGGCAGACGTCAGGGGGCGCACTCTGCGCCGCCGCTAGTTACGTGCCCATCAAACATCCACCGTCGGCAGGGTGCGACCCTGCACTCGGACGTCAGGGTTAGTTTCTTCGTCGCCGCTAGTTACGTGC
>CAKSVM010000117.1 GCA_934503195.1 uncultured Eubacteriales bacterium
GCAGTACCTTTTCTCGCAGAACATGAAGTTCCGCACCTTCCGCAAGCTCTGGATCGCGCTCGCGAAGGCCGAAAAGAGAGCCGGACTCGACATCACCGACGAGCAGATCGCCGAGCTTGAGGCGCACCGCGACGATATAAATTTCGACGCGGCCGAGGCCTATGAGAAAAAGCTCCGCCACGACGTCATGGCGCACGTCCACGCGTACGGCGACCAGTGCCCGAAGGCGCGCCCGATCATCCACCTCGGCGCGACCTCCTGCTACGTCGGCGACAACACCGACATGATCATCATGCGCGAGGCTTTGAAGCTCGTCCGCGCGAAAATACTTACGGTGATGAAGAATCTCCGCGATTTCGCGCTCGAATACAAGGGAATGCCCGCGCTCGGCTACACGCACCTCCAGCCCGCGCAGCTGACGACGGTCGGCAAGCGCGCCACGCTCTGGCTCTATGAGCTTTCGCTCGACCTCGACGACCTCGATTACGTCGCGTCGACGCTCAAACTCCTCGGTTCGAAGGGAACAACCGGCACTCAGGCAAGCTTCCTCGAGCTTTTTGACGGCGACGAGAGCAAAATAAAGCAGGTCGAGGACGACATCGCGGCCGAAATGGGCTTCGATTCCTGCGTCCCGGTATCGGGACAGACCTACACGCGCAAGTTCGACAGCCGTGTAATGAACGTTCTGACCGGAATCGCGCAGTCGGCCTACAAGTTCGCGAACGATCTGCGCATCCTCCAGTCCTTCAAGGAGATGGAGGAGCCGTTTGAGAAGAATCAGATCGGCTCGTCGGCGATGCCCTACAAACGTAATCCCATGCGCAGCGAACGAATCTGCGCGCTCGCGCGCTACGTGATCTCGGATTCGATCAACCCGGCGATCACCGCGTCGACCCAGTGGTTCGAAAGGACGCTCGACGACTCGGCAAACAAGCGGATTTCGATGGCGGAAGGTTTCTTAGCCATAGATTCGATACTGAATATTTACATAAATGTTACAGCTGGGCTTGTAGTCTACCCGAAGATGGTCGAGAGACGGATCATGAACGAGCTTCCGTTCATCGCGTCGGAGAACATTCTGATGGACGCGGTCAAGAAGGGCGGCGACCGTCAGGAGCTTCACGAGCTGATTCGTGAGCATTCGATCGCGGCCGGAAAGCGCGTGAAGGAGGAGGGACTCGATAACGACCTCATCGAACGGATCGCGAACGACCCGAGATTCGGACTTTCGCGCGACGAAATTGTCACGAATCTCGACCCGAAGAACTACACGGGACGTTCCGAGCATCAGGTCGAGGAGTTCATCCGCGACGTGATCGACCCGAAACTCGCGACCGGAGAGGCCGCGGCCGAGGTTGAACTCACGGTTTAATAGAAATTTCAGAGCAAGGTCACAGACTTTGCTCTGAAATTTTACATTCTGTTAAGATTCTCTTTCCGGTACTGAAGCGGAGTCATCCCGGTGACGGCCTTGAACTGGCGGTTGAAATTCGCGGTGTTGTGGTAGCCGCTGGCGAGCGCGGCGTCGAGTACGCTGATGTTCGACGTGAGTAAAAGCTCCGCCGCGCGGTCGATCCGCCGCCTTTTTATGTATTCGCCGACCGAAACCCCGGTCAGCATCGCGAAAAGCCGCTCGAAATTGCTTTTGCTCATTCGCGAAAGCTCGCAGAGGGCGGGAATCGTGATTTCGCCGACAAAATTTTCGTCGATGTAATCGAGCGCGCGGGCGATCTGGTCGACCGAGCCGAGCCGACGCTTCCGCCCGCCGAGGATGTCACAGCTCCGGAGGATCAGCACGAGCGCGCGATAAATGTCGTGCGTCGCGAGCTGGAGGTAGCCCTCGCGTTCTTCGCGCATTTCGCGTTCGCAGTCAGTCAGCGCGGCGCAGATCTGGTCGTAATCGGCCCCGGCCATCTCGCGCGTGACGCGGTTCATCCCGTCGCGCCGCTCGAAAAAGAGCCGCGGAAGGTCGAGCCGCCCGCCGTCGGCGATCAGAAGCCGCGGCAGAAAATGGAAATTGAGCGCGATCATCTCGCGCGCCGGGTCGACGTATGTGATTTTGTGAATTTCGCTCGAAGCGAACATGAAAATATCGCCCGGTTCGATCGGATATTCGCGTCCCGTGACCGAATAAATCCCCTGACCGCTCAGAAAATACGCGATTTCAAGCTCGTCGTGATGATGCGGATAAAATTCGCGCCGCCCCGGAACCGAATTAACCTTGTACACTTTCAACAAATTATCGGTCATAGTTTTGACACCGCCGCCCCCAAAATCTTCGAAATTGGACAATAGTTTGTAAAAATGAGTCTAATGTTGATGAAATTTCCTTTGAGATATGGTATCATATAAGTACAAACCTCGCGTCCTTTATGGTACTATTATATCATATTCCGGCCGGAATGTAAATACTTTTCTCAAAAATTCACAATATTTTTTCGGAGGCTCAATATGAAGAAAAGGTTGATTTCAATTCTGTTACTTTTGTCAATCGGGACAATGATTGCGTCCTGCGGCGATTCGCCGGACGGCGGCGTGACGACTCCGCCCGCGACCGACCCGGAGGAAACTACGGTTGACGAATTCGCCGACGATCTGCCGAAGGATCTTGATTTCGGCGGCGAAACCATCAACGTCCTCTACCGCGACGACGTCGTGAACTCGTTCTACGTCGGCGATCAGACCGGCGACATCGTCGACGACGCAGTTTACAACGCGAATCGTAAGGTCGAGGAACGGCTCGGCGTCAAATTTGAGGTCGTCACGATGGCCGGATCGGCGAACGTGGATCGTGAAGGATTTATGAACGCGATCAGCAACAGCGTGCTTGCCGGCGACAACGCCTACGATCTCTGCGGCGTCCTGACCTTCAACGTGCCGACGCTGATTCAGAAGGGCGTCCTGACCGACCTTCTCGGCGTGAAATATCTCAATTTCGACAAGCCGTGGTGGACGGCCGACCTCACCGAGCTCGGAACAGTCGGCGGAAAGCTCTATTTCGCGTCGGGCGACATCACGCTCGAACTCACGCAGCGCATTTTCTGCATGCTTTTCAACAAAAATCTCGCCGAATCGCTCAAAACCGAAGACTTATATTCGTTAGTCAGCGACGGAAAATGGACGCTCGACAAGATGAAAGAGATCTGCGCGGCCGTTTATTCCGACGTCAACGGCGACTCGAAGGTCGATTCGGGCGACAGATATGGAATAGTTGTGAACGATTATAACCATATGTCGGGCTTTATCGGCTCGCTCGGCCTCGAATTCGCGAAGCCCGGCGACGACGGACGCAACCACATCACCGGAAATTCCGAGCGGACGATCGACGCGATCCAGAAAATCGTCAATATTTTCAACAACAACGACGGAATATTCTACATGAGTAAATCCGACGCCGACCCGAGCACCGTCGCGACCAACCACGAAGTTTACCGCTCGATGTTCAAGGACGACCGCCTGCTCATCGTGACGAGCGAATTCCACCAGATCAGCAGCGTTTACCGCGACATGAAGAGCGATTACGGCATCATTCCGTACCCGAAATTCGACGAATCGCAAGAAAATTACTACACTTTGGCGCGAAATGTGTACAGTTCGATGGTAATTCCGAAGACCTGCGAAAAGCTCGACATGGTCGGCGCGGCGATGGAGGCGATGGGCGCGGAGAATTTCAAGTCGGTTTCGCCGACATATTTCGAGACCGCGCTGAAGGTCAAGTACTCGCGCGACGACGTGACCTCGCGTATGTATGATTTAATAAAAGAAGGACTAAGTTTTAACTTTGCGTTCACATTCAGCGCGATCTGTCAGGATCTCGGCGGAAGTATGTTCAACGCGGCGGTCAGCCAGAATGACGAAAACTGGGCGTCGAAGGTTGATAAGGTGAAGGAAAAGTGCGAAACGAATCTTCAGAAATTCTACGACGACGTTGAGTCGTTCGACAACTGAAAAGGCGGGCGCGGGCGGCTGTTCGCGCCCCTTGCTGATGAAAGGAAACAATTATGCTTTACAACAAACTGATTTTTGAACAGACCGACTCGGGAATTATCTTCGGAAACGATCGATTTGAGCTGAGATTCGCGAAAAACGGCGAGCTGGCGTCGATCGAAATCGACGGCACGACCTACAGATCCGGGGCGGAGGAGCTCCGCTTCACGCTCGACGGCGAGTACCGTTCGACGATTGATCTCGTCAATATCAACAAAAACTGGGCAAGTCTGCGGCTGGAAAACTCCAGATTGGAGAAATTTGAGTCGGAATACGTCGGCCACAAGCTTGTCAAGACAAACGATTCGGTCGAACTCCGCCTGACCGTCAGACTCGGGCAGTTCGAGGTGACGAAAATTTACCGCGTGAAGTCGGGTCGATGCGGATTCACGAGGCGCGTCGAGGTCACGAATTGTGGACAAAATGTAAAATTACGCATGATCGCGTTAACATTTCCAACACTTTCGGGCTTCAGAACGACGTCGCGCCCGGCTCAACCGATCCTTTTGACCGACGGGACGCGGACTTTCGCCGCGTGGACCGACCCACGCGAGGAGTCGAGACGCTTCGACAACGCGCTGACTTGTGTTATACAAACGCAGAACACGCTCGATACGGGCGAGTCGCTGACGACTGGCGAGCTTGATTACGAGCTGTTCGACTGCGATCCGATCGCCGCGGCGAAACTGGTTTCGGACCGACTCGAAAAAATCGGCCTCCGCTGCCACCGCGAAAAGGGAAGTATGCTCCGCTCGCTCGTCTGCTACGAGGTCGAAATCGGCCCGCTCCGCCTCTCCGAGACGAAATGCCATCACCGCTACGACCACCCTGACGAGCTCGCCGCCGATCTCGAGCGGATAAAATCGCTCGGGTTCAATGTGGCTGAACTCATGCCGTCCTTCCTCTTCCCCTGCTACACGGTTTACGACCTGCGAAACCCCGACATCCAGCACGGCGCGGGCGAATCGATCCGGCCGATCATCCGCCGCGCGCACGAAATCGGCATGAAAGTGATCATCGACGTCCTGATGCACGGCTGCATCGACACCGAAATTGCCGATTACGACCGCGAACACTACTCGTCGCGCCGCTATTACTGGCCGGAATGGCAGAAGAAAATTCCTGAATTGGCAGGAGCTGACAGAGCACGGGTCAATCCGCTCCGCGAAGAGCATCCGGACTGGTTCATTTACGAGCGTCCGGGCGAGATTTTCAAGGGCTACACGTGGACTTTTGACCACGCGAACGAGGGATTCCAGAATTATTTCGCCGAAGCAATGGAAATTTCGGTTCTCGACTGGGGCGTCGACGGCTTCCGATTCGACGCGCCGACATGGCAGAGTGGAACTAATTCCGCGGAAAATCTGCCGTATTCGGCCGGGGAATCGATCAATCACGGCCACTGCGAACTGTTCAGGAAGGTTCGTCAGCGCGTCGATTCGGTTCGCGACGACATAATCTTCATCGTCGAAGGGCCCTATTATGAGTACACCGACAGCTGCGATATGGCATATTCTTACGATCTTCACTATCAAATGAAAAATATCTTTGAAGGAAAGATGAACGCGTCGCAAATTCAGCACTACTGCGAGGCGCGGCAGGCGATCTTCCCGGACGGCGCGCTCTGGCTGAATTTCGCCGACAACCACGACACGTGGAACAACGGCGTCACCGAGGACGGACTTTATTCCTACGAACGCTACGGAATCGACGCGGCGAAGGCGATGTTCGCGTTCGACTGCTTTGTCGGCGGCGGCGTGCAGGCCTTCGGCGGCAGCGAAGACAACCCCGAATTCGCGGAATTTATGTCGAAAATGCTGAAATTGCGCGAAAATCTCAGCGACATCATGTACAATTGCGACACAGATTACTCGATTTATCCGTCCGACGAGCGTCTCTTCTGCGTCGCGAGATGGAGCAGCGAGCTTTCGGAGATGCTCTGGTTCGTCGTCAATCTTTCGCCCGACGAGGTCGAGTGCAAGCTCGAAGAGGTCGGCACGGCAAAATTCAGGCCGTTCGAGGCGAAGCTCTGGCGAAACGAAGCCGAAATCGCGCTGTAAAATGAATCTTGGTTCGCCGATGTCCGAATAAATCTAAAACAAATTTCAAAAAATTCGCTAAAACCGCTTGACAAATCACGGAAAATATGATATAATATTCATGCAGAGAAACATTGCAGTAACAAATTCCACAAAGTTTCTCACTTTTATAGACAGGTGTGCTTGACATACTGTCAAATTTGTGTTATCATATTGTTACGGCACATAACCGCAGTTTACTAAAGGAGTTCTTGTAATGAAAAAACGCGTTCTTTCCCTGATTCTGATTGGCATTCTGGCCGCGTCGGCCTTCTCGTGCGGCGATAATCAGACGCCCGGCGGCGAAACGACCCCGTCCGGTGAAACTAGTTCCGATTCCGGAGCCGCGCCCGGGTATACATACCCCGAAATCGACCTGAAGGGCGAGACCTTCACGATCCTCAACACGGCGCAGAGCTACAATTTCTACTCGTATCTCGATTTCGACGAGGCGACCGGCGACACGCTCAACGACGCGATTTATGAAAGAAACCGTTCGCTGGAGGAAAAATTCAAGTTCAAATACGAAATCAACGAGGAAAATACGCTCGACAAGGCGGCGAAGGCCCTCGAAACGGCGGTTATGTCGGGCGACGACTCGTACGACGTCGCGTTCATACGCGACTACTACCTCAACACCGCGCTGACCGAGGGCTATCTGACCGACATCGACCAGATTCCCGAAATCCAGCTCGACAAACCGTGGTGGGACGGCGCGGCGACCGAAAACGCGCGCGTCGGAAAGGCGAAAAAAGCCCTTTTCGCGTCGACCGACGTCTCGCTCGTCGATTTTGAGGGCACGATCGTTACTTTCTTCAACGAAGACATGATGGAGGATCTCAAGCTCGACGCGCCGTATCAGCTCGTCCTCGACGGAAAATGGACCTTCGACAAGATGGACGAGTACATGAAAGCCGCCGCTAACCTCAACGGCGACGACGCGTTCACACCGTTCAAGGTCGACGGAAAGGCGATTTACGGCCTGACCGGCTTCCAGCACACCTACAATTCGCTGATTTCGTCGTCCGGAGTCAATTACGTCGCGCTCGACAAGGACGGAAATCTCACTTTCGGCGCGGATACCGAGCGTTTTTACGACGTCGCGATCAAGCTGAGCCAGACTTTCGCGCAGGACGGCGACTATCTTTACGCGAACAACGCATCGTCGAACGCCGATAAGTCGCATTACGAAATGATTTTCAAGGACGGCCGCGCGCTTCTTCTGAGCGCGCAGCTCAAGGCGGCGAACTGGTACCGCGACATGGAGGCGACCTACGGCATCGTTCCGGTGCCGAAGTGGGACGAATCACAGGAAAATTATTCCAATTTGCGTACATTCTCCTATTTAATGGTAATTCCGGTGACTAATAAACGCCTCAGCGAGACCGGAGCAATCATGGACGCGATGTCGTACATCACCTACGAAAAGATCATGCCGTATTTCTACGACGGCCGAATTTCGCAGAAAATCCTCCGCAACGACGAATCGATCGAGATGATGAACATCATTCGCGAAACGCGTCATTACGATCTTGGAACTATTTACGGAGTTTACAACAATTTCTCGAACAAGATTTCAGATACGATCAACAAAAAGTCGACCGATTTCGCGTCGATGATCGCCGGAATCAAGCCGACGATAGAGGAGAACCTTCAGGCTTTGATGGAAGCTATGGACAAATAATCGTCGAATCAGACAAAATATAAATGCCAGCCGCTTGCGCGACTGGCATTTTGCTATATTTTCTTGACTTTGCCGCCGACTTCGAGATCGCCGTTGACTTTGCCGCTGAGCATCAGATCGAAATCGACCGAGACGTCGCCGAGCGCGTCGCCGTAAATCGTGCAGTTTTTGCCGCATTCAATGTCGCCTTCGACGCGGATTCTGGAACTAGTTTCACCGATTATCAGGTCGCCGTCGCAGTGAACGTCGCCGCCGACCGAGCCGCGGATCGTTACGTCACCCGAGCACTCGACGTCGCTGCCAACTGAACCGTCGCAGAGAAAACTGCCGTCGCAATAGGCGTCGCCGCCGATCGAACCGCGAATTGTCGCGTCGCTGTTGGCCTCAAGATCGCCGCCGACCGAGCCGGCGACCGTAACTTCGCCGTCCGATTCGATATTTCCGCCGACATTTCCGTTGACGTTCAGATTTCCGCCGCAATTCACGTCTCCGCCGATGCTGCCGCCGACCGAAATAGCGTCCGCCTCGACATTTCCGTCAATA
>CAKSVM010000118.1 GCA_934503195.1 uncultured Eubacteriales bacterium
GCCCGGGGCCGCTCCCGTCCGGCACGGCGAAGCCGTGCCGGACGGGAAGCTGAGGCATTCACGAAAGCGGAATTTCAGCGCGGAAACTCTGCCCGGAATCTGAATATTTTCGCGGTAACCGCGTCGGTTTCGCCCGAAATTATGAACACAGTGCAAATTTGCCCCGGAATCTATTGCAATTCCGGGGCGGATCGTGTATAATAGTATGGAACTATGGAACTAGTTACGAAACAGTTCTTGATGTGAAAGAATTTTGAATGAACAGGAGTTGTTTGAACTGCGCTGCTATCTCAATATAAAGGAAAGCTATGACCACCTCTCGGCGAGCGAAAAGCGTATCGCCAAGTACATGATCGATAATCCCGCCGAGGTTGTCAAGATGCCGATAAGCGAGCTTGCCGACAAGTGCAATACCAGCAAGCCCACCGTTGTCAGACTCTGCAAGACTCTCGGATATAACGGATACAAGGAACTCTGTATGTATCTCAACGCCGATATTCTCCTGAGCGACGACGGCGAGATGAGCTACAAGGACATAAGCCCCAACGACGATTCGCCGGATATCGTCTCAAAGGTCTGTGACAACAATATCAAGGCGATAAAGAACACTATGGAGATCATGGACTACAAGGCTCTCAGCGAGGCCGTCGAGCTTCTTGTCAAGGCCAGAAGAATCGACTTCTACGGCGTTGGGAACTCGGGCTTTGTCGCGCTTGACGCGCAGAACAAGTTCCTCCGGATCAACAAGCTCGCCACCGCGCAGACCGATCCGCATCTCCAGATCCTCACCGCCTCGAATCTCTCGAAGGACGACGCGGCCGTCTTTATCTCCTACACCGGAGAGACCCGCGATCTTCTCGACACGCTCGACATCGTCAAATCCACCGGGGCGAAGACGATCAGCATCACCCGCCTCGGAAAGAATTCCCTCGCCGGGGCGACCGATATCAATCTCTTCATGGTCTCGGACGAGAATTTCATCCGCTCGGGCGCGATGAGCTCGAGAATCGGCCAGCTCTGCATAATCGACATCCTCTTCTCGATCGTCACCAGCCGTCTCTACAGCGAGGTCAAGCCCTATCTCGACCGCTCGATGAACGCCTCAAAGAAGAAAAAGACGCTCATGATCTGATTTGTGCTAAAATTCCGCCGCGGTCGGCTGTAAACTTTATAAACTTTACGTCTTGACAATCGGCCGCGGGTATGGTATAATAGATAAAATGCCATCAGAAAATAGATGGAGAAATCCGGAGGTATATTTATGCAGAGTAAACCCGCTTATCTCGTTCTCGCGAACGGCCGGGTCTTTGGCGGCGAATCAATCGGAAGTCAGTCGGACGCTATAGGGGAAATTGTTTTCACCACCGCGATGACAGGCTATCTTGAGACCCTCACCGATCCCAGTTATTCTGGTCAGATAGTTATTCAGACTTTCCCGCTCATCGGAAACTACGGAGTCACCCCCGACGCTGAGAGCGACGGCACCGCGCTTTCCGCTTACATTGTCAGAGATTTATGTCAAGAGCCTTCTAATTTCAGAAGTGAAGGTGCTCTTGGCGTTTTTTTAAGCGAGCATAACGTACCCGGAATCTCGGGCGTCGACACCCGCGCGCTCACGCGCATCGTCCGCGAGGTCGGCGTAATGGCCGCCAAGGTCGTTCACGAGTATCCCGAGAATCTCGATGAGATCTTAGCCGAGCTCGCCGCGTTCAGCGTGAAGAACCCGGTTGAGAAGGTCACCTGCAAGGCTCCGCGCGTCGACACTCCCGAAAACGCCGAACGCCGCGTCGTCCTCTGGGACTTCGGCACAAAGGGCGGAATCCGCCGCGAGCTTATGAAGCGCGGATGCGAGGTTGTCACCGTCCCTGCTTCGGCGACCTTTGAGGAGATCATGGAATTCAATCCGAGCGGCGTCATGCTCTCAAACGGCCCCGGCGACCCGACCGACAATGTTCATGTCATCGAAGAGCTCAAAAAGCTCCTCGACTCCGGACTCCCGGTCTTCGGAATCTGCCTCGGTCACCAGCTGATGGCACTCGCCTCGGGAATGACCACGACGAAGCTGAAATACGGTCACCGCGGCGGAAACCAGCCCGCGATCCGCACCTCGGACGGCAGAGTCTTCATCACGAGCCAGAACCACGGCTACGCGATAAATGAGGATTCACTCGTGCCGAACGCGCGCATAAGCTATATCAACGGAAACGACGGAACCGTCGAGGGAATTGATTATCTCGACCGCCCGGCTTTTTCGGTGCAGTTCCACCCCGAGGCTTCGGGCGGACCGCTCGACACGCAGTTTTTGTTCGACAGATTCATTTCAATGATGGAGGGAAAATAAGATGCCGCTCAACAAGGAACTTAAGAAGGTAATGGTCATCGGCTCGGGTCCTATCGTCATCGGTCAGGCGGCCGAGTTTGACTACGCCGGAACTCAGGCCTGCCGCGCCCTTAAAGAAGACGGACTTGAGGTCGTGCTCGTCAACTCCAACCCCGCGACTATCATGACCGACAACGCGATGGCTGACGAGGTCTACATCGAGCCGCTGACCATCCCGACCATCAAGCGCATTATCGAAAAGGAGCGTCCCGACAGTCTCCTCTCGACTCTGGGCGGTCAGACCGGACTCAACATCTCGATGCAGCTCGCCAAGGAGGGCTTCCTTGACAAGATGGGCGTAAAGCTCCTCGGCGCGAAGCCAGAGACAATCGACAAGGCCGAGGATCGCCAGTCCTTCAAGGACACAATGCAGAAGATCGGTCAGCCCTGCATTCCCTCACTCGTCGTCACCGACCTTGAGACCGCGCTCTCGTTCGCGCACTCGAACGGCTACCCGCTCATAATCCGTCCGGCCTTCACACTCGGCGGAACCGGAGGCGGAATCGCCTCGAACGAGGAGGAGTTCATCGAGATCTGCAAGACAGGACTCCACGCCTCGCCGATTCACCAGATTCTCGTCGAGAAGTGCATCGCGGGCTGGAAGGAAATCGAGTTCGAGGTCATGCGCGACTCGGCCGGAAACACGATCACGATCTGCTCGATGGAAAACCTTGACCCCGTAGGCGTCCACACCGGAGACTCTATCGTCATCGCGCCCGCGGTGACACTTTCGGACAAGGAATATCAGATGCTCCGCTCGGCGGCTCTGAAGATCATCGACGAGCTTGAAATCGAGGGCGGATGCAACTGCCAGTTCGCGCTTCATCCCGAGAGCATGGAATACGCCGTCATCGAGGTCAACCCGAGAGTTTCGCGTTCGTCCGCGCTCGCTTCTAAGGCGACCGGCTACCCGATCGCGAAGGTCGCGGCGAAAATCGCCATCGGCTACACGCTCCCCGAAATCCTCAACGCCGTCACCAAGAAGACCTACGCCTGCTTCGAGCCCGCGCTCGACTATGTCGTCGTCAAGTTCCCGAAGTGGCCGTTCGACAAATTCGTCTACGCGAAGCGCACGCTCGGAACCCAGATGAAGGCGACCGGCGAGGTCATGGCTATCGGTACGACTTTCGAACAGGCTATAATGAAAGCCGTCCGCGGAGTCGAGATCGGAATGTCCTCGCTCTCGCACAAGAAGTACCGCGAGCTTTCGGACGGGGAGATCGCCGAAAGACTCCACAACGTCGACGACGAGCGGATTTTCATCGTCTACGAGGCTCTCCGCCGCGGAACGACGGTCGAGACGATCCACGAGATCACGATGATCGACGAGTGGTTCCTCGGAAAATTAAAGAATCTCATCGCGGTCGAGCGCGAGCTTAAGTCCGGATCACTGACCCGCGAACTCTACATTAAAGCCAAAAAGCTCGGCTATCCCGACAAGGTGATCGAGGAGATCACCGGCGAAAAGCTCCCCGCCGGAATGCACAAGAGCGCGGTCTTCAAGATGGTCGACACCTGCGCGGCCGAGTTCTCGGCCGAGACGCCTTACTTCTACTCGACCTATGACGACGAGAACGAGGCGGCGGAGTTCATCGACGAGCACAAGGCTCCCGACAAGAAGACGGTCATAGTCTTCGGCGCGGGTCCTATCCGAATCGGACAGGGAATCGAGTTTGACTACGCGTCGGTTCACTGCGTCTGGTCATTAAAGAAAGCCGGATATGATGTCGTCATCGTCAACAACAACCCCGAGACAGTCTCGACCGACTTCGATACCGCCGACCGACTCTATTTCGAGCCGCTGACCAACGAGGACGTGATGAACATCATCGAGACTGAAAAGCCATTCGGCGTCGTTGTGGCGTTCGGCGGACAGACGGCTATAAAGCTCACGAAATTCATGTCCGAGAACGGGGTCAACATCCTCGGAACCTCGGCCGACTCGATCGACGCGGCGGAGGACAGAGAACGCTTCGACGAGCTTCTCGAGCTCCACCACATCAAGCGTCCCGAGGGCTTCACGGTCATGACGACCGAAGAGGCTCTGACTATCGCGAACCGCATCGGCTACCCGGTTCTGATGCGCCCGTCCTACGTCCTCGGCGGACAGAACATGATAATCGCCTTCACCGACGACGACATCAAGGAGTACATGGCGATAATCCTCTCGCACAACATCGAGAACCCCGTCCTCATCGACAAATACCTGATGGGCATCGAGCTCGAGGTCGACGCGATCTGCGATGGCGAGGAGATCCTTATCGCCGGAATCATGGAGCACGTCGAGCGCACCGGAATTCACTCGGGCGACTCGATCGCGGTCTATCCGTCGTGGAACATCAACGACAAGCTCCGCGAGGATATCATCAGATGCACGAAGAATCTCTCGATCTCGCTTAAGATCAAGGGACTCGTCAACATTCAGTACCTCATATACGACAACGAACTCTATGTCATCGAGGTCAACCCGCGCTCGTCGAGAACGATTCCGTACATCTCGAAGGTCACCGGCGTTCCGATGGTCGACCTCGCGACCCGCGCGATGCTCGGCGAAAAGCTTGTCGACATGGGCTACGGCACCGGACTTTACAAGACCTCGCCGTATGTCGCGGTCAAGGTTCCGGTCTTCTCGTTCGAGAAGTTAATGAACGTCGACACGCACCTCGGCCCCGAGATGAAGTCGACCGGAGAGGTTCTCGGACTCGCTTCGACACGCGAGGAAGCTCTCTACAAGGGACTCGTCGCGGCCGGATACTCGATGAAGAAGCAGGGTGGCGTGTTCATCACGGTCCGTGACAGCGACAAGTCCGAGATCGGCGACACCGCGAAGCGCTGGTATGACCTCGGCTTCGACCTCTACGCGACCCGCGGGACGGCGAAGGTCATCGAGGACTACGGCATGAAGTGCAAGATCGTCGACAAGATTCACGAGGGCGAGAACAACACGCTCAAGCTCATCGAGTCGGGCTGGATCGACTATGTCATCTCGACCTCGGCGAAGGGAAGAATCCCGACCCGCGACTCGGTCAAGATCCGCCGCAAGACGGTCGAGCGCGCTATCCCCTGCCTGACCTCGATCGACACGGCGAACGCGGTCGCCGACTGCCTCAAGAGCCGCTATTCGCAGGCCTGCACCGAGCTTGTCGACATCAACAATATGCGCACCGAGAAGGCTTCGCTCGAGTTCACGAAGATGGAAGCCTGCGGAAACGACTACATCTACTTCGACTGCTTCAAGCAGAGAATCGACAATCCCGAGGGACTTTCGATAAGACTCGCCGACCGCCATTTCGGAATCGGCGGCGACGGAGTCGTGCTCATGATGCCGTCTAAGGTCGCCGACGTGCGGATGAGAATGTTCAATCTCGACGGAACCGAGGGCAGAATGTGCGGAAACGCCGCGCGCTGCATCGCGAAGTACATGATCGACAATAAGCTCGTCGACCGCGATTACATCGACATTGAGACCCTGAGCGGAATCCGCCGCGTCACGACCGAAAAGGTCTACGGCGAGGTCGCCTACGCCACGGTCAACATGGGCAAGGCCGAGCTGAATCCCGCGCTCATTCCGGTAAAGCTCAGCGGGGACACGGCGATCGGCGTCCCGACGAGAATCGCGGGCGGACGCTACCGCATCACCTGCGTTTCGATGGGCAACCCGCACTGCGTCGTCTTCAGCGAGGATCTTGACGCGCCGCTTGACAGACTTGATCTCTCCGAAATCGGTCCGAAGTTCGAGAACGATCCGCTCTTCCCCGAGAGAGTCAACACCGAGTTCATCAAGGTGCTGAACCCGCACACGCTCAAGATGAGAGTCTGGGAGCGCGGCTCGGGCGAGACATGGGCGTGCGGCTCGGGTGCCTGCGCGGCGGTCGTCGCGGCGGTCGAAAACGGCTACTGCCCGAAGAACGAGGACATCACGGTCAAACTCCCCGGAGGCGATCTCAAGATCCGCTACACGTCCGACGCGGTCTACCTCTCGGGCGGATGCGTGAAGGTCTACGAGGGAAGAATAGTACTTTAATCTGCTGACAATCAAAGGCGGCCTGGTCACGGAGATCCGGCCGCCTCTTTTTCCGGAGAACGAAAATGAAAGAAAACAAGCTTCTACAGAGTAAGATCTATCTCTATCTCACCGAATTCTTCGCCGGGGTCTCGGTCATGGCGGTCGAGCTCGGCGCGAGCCGGCTTCTTGCTCCGTATTTCTCGTCGTCGCAGATTGTGTGGACGATAATCATCGGCACGATCATGATCGCGATGGCTCTTGGCAACATTTACGGCGGGCGCGCAGCAGATAAGGATCCCGATCCCGGAAAGCTCTTCGCGCGGCTGATTATCGCGGCGGTCTGGATCGGGCTTATACCGCTCGTCGGAAAATACGTCATAATCGTCGTTTCGGGATTACTGGTGCTGGCGATCGACACGAATTATCTCATCATCGCGGCGTTTGTCTCGTGTATGCTGATCTTCGTCTTTCCGCTCTTTCTGCTTGGAACGGTCACGCCGTCGCTTGTCAAGTACACGATGGGCTCGATGGAGGACAGCGGGCGGACGGTCGGAAAGCTTGAGGCCTTCAACACGATCGGAAGCATAATCGGAACCTTTCTGCCGACCTTTGTGACGATTCCGTCGGTCGGGACGAGCGTTACGTTTCTGATATTCGCGGGGGTTCTGCTTCTGCTCGGAATCGTGTATTTCATTTTCGCGGGGAAAAGAAAGCTTCTCTGCGGGGTTTCGGCGGCGGTTCTGATCGTCTCGGCGGTTTTCGGGCATTCGGACAGCTTTGCCTTCTGGGAGGACAATCTCCTTTACGAGGGAGAGTCGATTTACAACTATCTTCAGGTAAAGGAGACGGATTCGAGCGTCGCGCTCTCGACGAACGTGCTTTTCGGCGTGCAGTCGGTCGCGATGAAGGACGGCGGGCTGACGGGGATGTACTACGACGCCGCGCTGGCCGCGCCGCTGATGTGCGCTGAGAAGGAGTCGCCGGAGATTCTGGTTCTCGGGATGGGAAGCGGAACCTTTTCGACGCTCTGCTCGAAGTACTATCCCGGCTCGAAGATCACCGGGGTCGAGATCGACGAGAAGATAACGAAGCTCGCGCACGAGTATTTCGGGCTTCCCGAGTCGGTCGGGATCACGACCTATGACGGCCGGGCGTATCTTTCGGCCGACAGGAAGAAGTATGATGTGATAATGGTCGACGCGTATCAGGACATAACGATTCCGTTCCAGATGTCGTCGGTCGAGTTCTTCACGCTGGTGCGGGAGCATCTGAATCCGGGCGGAGTGATGGTTGTGAATCTGAACATGGCGAACGGCGGAGAGGGAAGCATCAACGCGTATCTCTGCGACACGATCTCGTCGGTTTTTGATTATGTACGGGTGACCGACGTCTCAGGCACGACGAACCGCGAGCTTTTCGCGTCGGTTTCGGAGCCGGAGATCACGCTTCCGTCCTACACGGGCGACGGGGCGTATGAATGGCGCATGAACGATGTTGTCGGTTCGCTCAAAGAGTACGACGCGGGGAATCTGATCTTCACGGACGACCGCGCGCCGGTCGAGCTTCTCGGAATAAAGCTGATCGATTCGCTGATCACCGACGAGCTTGCGTACTACAGGAATATATTCAAGGAAAAGGGACTCGGCGGGCTGATAAATCAGCTGGTTGGGTGAGGATGTTGGCCGAGGCTGCCGCGAAGCGGCAGCCTCGGCTTTTGCGCGCGGAATTTGAGTATTCGTGGAACAGGATATGGCGGCCGCGGAGCGGCCGCAGGCGGCGCGAATGCGGCGTCGACTTCGCGAAGCGAAGTCGATTGCGCGCGTGAGCGCGCAACCTGCACT
>CAKSVM010000119.1 GCA_934503195.1 uncultured Eubacteriales bacterium
CTTCCCACCCGCCGCGCCCCGCCGCGAGATCTGATAGTTCTGACAGTAAACGCATCCGAGCTTGCATCCGACGAAAAACACCGTTCCAGAGCCCTCGCTGCCCGAAATGCAGGGCTCCTCCCACATATGAAGAGCCGCGCGGCCGACGCGGATTTCGTCGGTCTGCCCGCAGAATCCGGTCGTCTTCGTCCGGTCGACGCCGCAGCGGCGCGGGCAGAGTTCGCAGGCGCGGTAGGGCGACTCACGGCCGGTCAGACGCTCAGACACAGTCTCGCGGCCGTCGATTCCGTCACTCATCGCCTTCACCAAGCTTCTTCGCGTTCGGCATCGGGGAGTCGGTCTCGCCGTTCAGAAAGGCCATCACGGCGTCGTAATCGGTCTTGTCGGTGATTATCGCGGGCTTGTATGCGTCACTGTAGAGGTAGCAGGGGATGATCTCGTCGGTCTCGGACATCAGAACGCCGTCAGTGAAGGTCAGACAGAGCCGGTAGACCATCGTCCGGTTCTCCTCACTGCGCGAGCCGCCGAAGCAGAAGTTTCCGAGCGAGTGGACGATCGTCTTCCCCTTGTAGACCTCGACCGGCTGAAGGACGTGCGGGTGTCCGCCAATGACAAGATCAATTCCGCTGTCGATCATCCGTCTCGCCCCGGCCGCTTTCCAGCCGTCGGGCTGATGAACGCGCTCGGTTCCGCCGTGGAAGTAGACGATCTTGTAGTCGGCCTCGACCCCTGCGAGCTTTTTCGAGATTATCGTGTCGTAGCCCGAGTAGTAGAATGTACAGCAGTAGAGCGCGATTTTGTAATCATCCTTTTCGAGGATGACTATCTTGTCGTTGTCGCCCCAGATCAGCCCGGCCTTGTCAAGCGCGTCGCGCGTGTCGGAATATCCCTTCGCGCCGTAATCCTCCGAATGATTGTTCGCGATCGAAACGACCTCGACACCCGCCTCGGTCAGAATCGCGGTGTTCTCGGTGCCGGATTTGTACCAGTACGCGGGCGTGTAGCCCTTCGCGCGAGTCTTTATGTCGGGATCGTCGGTGAAGACGTTTTCGAGATTCGCGACCGTCCAGTCGTCGTTTTCGAAGATCTCGATGAAATTTTCGAGGAAATAGGTCGGCTCGACCTGCTTTGCCAGCAGATTGAAGGAACCCGGCCACTCACCGCCGCGGTCGGTCGCGAGCATACAGTCGCCGACAAAAGTCATCGTGATTTCGGTCACCTTCGGCTCGGGCGGCGGCTCGGTCTCGGCCTCGTCGGTCGAAAGCCCCGACGACGGATTGTCAGCCGAAATTCCGGGCGTCAGCACAAGATCGGGCGTCGGCTCGTTGTCCCTTGACAGAATATAAGCCGGGACGGCCGCCGCCCCCGCCATCACGAGAAGGCAGATTATTACAGTTGAAATTATCGCTTTTTTCATTATTAACCTCACAGTTTTATTCCTGTATATTATACCATCTTTTCCGCGCAAAATCAAGTCAATTCACGAATTTGTAGCATTTTACGAAAACTTCCGCCGCAAATATTAAATCTTTGTTAATTTGAAGCTGTAGAGCTTTACAAACAACGAAAAGTATGATATAATGAACTTGCAAATAATTTATGAAATATAGGAGAGATCACATGAAAACACGTATTCTGTCGACGATTCTGGCTATTGTCATGCTCGCCGGGATAATCCCTCTTTCGTCCTGCGGCAAAAAGGGACCCGAGCCGGTGAAATCGAAGGTCGATCACGTCTACAAGGCGACCCCGATCGAGGCCGGAGACATCAACGTGAACAAAATCGGCGTCGCTGGCGGAAAGATCGTCGTCTACGGCTTCGAAATCATCAGCCGCGACCCCTACGAATCCCAGAACGTCATCCTGAGCATCGATCAGGCAACCGGAAGCATCGATAAGCAGGTTCTCGAAAATTCCGATGAAAACAGCGGCTACATTCAGGAGATCGCGCTGCTTCAGGACGGAAGTATGCTCTTCCTCTTGCAGGGCTGGGACGAAAAGACCGAAAAATCGGCCTACATGGTCGATAAAACGACCCCCGACGGCAAGCGGACCCGCGTCTGCGACGACATTGCCTCGCTCATGGAGTCGACCGGAGAGAACTCTGCCTTCGGCGGACAGCCCTTCTATATCGACTCAATGGCGGTCGATAAGGACGAAAATGTCTTCCTCACCTGCGACTACGCGATAATCGCGCTCGATAAGAATTTCACGAAGCTCTTTGAAATCGAGGTCAACGGCTACATAAGACGCCTCGGCGCGACGTCAGACGGGCGGGTCTACGCGTCCTTCCGCGACAATTCGTCGGGCGGAAACCAGATCTGCTACATCGATACCGCGAAGAAGGGATTCGGCGACCCGGTTCCGCTCCCCGACTCGCAGAATATACAGAACGCCGAGTTCTTCGTCGGAAGCGGATTCGACATCTACTACAAGGACGATTCGTCACTCTACGGCTTCAACGCGGCCGACGCCGAGCCGACCGAGCTTCTGAATTTCGTCAACTCGGACATAAACCCTTATACCGTCCGTCAGCTCGCGATCATCGACGCCGACAACATTGTCTGCTACAACTATGACTTTACGTCAAGCGACGAAGTCGCGCGCGAGCTTCTCCTGCTGAAGCGAGTTCCTGAGGAGGAGATCCCCGAAAAGTACGTCATCCGTGTCGCCCACTCGCCGTACGGCTCGGGAGATCTCGATTCTCTCGCCGTGAAGTTCAACCGCGCGAGCGACGAATACCGCGTCGAGCTTGTAAACTACCTCAAATACTCGACTGAGGAGGATTATTCGGGAAGCGAACAGCTCAAAAACGACCTCATCGCCGGAACCGCGCCCGATATCGTCAGCCTCTCGTCCTTCAACTCGACAAGCGACCTCATCGCTCAGAAGGCCTTCACCGACCTCAACAAGCTGATCGAAAAGGACGAGACCTTCGACCGCTCGAAGTATTTTGAGAACGTCCTTGACGCCGGATGCGACACAGACGGCCATCTCTACGAGCTTATCACCGATTTCCAGATAAACACGATCCTCGCGAACAAAAAATACCTGAGTTTCGATCACTGGGACGCGAACAAGTTCGTCGATTTCGCGTCAAATCTCCCCGAGGGAACCTACCTCGCGAACTACACCGACCGTCAGACGATGCTCTACCTCGCGCTCGCCTGCTCGATGGACACCTTCATCGACTACAAGAACGCGTCCTGTGACTTTGACAACGACAATTTCAAGAAGCTCCTCGGACTCGTGAAGAACACCGAGGATTTCAGCTACTACAATTCGCTCTCGGGCGACGAGCTTCAGGACTTCCGTGAGGATCAAAGCCTACCCTACCGCGAGGGAAAGATCTTCCTCGACACAAACGGCGGATACATAAGTTCCTTCACCGATTACGTCTCGGCGTCGGTCAGATACGGCGACAAAAACGAGACGGTATTCATCGGCTACCCGACAAACAAGGGCAACGGCGCGGTGCTTCAGGCGTCGTCAAGCTACGCGATCACCGATAAGAGCCTCTTAAAAGAAGGCGCGTGGAACTTCCTCAAAACGCTTCTCGACGCCGACCCAGCCGGACGCAGCGGAAGACGCGGACTCAAAACCTCGGTTGCGGGAATGAAAAAGGTCGGCGAAGCCGAGATCGGCAGATGGTACGTTTTCAGTGCGAACGGCTGGTCGAGCTTCGGCGGCAGTGACATGACCTATGAGGAAGCTCTTGAGAGAATGGAGCGCAGAAATCGCGGCGGAGTTCTCGTTCAGATAAACCAGAGCCACCTCGACGCCTTCATCGAATTCCTGAATGGCGTTCAAGGAATGCCCGACCTTGAGGGCAAGGTCTTTGAGATCATCAACGAGGAGGCCGAGGCGTATTTCAGCGACGCGAAGTCGCTTGACGAGACGGCAAAGATCATTCAGAACCGCGTTTCGACCTACATCGCCGAAAAGAGTTAATAATACGTAAGCATAAGAAACCGCCGCGGCCGAATCGGCCGCGGCGGCTTTTTACCAGCCTTCTTTAAGAATTTCCTGCCAGAGTTCCTTCAGATATTCCTTCTTTGAGGCGTAATCCGGGCAGTATTCCCCGACGATCTTCCAGAATCTTTCCGAGTGGTTGAACTCGATCATGTGGCAAAGCTCGTGAATCACGACGTAATCAATCGCTTCCGGCTCGGCCATAATAAGAAACCACGCGAAATTCAGCGTGTCGCGCGCCGAACACGATGCCCAGTGACTCCGCGCCTCGTTGATCTTCACCGACATCGGCGAGAGTCTCATAACGGCCGCGAATCTCACGACTCTCGGCGTGATCTCGTTTCTCGCCGCGAGCTTGTAGATCTGAACCACCGCCGCTCTGATCCGTTCGGGCGGGAGTCCCGGCGGGATGTAGAAATTCTCCGCGTCGTACCCGACCGTGTTCCCTTCCCTTGCCGTGACGACGACCGTCCGCCCGAGAAAGCGGAGCCGCGAACCGTAATCCGGCGTGAATTCCGCCTTCGCCGCCTCGCGCTCGCGGTAATTTTCGAGGAACTCACAGAGCTTTGCCGAATTCTCGTCGGCGATCCGCTGAAGCTCGCGTACCGGAACGCCGACCGGGCTCAGAATCTCCGGCACGCCGTCCTTACCGACGCGTAAAAGCACCGTCTTCCGCCTTGCCGACCGCGCGATCCGGATCATAATCCCACGCGAGATCAGCGACTCACTTTTCGCCATCTTCCGCGTCTCCCCCGTGTCTCAGCCGACGCGAAAATTCGCAGCCGCAGTAATCCTGCCGATAGAGCGAGTAAATCCGCGAAAGCTCGATCGACCGCTTGTAGCCCTCGCGCTTCTTGAAGTCCGACGGAAGCCACGGGAGATTATATTTTTCCGAAAGTTCGAAGCCGATCTCGTTGAGCTTTCCGGCGTTCTTGTGCGGGCTCACGGTCAGAGTCGTCGCGAAGAAGTCGAAATCCCCGCGCCGCGACATGAAATACTCGGCCGTCCGGAAAAGCCGCAGACGATAGCAGTCAAAGCACCTCGCCCCGCCCTCGGGAAGCTCCTCGCGCCCCTTTGAAAGCTCAAGAAACCCTTCCGGCGAGTACCCGGCGTCGACCACCTCGATGAGATTTTCGTGCGGCAGAACCCCGGCGAGCCGCAAAAGTTCGGAGAGCCGCTTGTCATATTCCGCGCGGTCAGTGATGTTCGGGTTGCAGAAATAGACCGTGATGTCAAAATATTTCGTCAGATATTCGAGTACATAGCTCGAACAGGGCGCGCAGCAGGCGTGAAGAAGCAGACGCCGCGGCGTTGAAATCTTTGAGAGCTCGTTTTCAAGCTCGATCTGATAATTTCTTTTCATTATTTTCAAAAAAAGTATTGAAGTCTCCTGTCGAATGTGGTATAATAATAGTATCTCTATTTGGGGGTACGCACCTTTGAACAACAATAACGGCCAGAACCGGCCGAATCGTCAGAATCCGCGGTACACGCGGCAGAATTACGGCAAAGAAACGGGATACCGTCAGACCCCGCCGCGTCAGGGCGGTTCGCGCGGAACGCCGCGAAACGCGCCGGAGGAAAAATCCGGACTGAACCCGTACATCCTAATCGAAATATTCCTGCTTATCTTCGCCGTCGCGGCGGCGGTGATGTTCTGCTCGTTCCTCAGCGTCGATTATCACGTGAACTACGTCTACACGAACGCGCCGACCCGCTCAAAGCAGAGCAAGGAGGGCGATCCGTCCGAAAGAATCTACGAGCGCGAGATCCCGGTGAAGGAACCTGTGACCGGACCCGACGGCAAAACCGAATACGACTTCACGTCGCCCGTCCCCGAATGCGACGCCTATCCGATCGATTATTTCAGTGACACGATTTTCATCGGCGACTCGCGCACCGCGGGACTCATAATGTACACGAAGGTGAACCCGATTAACTGCTCGGCGACCGGATTCAACTTAAGGAACCTCGAAAAGAAGTATGTCACCTACACCGACGAAAACGGCCAGAAGTCGCTTGTCAGCTGCTACGAGGCTCTAGAGCTCTACAAAGGCCGATACAAATCGGTCTACATCTCGACCGGAGTCAACGAGCTCGGTTGGAATGCGTCGGCCTTCATCAAGGCCTACGAAAAGGCGATCGACTCGATCCGCGAGATCACCGACGTGCCGATCTACGTCCAGCTGATTCTCCCGGTCACGACGGCCTACGAGCAGAAGTCGCAGAACGGCATCACGAACGAAAAGCAGGTTCAGTTCAACGAAAAGCTGAAGACCCTGATCGCCGAAAAGCAGGTTTTCATGCTCGACCCGCTCCCGCTCTTCTCGACCGAGGAGGGGACGCTCGACCCGGACGTGACCTACGACGGCGCGCATCTCGAAAAATTCGCCTGCGCGACCCTTCTCGAATACTATCAGACCCACGTCGTCGAGACCGAAAAATATTCGAATCTCACCGATTCCGAGCCGACCGAATAACCGCGGAATAATTTCACCCACGCCGCGGCGTGGGTGTTTTTTTCTGTCGCGGCGTCAGTTTCGGTGCGAATCGAGATAATTCTGCAAAATGATCTGCGCCGAGAGCGTGTCGACCGCCTCTTTGCGCTTTTTTCCGCGCGTGTCGGTGAAATTCATGATCTGGTGCGCCGCCATCGTCGAGCATCGCTCGTCGAAGAACTCGATCGGGATCTCCCCGACCCGCTCGGAAAGGAGCTTCCCGAACTCACGCGCGTGTTCGGCGCGCGGGCCGACCGTGCCGTTCATGTTGATCGGGAGGCCGATGACGATCTTCGCGGCGTTGTATTCCTTGACCTTTTCAGCGACTAGATCGGCCGTTTTCGGCATATAATCCGACTTCACGTAGCCGATTCCGTTCGCCAGCATTCCGAGCGTGTCGCTGACCGCGAGTCCGGTCCGGACGTCGCCGAAATCGACCGCGATTATCCGCCCGGCCATCAGAAGGTGATCCCCCGCCTGCGGATGAACTCGCCCACCTCGGCCGCCGTCGGAAGCGAGGTCGAGGCTCCAGCCTTGCCGACGACGATCGAGCCGACTACGTTCGCGTATCTTACGGCCTTCACGATGTCGCCCGAATTCAGGTACTCAAGCGTCAGCGCGGCCGTGAAGGCGTCGCCCGCCGCCGTCGTGTCAACGACCTCCGACTCGATCGCCGGGATGAGCTGCGAGAATTTTCCGTCGTGAATATACGCCCCGCGCCCACCGAGCTTGATGACGACATACTTCGCCTCGACGCGCTTCAGGATCTCGTTTGCCGCGCGAAGGCAGTTCGCGCTGTCGTTCGGATAGATTCCGGTCAGCGCGAGCGTCTCGGACTCATTCGGCGAGATGACTTCGAGTCTCGGGAACTTTTCAAGCGGAGTGTCCTGTCTTGCCGGGCCCGCGTCGACAAAGACCGGGATCGACCGCTTCGCCGCGAACTTCGCCGCCGCGATCGCCGCCGCGTCGGGGATCTCGAACTGGAGGAAAACCGCGTCGGGAAGGCAGGTCAGCGCGTCCTCGACGTCGTCCTCGCTCATCGCCGCGTTCGCGCCGGGATAGACGATGATCCGGTTCGCGCCGGATTCCTCGACGATTATCGAAGCCAGTCCGGTCGGATTCAGACGGTCGATCTTCATGAATCTCGTATCGATTCCGTTTGAGTCGTAAAGTTCCTTGAGCTTCTTTCCGTTCACGTCCGCGCCGACTCTCGCGCAGAAAACGCTGTCCGCGCCGAGTCTGGCGAACGCCAGCGCCGAATTCGCGCCCTTTCCGCCCGGAACGTAGCTGTATCCGCGCTCCTCGACAATCGTCTGCCCCGCTTCCGGCAGCTTCTTCATCTTCATAACAAAATCCATGTTGGCCGAACTGACCACCAGCACACGCTTTTTCATATTTTTATCCTTTCTTGCGGGGGGGGGGGGGTGTTTTTTTT
>CAKSVM010000120.1 GCA_934503195.1 uncultured Eubacteriales bacterium
GTTCCGGCACGCCGCGGCGTGCCGGAACACGCGAAGCGCGGCTTCAGCCGCGCTTCGCGCCCCTCTGGCGATTTTACGTGAGTTTATGTCCGTGTTTCATCCGCGCCGGAATATGCGTCCGGAGTCTGTGCTGACAAGTCCGTCCCGGGCGGTTAAGCACGCAAAGCGGCGTCCGTCGGAATTTTCCCCTGCTTTCAAGCCTTCCGGTACAACGTCACCGGCTCTTTCGCGGATCAGTAGAGAAGCGGCACGAAGGTTTTGCAGAGATATCCGTCCGTTGTCTTTTCAAAGTCTATCGTGTAGCTCCGTTTGTACGGTTCCGGATCCGGCGTGTCGGGGTAATATAAAATGACCACCAGAGTGCTTCCGGCCGCGCTGTAGATCGGCGTCGCCTCGTAGGGAGAGGTTCCGCGCGCCGCGTCCATCACGTAAAGCACGCCGTCAATATCGATGAATTCCGGCTCGGAATCTGCGAAATCATCATCTCCGGGCAGGAGGCGCGCGACCGCGTCCTCAGTGTAGAATTCCGAGAGATATTTCCGGAAGTCTGCTAGGCTTTTTATGCCCTTTTCGGTGAAGCGTTCGTCGGCTACCTTTGAATACACTATGTTTCCGAACCAGACGCTGTTTCCCCTGTCTGACTTCACGAAGGTCGGATCGAGCATCCATGAAGCACTGTACGCCTTTTCATAGTATGGCATCAGCTTCCGCGCGTCGTTTCCGATGACCGCTTCGACGGCGACAAGCTTCACACCCTCCTCCGTGAAATACGCCGAAGCTTTCAGAGTGACTCTGCCGTCCTTGGTCGTAAGCTCATAGCGAAGCCGCGGATATCCATCGTAAATGACCGGCTCGCAGGCGACATCAAAGTCGGAGTTGCTTTCGGAGATGCTTCCGTCGTAGTCAAAGAGCTGGAGTATCTTTTCGTATGTCACATCGGCGCGGGCGATTATCTCTCCGGTAAGCTGGTCGATTTTCACTCCGTCCTCGTGGATGTGAATTCCGGTCTCGGTCTCATGCGACGCGGCGGGGTAGGTGAGGAGAATGACTTTATCGTCCGCGAGAAGCTTTATGTGCGACTCATATCCGGCGATAATCCGAAGATCGAACGGCGCGGAGCTTCCGGGCTTGTATGTATAAGTGGAATTTCCGTCGGTAAGCGTGCATATATCGCCGCTCACGAAGAGCTTCCAGCCGTTTGACTCGGCGAGCGGGGCGAGGGCTCCGGGCCTCTTCCAGTTTTTGCCGTCTTCCGATGTCAGGGTGAGCTTTATCTCCTCATCGCGTCCCGGATCCGAGTCGCGGTAACCCGAAATGATAAGCGTGAAAAGGCCGTTATCCCAGCCGAACGAAAACGGCGCGAGCATCCAGCCTTCGGCGGTGTATTCTTCGCAGAGTTCGCTTATCGCGGTGAATTTATTCCATGTTTTGCCGCCGTCCGAAGTCATCATAACAGCCGGGTTGAAATCCTCAAACTCGGCGCGGAAGCCGATGAACCCGACATTTTCGTCGACAAACCCGATCGCCGTCGCGTTGCGCGAATAGACATTGTCAAGATTTGTGTCGATGAGTTCCCATGTCACGCCGTAGTCGGAGGTTCTGTAGAGAAGATGATATTCGTTTCCGGCCGCGTGGTCGACCGCCTCAAGACGATAGCCCTTGCCCGGCGCGAAGAAGTAGGTCATTCCGAGTTCGCAGTCTGACGCGGCCGCGAGATCAAAGCGCGTGATATACGGGCAGTCCGAGAAGCAGTACGCTCCGGCTTCAATCCTTTCGTACGGGATTCTTTCGAGAATGACCGATTTCAGCTCAGTACACTCGGAAAAGTTCCGGTCGCCGAGCTTTGTGAGGTTTGAAGAGAGCCGGACGCTTTCAAGTCCTTTACCGTCTCTTCCGACGAGCAGGCGGAACGCGTTGTCCTCGATGGTTTTGACTGAGTCTGGCATATAGATCGCGGTCGGAATTCCCGCGCCGCGCTTTGTGAGAATCGTACCGTCAAACGCGCCTTCGGCGATAACGGTGACTCCGTCGGGAATCGTGACCTCACCGCCTTTGCCGAGATAGGCTCTCAGAATTCTTTCGCCGTTTTCGGACACTATATCGAAGTCCGCGCGGTTTGTTTCATCCTTTATTATGACCCGGTTTTCATCGGCGTCCCAGTCGATGTCGATTCCGAGCATTTCGCAGATCGCGCGGACTGGAAGGTAGGTCGAGTCGTTGTAGGTGATCGGATAGAGGGTTTTGCCGCTTTCGTCGGACAGCGTCTGGGTTTTGCCGTTGTATTCAATGCTGAGCTTCCGGTTGAGAAGCGCGGAGATTGTCTCGTTATTCAGCGCGAAGACGGCGGTTGACAGCGCGAGCGTTATTCCCGCGGTCGTGATTATTATCGGAATTTTTTTCATTTTGTACTCCCTTTTTATCAAGAATTGGGTCTGTACCGTATAAGACGTTTTGTGACATGAAAATGTTCCCGAAAATAAAAAAATCCGCGAAAAATCCGGGACGGCATCCTCCGTCCCGGTAGGTGTAAGATTATTTCAGGATTTTTTCGCCGTCGAAGACGATGATTCCGCGTCCATAGCCCGATCGGTTGCCCTTGTCGAGCCATTCGGCGTACTGACGGCGGAGCGTGGTGTCACGCGGGAGAGCCTTTGAGCCCTCGCTGTAATCGCGTCCGAAGAGACGCCAGCAGTCCCTGAACTCGTCGGACTCTTCAGAACCGAGCATATCGAAGCATTCTATGAATCTGGACAGATTCGAGCCGGGAGTCATGAATTCCAGCATCCGCGGGTAGAGAATCCACGAGCTGCACTGGAAGACGAGCTTGCCGTCGATACGGTACTCGGGATAGAAATCGTACGCCTTCTTTAGCGAGGCGATGACATCGTCATAGAGAAGCTTTCCGTCGGAGGGAATGTGGATCGCGATGGCGATCGTCTTGTGGGGGATCAGGGTTATCCCCTGCCTTGTGATCGGCTCCTCACAGACGCGGAATGGCTCGGCGATGAAATGGAGCCGCCCGAGGGCGAAGAGCCTCAGATTCAGGAAGCCCTGAAACCAGTCGGTATGGAGTCCCCACTCGCCGTTTATGTCGTGGCATTCGCGGTTCTTGAATGAGAGATCGCGCACCGAGTTGTACCAGATGTCGTCGGGAATCCCCTTTTTCCTATAGAGCTCGCGCATATGGAATGACATCTTCGCGTAGAGGATGAAGATCGCGGCGTACCATGTCAGGCCGGTAAGCTCGGCGACGCGGTTCATGTCGGCGTTCAGTTCGTCCATTCTGAGCGAGTCGGTTGACTCGTATCTTTCAAGGTGCTTTGCCATCAGAGCGGCGGCCTCGGGATCAGCGTCGATTTTCCTTTCGGCGTCAAGGAGAAACTCCACCGCCTCGGGCGGGTATTCCCCGAAAATATCGAAGAATTCGCGAAGACCTGTCATATGAGTTCCTCGGCTTTCTTTATCGATTCGACCACAGCCTTGGCGCAGGCGTCGATTCCGGCTTCGGAGAGGTGAAGGTGATCCTCGCAGATATACGTATCGATGTGCGGATATACAACCGAGTGGAGGTCATCGATCATGACCCCTATCTCTTCGAGCTTCGGGGTGACGAAGGCGTTGTAGCGGGAGATTATCTCGTTGTGGTCGTGCGGGTTTGCGGGGTCGACCGGAGTGGTTGTGGCGAAGATGACCTTTTTCGCGTACTTCTGAAGGATTCCGGCGACGCGGAGGAGGGTTTCGGCGTAGGTTTCGAGCGGGGTGAAAGAGCCGTCGTCAAAGAGGTCGCAGGCGTCCCAGAGTCCGTTATTCCAGTGGATGATATCGGCTCCCTCAAGCTCCTTACGATAGTCGAAGAGCATTCTGAGGGTGTACTGAGCGAAGCGGCAGTTGTCGGTCGGCTGCCAGACCTTATAGTTTTCGCCGAGGAGTTCGGGGACTTTCTTTCCGTAGCCGATAAGGCGGATCGAGTCGCCGAGGAGAATAATTTTTTTCATACAAGGGATCCTTTCGGGTTTTTTCTACATTATATCACAGGTTGGGCGGAAATACAATAGGTTTGAGTAATTTTCCGATAAAGTTTTTTTACAGGATTGACAAAACGGTGAAGGAGTGATATAATAAAAGAAAAAATGGAGGACTCAAAAATGGACGTAAATGTTATAAAGCGGGTGCTTCGTGTGGTATCGCTTCTTTTAGCGGTAGCGGCAATCATATTCGTGGGGATTTCGATCTTTTCGGAGGGGAATGATAACACGATGCTGACTGCCGGGCTTTTCTGCGTTGTGCTTTCGAATCTCTTCGGGCTTATCGTGCCGATGGTTGTAAAGGGCGGCGGAGAGAAGAAATAAGTTCCGGTCACTGTGGGATTTTTCCCGCGGAAATACGTTGAAAACGTGATAACGCGCCGCGCGGCAGCGCGGCGCGTTTTTTTGCCTTCACGCGATCCTTAAGGGGCGCGAAAAGAGGCTGCCGCGAAAGCGGCAGCCACGATCGGCGGCGGAAAGCTCAGATTCCGCCGGAATTTTATTTGTAGAGCGGACCGTAAGCGGCGCAGGCTCTGTAATCGGCGTCCTCGGGATTTGTCGTTCCGAAAGCCGACCATGCGTGCGGACGGTAGATCTTCTCGGCCGGGACGTTGTGCATCGAGACCGGAATTCTCAGCATCGAAGCGAGCGTGATGATGTCCGCGCCGACGTGTCCGAAGACCGACGCGCCGTGGTTTGCGCCCCAGTTTGCCATGACGCTGTAGACGTCCTTGAACGCGCCTTCTCCGGTGAGAGTCGGTGCGAACCAGAGCGACGGCCATGTCGGGTCGGTTCTGTCGAGAAGCGAATGGGTAACCGCGTCAGGAAGCTCAACGGTATAACCTTCGGCGATCTGGATCACCGGGCCGAGCTTGTCGACGAGGTTGACTCTGACCATAGTCACAGGCATTTCGCCCTTAGAGATGTACTGGCTGGAGAATCCGCCGCCTCTGAAGTAGCCCTTGTTTGCCGGAGCCCACTTCGTCGCTTCGAGAATCGCCTCCATGTCGGCGTCGGTGACATTCCACCATTCCTTCATGACCGAATTGCCGTTCTCGTCCTTTGCCGCGCCGTTTCCGTCGAGTGCCGAGGCTCCCGAGTTCAGAAGATGCATGAAGCCGTTCGCGGCCTTTCCGGTCACTTCGTATCCCGCGACAAGCTTTACGGCGTCGTGCGACCAGTATGTACGGACATCGGAGAAGATTGCCGGACGGTTTGTGACGAGGTTGAGGAGAAGCATAGCGAGTCCGTTGAGGTTATCGTTCTCGGTGGCGAGGATGAAGGGCGGACGTTTGCCGTTCCAGTCAAAGGTGGTGTTGAGGATAGCCTCGGTGAAGTCGGCGTTCGGCTTGTAGTCGGTCCACTGACGCTGACCCTGGAAGCCGCCGAAGATCGCGTTGCGGCCGTTCGACTCCTCAACGAAGCCCATATCGGCGAGAACGGGGTTTCCTAGCATTATGTCGCGGACAATGATTGTCATCTTCGCGATGAATTCCCATTCCTTCTCGTCCTGCTCGGCGTTGTTCTGAAGCTCGGGGATGTTGACCTCAAGTCCCTTCTTGCAGTTCTTCTTTATCCAGGCAAGTTCCTTTTCATACTCGGCGTGATCGTAGATGCCGAGGTCGATTCTTCTGAGAATCTCGACCATGTCGACCCACTCGGCGCGGATTCCGAGATACTTCTGCATGAAATCCGGATCCTCGAATGATCCCGCGATACCCATAGCGACCGCTCCGAGTCCGCAGTACGCCTTGCCGCGCATAAGTCCGACAGCTACCGCGCAGCGCGCGAAGCGGAGAATCTTCTCCTCAACGTCGGCCGGAATCGTGGTGTCGTTCATATCCTGAACGTCGTGGCCGTAGATCGCGAAGGCCGGGAGTCCTCTCTGAGCGTGAGCCGCCATTACGGCCGCCAGATAAACCGCACCGGGACGCTCGGTTCCGTTGAAGCCCCAGACCGCCTTTGTGGTCAGGGGATCGAGATCCATCGTCTCGCTTCCGTAGCACCAGCAGGGAGTGACCGAGAGGGTCGCGCAGACGTTCAGCTTCGAGAATTTGTCAGCGCAGGCCGCAGCCTCGGCTCCGCCACCGATCGTTGTGTCGGCGATGACGCACTCGACGTGGGTTCCGTCCGGATAGAAGAGCTTCGACTCGATGAGTTCCTTAGCGGCCTTGGCCATGTTCATGGTCTGGTCTTCAAGGCTTTCACGGATGCCTCTGCGGCGTCCGTCGATGATGGGGCGTATGCCGATGATAGGTTTGTTCATGTTTTTTCTCCTTTTTATAAATCAGAACCTTTCCCGCCCGCCGCTTTGGCTGACGGAGCGCGGTTCATTATTTTCTTCGTATGAGCGGGCGGCGGAATTTATATCCGGCGTCCCTTGAAAAGCCGCATTTTTCCGCGACCTTTTCGGATCCTTCGCTTACCGCTGTCCCATAGTTAGGGAAAAATCCGTTTTTCACGCAGTCCTCCGCGTAATATGCGACGAGCGCGGACGCGTATCCGTGCCGCTGTTCTTTCGGAATTATGAAAAGCCAGCCGATGTCGTAATAATTTCTGTACCCGCGTTCGGCGCGGAGATATCCGATCGGCTTTCCTTCCTTAATTAAAAGATAACGGCGGATATCAATGAAGCGGTCGGAATATGGCGTGTCGATTTCGAGGCCTGACAGCAGACTCTCCGGAAATCCGTCTTCGAGAAGTGAGATCGCGACGCCCTTTGGCATCGGTATGCTGACAAGCTCAGAGACTGAGCCGACCGAACAGGTCGGCGGAGCGGGTTCATTTACTGGAAAAACATCAAAATTTCCTGTGACGCACGGAAGACTCAGGACTTTTCTGTGATTTGTCCAGAGCTGGTTTTCTGCGGTGTTCAGCGAGAGTAATAAGTCCACACCCTCTGAAATTATTCCGGGATCGTCGGTCTCGGCGATCAGAGCCGCGAAGGAATCCTCGCATTCTCTCACGCAGACAAAATCCTTTTCGGGATTGTCCGCGTCTTTTGCGAAGAACGCGACGCTTTTTACCTTGTAATTTTCTCCCGCGAGCGAAATGTCGAGGCAGTAATGATAGAATTTACGTTCATCGGCTGCTGAAAGCCTTCCGAGCATGATTTGATTTTCGATTTTCATCAGGCTACCTCCACCTCTACGGAAAAATTATACCACAACATCACGGAAATTGCAATGGATTTTTCGGCGAATTTTATGAAGATTCCGGTAAATTACTTTCCGCCGCACGAAATGAATGTAAAAAAAGCAATTTTTTAGCCCGCGAGTACAAAAAAAGCTATTGACAAGTCCGAAATCTGTGTTATAATATAATTGTCGGAATATCCGTCCACCTTTCAGAAAGGAAACTATATATGGAAAAACTTCTCGATTACATTCTCGCGAAGAAGCATCACGCCTTCCGCGAGGATTATAATGAAAATCTCTCCGAGATCTACTCGAAAGCCGGGATGACTCCCGAAGAGCGAATGGCTGACCGCTTCGAGCGGCTCACCAAGGCTCAGACCCCGCACATCCTCCCCGGCGAGCAGATCGTATTTTTACGCACGACAAAGCAGATCCCCGACTGCTT
>CAKSVM010000121.1 GCA_934503195.1 uncultured Eubacteriales bacterium
GGTCGATGGCGCGCGGAGCGCGCCACCTGCGTTCGCACGGCGGCCGCAGGCCGCCGTGCGAACGCGAAGCGCGGTTCCCGCGCTTCGCGCCCTCCTTCACCACTTCACGAAACAAAGTCCCGCCGGGAGGCCGAAGGCCTCCCGGCGGGACGCGCCCAGTAGCCGGAGCGTCATTATTTTTATGTACCTGTCACCTTCCGGCCTTGGCCGCGTTCGCCGCGATCAGATCGTCAAGCGTCTCATGCCCCGGGAAATACGCGTGGCATTCGTCAAACATCGTGCGGAGATCAAACGCGTCTCTCATCGTCGTCTCCCACTCGGCGAGGAATCTGATCTCCCCGCCGTCAATCACCGCTTCGCCGTCGTAATAGTATAACTCCTCAGACGCCGTAAGCGATTTCAGACGCGAAATGTCGTCTCCCGTGAACTTGATCGCCGTCAGCCGGCACCTGAACGTGTCCGCGCGCTTCGGATCGCTGTAGAAAATCAATACATTCTCCGGCGCGCCGTCAGCCGACGCGTCAAATCTGTCGGTTATGATCGACTCGCTTGTGAAAATATACGCGTCGCGCTTCGTGATTCCGTCGCTGTATCCAATCTCGCCGACCGTCAGCTGGAAAATGAAGCTTCCTCCGGCTGCGAAGACTTCAAATCTGCTCTCTTCTCCCCACTCAAACGGGTCGTCGAGAATCAGATTCCGTCCGTTCGCCGAGAATCCGATGACCTTCTTCTGATCTCCAGTGGCGTCTATAAGCGCGACCGCCGTACCGCTTGCGGTTTTCAGCCTGACCACGTATTTCGCGCCCGAAAGGGAAAGCTTTTCAAGCTCGTCGGATCCGGCCTCGATGGTCTCCTCAAAGCCGTTTCGCTTCGCGAAATGATCCGCGATCATCTCGTCAAGCCTCTCATAGCCAAGCTCCGATTTGTACTTTTCAAACTCCGCGTCGAGATCGTACAGCTCAGAAAGCTTCTTCGAATTCCGCGGGATGCGCCGGACGCCCTTGTAAATCTGTAAGTCGCCGGTCTCATAATACGCGTCGTCGCGGCTTTCAAGCCTTCTCAGGATCTCAACTACAGGCGCGTCGTCGGCGATCTTCTTTTCATAGTGGAGTCCGCCATTCGCCATTTCGGAGAAACGGTTCGTCACATACTTCGCGTCCTCCGCGCTGTCATGCTCCTCGTACACGCCGTCCGGATAGAATATGTACCGGTCGCACGCGCCGTCGGCGTTCACGGTCTGCAAAATCGTCACGTTTCCCGTCGCGAAGAGCGTGAACTCGGCGAGATTGTCGAAGACAATCGGATTCTTCGGCGCGAAGAGATATCCGCGCGCCTCGACGCTCGAAAGCACCGTCGCGTACTTGCCCTTCGACACGATAAGCACCGCGTTGTCGGCGTCGGTTATCGTCGCCGAAAGCTCCTTCCCGGTCGGAAGTGCCATCATCCGCAGAATCTCGTTTCTGAAATCATCAAGGGTCATCGCGACAATCGCGACCTTGACCGAGTTTGAGGTCATCCGCAGATTCCGCGCGATAACGTCGTCAAGCGTCCGGAAGCTTGCCACGTAGTCGTGGAACTCGTTGAATCCCGCCTCAAGGTCAAATTCCTCGGCGAGCGTCGTCGTCTTCTCAGGCGTCAGGACAAGGTTTCCGTCGATGATCTCTGCGATGCCCTCCTCGGACAGGAATTCGTCACGCGAGAGGATGTTGTCGAGTATCATGTAGAAGCCATACTGTCCGACGTCGATCGAGTTATACTTGACCGAGCGTCGCGTATAGGCGAGCTTTCCGTCCTTTTCGTGGAACGAGAGGTAATCCTCGGTTTTCTGCTTTTGCCATGTGTGGTTTCGTAAAATAGAGTCGTCGGTGATGATATATGTGTCGCCGAAGTCGTGGTAGAGCGATTCGATGATCAGATATCCGCCCGCCTCGTAGATTCCGAAGCGCATATTTCCGACCGTCGCCAGCGGCGTGTCAAAGGTCAGAGTCTGATTTTTCGCCGTTACCGAGGAAAGCTTCGGGCTTCCGTTTTCGTAAATCACGTCGACCACCGCGTCGCCGCGATCGGTCAGGATGAAGCTCTCTTCGCCGGTTTTGACTCCCTCCGCTTCGGTGTTCTTAAGATATTCGTAGAACGAATCATAGTCGAGTGCCTTTGTGACCTCGCCCTCGCTCACCGCCTCGACCGATTTCACGCGGAAGATCGAATCGAGCCGATAATTCATGCGGAGAATCATATCCGAGAATACGTCGCCGTACCGATCGGAACCGACCTTTATCTGGAGGTCGCAGAAGAGATTTCCGTTCTCGACCGACCAGAAACGCTTCTTTGTGAGATCGGGGAGCTTTGCCGCGGTGAAGCTTTCATTGCTTTCGGGCGGCGTCAGCGCGAAGGTTCCGAAGCGCGAGTCTATGAGCCAGCCGTTTCCGGTCGTCCGGACGCTGAAGATCTCGGAAATGTCGGCCGCGGTGTCGATTTTCCTGAGCTTTTTGTCGGACGACGTGACGACAAACGCGTCTGAGTCGTTCTTTGAGATCTGCCTGTCGGCAAGGAATGTCTGGGTTTCGGCGTCATAGGCGGGATCGGAATCGGTCGAGCAGACGACGATAAGATCGTCGGTCAGGTCGCCGTCAAGATTGGCTCTGAGGAACGTGAATCCGCTGACGCTGTCGGCCGTAAATTCATACAGACCCTCCGGAGCGGCGAGAAGATAGCGTTTTTCCGCGATCTGCAAGACTCTCGAAGTGTCGTCCGCCGAGTCGCGTATCGGATTAAGTATGTTTTTCAGAGTCATTTTGCCGTTTTCAAAGCGGTAGACCAGGCGTATGTACCACGGAAGGAAGCTGTATTCGTAATCGACGCTGACCGACGCGATCAGATAATCGCCGTAGATCTCACAGAACGTGAAATTGCCGAAGGTCAGATTCCGCATCGACTCGCGGTCGAGGAATTCGAGTCTGAGCTTTCCGAAGCGCGAGTCGAGCGCGGCCCACGGGCCGGATTCCGCTGTCACAGTGACTTCGCTTTCAAAATCGCTTAAGGGGTCGATGAGCGATTTTTTAGCCCCGGTCGGGCCGTAGAACACCTCGGCGCACTCGCGCGTGCTTTCGGCGTTCTTTCCGTCGGGAAACCAGAGAAGTACGAGATCCTTAACGCCGTCGCCGTTCATGTCGGAAAGCTTCAGGCGCGGGGAGGAATCCTTCGTGAATTTCTCGGTGTCAAGGGTGATAGCACCGAAGGTCCAGCGGATCATGAGACTTCCGTCGAAGCCGTCGTCGGCCGGCTTTCCGTAGAGCTTTGCCGACTTGTCGTCGGTCGCGGCGAGTTCGGAGAAGCCTTCGAGATAATCGGGAGTCAGCGCGTTCGTCGTAATCTCCTTGGCAAAGACGTATCCCGAGCCGGGCGTGTAGACGAATTTCACGCTTATGCGCCACTCATCCGAGTCGTGCTTCACGCTGAGCTCGCCACAGAAGACGAAATTATCCATGTCGCGCCGCAGAAAATCAAGCTTTCCGCTGATTTCGCAGTCGGAATAGTCGCGCGGCTCGGAGCTTTTGTCGATCGCGGCCATCAGTTCGTCGCGGCCGAGGCGCACCTCGTCGGTGACTCTTTTCGTGCGGAGACTTACGTAGTATATGAGGTCGGTCATCCCGTCGGAATTCCCGTCGAGCGGGACAATCGCCGTCGATTTGTCAGACATCACGCATTCGGGCTTTATCTCAAGACTGAGAGTTTTGTTCCCGAGCGTGAAGTCGTGAATTCCGGTTCCGACCGATTTGAGGTATTCGGCAGAGTGGAGCATGCCGTCGCCGTTTTCGAACATGAACGGAAGATCGTTCTCGACCGCGTAGAGGAACGCGTCGCTGGCGTCTGAGACGGTCAGAGTCAGATTCTTCGCCGTCGAATCGGTCTCAAAGGCGTTCTTTCCGATGTCGCACTCGCCCGACGGCAGGCGGATTCCGGTGAGATTTCCGCCGCGGAAGCAGTCGCTTCCGATCGATTTCACGCTGTCCGGAAGCCAGACGTCCGAGATGTCCGAGAACGCGAAGGCACAGGGGACGATTCTCTCGCAGCCTCGGTTGACTCTCAGCGAGGTGATATTCTTATTTTCGCAGAACGCGCTTCCGATGACCTTTACGCCCGACGGGAGCGTGACGTTGCCGCCCGCGCCGTTGTAGCGCATCAGGATTCCGTTTCCGACGATGACGAACTCATCGTCACCAAGGTCAACTCCGCCGAGCGAACCCGCGCCGATGTAGGAAACCGTTGCGGGGATTTTCACATTCTTAAGCCACCCCGATTTTGAGACGAGTGAATAGTCGCCGATGTACACGAGCGAGTCGGGGAGAACCACCTTCTCGAAGCGGTAATCGCCGTCGGGCAGGAAGCCGTCCTCGATTTTCGCGACCGGGAGTCCGTCGATTCCGGACGGGATTTCGAGCGAAACCGTCGCGCGGCCGGAATACGCCGCGAGTCCTATATAATTATTGTAGACATTGTAAGTAAAGCCGTTGTATGTGCCTGAGCTTACCGGAATGTCGGCCGGGTCGACCGACGGCATTGCGGCTCCGGTGCGGCATCCGACGACGCATCCCGCGAGTACGCAGGAGATCGCGGTGATGATGATCACGAGTTGCCCGTGGTGCTTTTTGGTCGAGTCGAGGATGTTTTCGATCCGGTCGCGAAGTTTCCTTCCGGACGGGCTGTACTGGGTCGTGAGTCCGAGTGTGCGGCGCGGGAGTCCGCGGCTCTTTACGACGGTCAGCATCGCGTCGGAATAGACGAGACGCGCGGCGTCGTCCGAATTCTTAAGCACCTTTTCGTCGCAGGAGAACTCGATCTCGTCGTCAAGACGTTTCGCGGCCATGTGGACGAGCGGGTTCCACCACCAGATCACCCTCGCGGCCGCCGAGGCGAGCTTCACGAAGAGGTCGCCCGAGACGTAATGCGTCAGCTCGTGCGCGAGAATCGGTCCGAGGAGCGAATCGGTTTCGGGGAGTCCCCCGGGGAGGAGAATCGTCGGGTCGGTCAGGCGGCAGAGCAGGGGAGTCGTGGCGTTTTCCGAGGAAAGGAGCTTCGGAACGCGTTTTATTCCCATTTTCGCGGCGGTCGACGCGAGGATTTCGTTCGCCCTTTTCCCGGCGGGCGAGGTCGACTTAAAGAGTCTTGACGACACGCGCGACGATTCGAGGATGAGGGTCACGGCTAAGGTCAGGCTTCCGATGATCCAGACGGCGAGAATCAGCATCAGGAGGTCGGGAGCCGAGGAGACTCTTTCGTGGATCGGCGAGGGCTTTTTCTCGTCGGCCGGAATCCCGGGCGCGGAGGTCTCGGGCGTCACGGGAAGCCCGGGAACGGCCGAAGGCTCGCCAGAGGATTCGGGTGCGAGCTTTGAGACCGAAATCGGTTCGATCGGCGTGGCGGCGGACGGATTTTCGGCCGGTGTCAGCGGATTGGACAAAATCGGGTCGGCATCCGTGCCGGACGAAGGCGAGTCGGCCGCCGGAGTCCCGGGTGTCGACGAAGAAGAGTCGACCACTAGAGTCCCGGGATCGGACGAAGCCGTGGCAGTCGTCGGCGTCCCGGACGCGGGCGAAACCGGGGCGTCTGTCGATCCGGACGAGGATCCGGCCGATTCTGGGATTTTATCGGCGTTTCCGGCCGTTTGATTATCCGCGTCCGGGGAACTGACCTCGGACGGGCTTTCGGCCGCTTCGGACATGGCCGCGTCCGGGACGCTCAGCTCGAAGGTTATGAGTTTTGGAAGAAAGATCCCGCTTAACGGAACGCAGAGACGAAGAATCACAAGCGTCCAGACGAGTCTTCGGCATCCGGCTCCGAATCGCTTTCCGAAAAGCCGCGAGAGCGCGAAAAGGACTCCGATGAGAGCCGACATCACGCAGGCGGTCAGAAAGAGCGAGAGGAGCGGAAGAGTCATTTTTTATCCTCCAGATCGCGCTTCTTCGCCTCGATGAGGTCAGAGAGCGCGTCGATATCCTCGGCCGTCACGCTGTCACTGTCAATGAAGGAGGCGACGAGCGAGAAGATCGAGTTGTGCGAGGTTTTGGCGAGGCTCTCGGCCTCGGTCATGGTCGCGGAGAACTGATAGGGCTGAGCCTCGCGGTCAACCTTGACGAAGCCCTTTTCGGTGAGTCGGCGGAGGAGGACGTAGACGGTCTGGGTCTTCCACGTCTTGACCTCGCTGAGCTCGGAGAGGATTGCTCCGGCGGTCATCGGACCGTTTGCCCAGAGAAGCTTCATTATGTCTCTCTCGGTATCGGAAATTCTTGCGGTGCGTCTTGGTTTCATTTGTTTGATCTCCTTTGAAAATCATTTTGTTTTTACTTAATTGTACCATTATATTGTCGATTTGTCAAGGACTTTATTTGTTAATTTTTTCTGACCGAGAAAAATCCACCTGCGGTTGATAGACTGCGCGGCGCGGCGAAAAGTTTTCTTAATAAGAATAGCCATCGGCGAAAAAATTCGCGTCAGGGCCTTCAAAAACCGTCTTTTTCGCGAAACGCGGCCTTTTTGTGACCGGATTTTTGGTAAAATGAAAGAAATCAAAAATAATTATGCAGAAATTACTCGAAAGCCCTTGACAAATCGCGTTTTGAGGAGTATAATAATGTAACAGATGAAGGAGTTTACGATTTATTCCGAGAAAGTTCAAATCAACCGGAGGTTGACTTCTCATCACGACATTTTTTGGAGGAAAATATCATGAAAAAAGTACTCGCGCTTGTACTTGCCGCTATGATGCTCGTTATGTGCGTCGCGTCCTGCGGCGAAAAGACCCCGGCCGGAATCACGGTCACGGGCGACACAATCAAAATCGGAGTTTTTGAGCCGACCACCGGAGAGAACGGCGGCGGAGGAATGCAGGAAGTAATCGGCATCCGCTACGCGAACAGCGTCGTTCCGACCGTTACCGTCGGCGGCAAGGAATATAAGATAGAACTCGTCGAGGTCGACAACCAGTCGGACAAGACGGCGGCTGTCACCGCGGCTTCGAACCTCATCACCGAGGGCGTCATCGCGGTTCTCGGATCGTATGGCTCGGGCGTTTCGATCGCCGCGGGCGAGACCTTCAGATCGGCCGGAGTTCCGGCGATCGGCTGCTCCTGCACCAACCCGCAGGTAACGTCGGGCAATGATTTCTACTTCCGCGTCTGCTTCCTCGATCCGTTCCAGGGAACCGTCATGGCAAACTACGCCTACGCCACCAAGGGACTCAAGAAGGCATACGTGATCTACCAGAACGGCGACGACTACTCGACCGGACTCGCTAACTACTTCATGCAGGCATACAAGGGTGAGCTTGTCGGCCAGTCGACCTACAACACGAACGAATCCGACTTCAACGCGTACATCACCGCGGCTAAGGCTGCCAACCCCGATGTAGTCTTCATTC
>CAKSVM010000122.1 GCA_934503195.1 uncultured Eubacteriales bacterium
GCCTTGCGCCGCGCTCCCGCTTTACGAACCACAGCGAAGCGCGAATCGGCGCGGAATACCTGACGTATCAGCTCCTTTTCAACCTCACCGTAACCCTCCCGCCGCGTTTTTTTCAAAAGGTCTGCCCGGATTCCCAGACAGGCCGTGCGTTTTACTTTTTCTCCCCGCTTTTCTTGCTTTTCGTCAACAGATAGTAAATCAGACACGAGAGTGCGGAGAGCGTGATCGAGATCGCGCAGGCGATGATGAAGGTCGGCGATGTCGGGTCGGTCAGCGACCTTCCGATCACGGTCGCCGCGAGTATCCCGAACAGCGCACCCGCGAGGCTTCCCGAAAGGTACACGAGGAACGGGAATTTCTGCGTCCCGAGGTACATACTCACGACGTCCATCGGAAGCATATTCAGCGCGCGCAGAATGTACGAGATGAACCATCTGTTCCTTGTCGACGAGACGATTTCCCGCACCTTCGGGTGCTTTTTTAAGAGCTTGTCGGTCACGTCAAGCCCGATGAAGCGGCCGATCGCGTAGCCGAGCGAATGCTCGAGTGCCATGCAGACTATATTCACGATTATCGCCGCCCACGTCGGAAAATACAGCCCCACCGCGATCTGCAACGCCATTATCGGCGGAAAGACCAGAAGCGTTTTCACCGCGTAGAGGAACATCATGAAGAGTGCGGCGAGGAAATAATTGGCGGGCGTGTAGTGGAGAATCGCGTCGATCGAGAATTCCTTTCCCGACGCGAAATACCAGATGATTCCTCCGGCTAAGATCACGACAACGGCGATTCTTATGACGCTGATAAGGAGCGCGGCGCGGTTTTTTGGTTTCTCGGTTGGCATCAGAGCAGCGTTTCCTCGTTGGTGCCGTAGAAAATGTCGTCGCGTCCGGCGAGCATATCGCAGAAACGCTCGATGACGTCCCAGTTCTTGTCGATCTCGAACTCATAGGTGTGTCCCCAGACGTAGAAGAGCTTCGGCGTTTCGGGCTTCAGCCCGATGAACTCCTTAGCAAGCTCCATCAGCGCGGCGTCCTTGTGGTGGCAGGTCGGTCTGAAGCGGAGAAGATCGGTCTGGAGGTCGAAGCTGCGCGAGGAATTCGTTCCACGCGCGTACTTTATCCCGAGCTCACGGAGGACGTCGACCGTCTCGTCGGAATACGAGCCGTAAGGATACGCCATTCCGACCGGCATCTTTCCGGTGATCGCCTCGATGTTGATCATGTCGGTCAGCATCTCGGTGCGGCAGGTGGCGCGGTTCAGCTTTTCAAGGTGCGGATGGGTCAGCGAGTGGCTGGCGATTTCGTGTCCCTTGTAGGCGTCGGCAAGCTCGCTCCACGTGTACTTCTCGATGAACGCGCCGTCGCGGGTGAAGTTCGGGCGTCCGCCCTCCTTGGGGTGACGCGCGGTGTTGATGTTGAAGGTGCATTTCATCCCGTATTTATTGAGGATTTCGATGAGCTTGCCGTCGGGGCAGATTCCGTCGTCGTAGCTGAAGGTCAGTGCCTTCATTTTTCCGTTGAACATTTTGCTTATCTCCTTTAAGGTGAAAATAAATTTCATTCTATTATATCATATTCTGTCCGTTTTGTCAAGTCAAACAGTGGCGTACTTTTGAAACTCGCGGAAAAAATTCAGGCCTGACGCGAAAAAATCGCTTTTTGCCGTAAAGTCCGCCGCTTTATGCAAGAGGGAGAATCTCGTCTGACGGGTGAAAAAAGGCTTGCGTTTTTGTCGATACTATGATATAATGATTAAAAACAACAAAGGATGGTAACGCAATGGACGCACTTTTTTCAAACCTCACGAACCTGACTTGGCAGCAGGTCGTCATGTGGTGCATCGGCGGACTTCTCATTTTCCTTGCGATAAAGAAGGAGATGGAGCCGACGCTGCTGCTTCCGCTCGGATTCGGCGCGATAATCGTCAATCTCCCGATGTCGAGTGCGGTGGCACGGATGGTAGAGGGAGTTCTCGAAGAGGGGCCGCTTTCGACGCTCTATGAGGCCGGGATCGCCAACGAGCTTTTCCCGCTGATTCTCTTCATCGGAATCGGCGCGATGATCGATTTCGGCCCGATTCTCACGAACCCGAAGCTGATGCTCTTCGGAGCGGCGGCGCAGTTCGGAATCTTCTTCACGCTCTGCGTGGCGTCAATTTTCTTCCCCGTAAGCGACGCGGCCTCGATCGCGATAATCGGCGCGGCTGACGGTCCGACCTCGATCGTTGTCGCCCAGAAGCTCGGAAGCAAATATCTCGGCGCGATCATGGTCGCGGCCTATTCCTACATGGCTCTCGTGCCGATAATCCAGCCTCCGGTCATAAAGCTTCTGACGACGAGGAAGGAACGGCTAATCAGAATGCCCTACAAGCCCGCGAGCGTCTCGAAGACGACCAGAATCCTCTTCCCGATAATCATCACGATCATCACGGGAATTTTCGCGCCGTCGAGCGTGTCGCTGGTCGGATTCCTGATGTTCGGAAATCTCATCCGCGAGTGCGGAGTCCTCGACTCGCTCTCTGAGACGGCGCAGAAGACGCTCGCCAACCTCGTGACGATCTTCCTCGGAATCACGATCGCGTCGCAGATGCAGGCCGAACAGTTCCTCCGTCCCGAGACGCTTTTAATCCTCGGACTCGGACTCTTCGCCTTTGTATTTGACACGGCGGGCGGCGTGATCTTCGCGAAGATCCTGAATCTTTTCCTGAAGGAGAAGATCAACCCGATGATCGGTGCGGCGGGAATTTCGGCCTTCCCGATGTCGGGGCGGATCGTCCACATCATGGGCCGCAAGGAGGATCCCGAAAACTTCCTTCTGATGCAGTCGATCGGCGTCAACGTCTCGGGTCAGATCGCGTCGGTCATCGCCGGCGGACTGATTCTGAACTTCTTCATGTGAGGTGAGCGAAATGAATTTTAATCCTATGAACTTTGTGTCGAGTCTCCCGTACATGGGCTGGGGGATGCTCGGAATCCTGATCGTTATGGGAATCATCATCATCGTCACGATGATTCTTGAGAAAATCACCTCCGGAAAGCCGGGGGATAAGAAGGACGAGAAGTAATTGTAAAAAAACCATGAACCCGCCTGTTGCGCTTGACTAACCGGCGGGTTCTATGGTATAATAACTAAGTTATCTGAGGGAGTAGTGAGCAGAAGAATACCAAGGTATTTATCCGCTGCAAGTCAACATACTGACTTTTAGTCTGGCTTGCATTAAATCGCGAGACTTATGACGGCGTTTTTGCCGCGCATGAAGTCACTCTTTGACTCGTCGCGGTCATACGCGTCGGGTTATTTTTATTTTGCGGAGGAGAAATCATGGACTGGAGTTTTATTTTCTTTTTTAACAGTGTGCTTCTTGGCGCGGGACTCGCGATGGACGCGTTCTCGGTTTCGCTGGCGAACGGACTGGGCGACCCGAAGATGAAGAAATGTCGGATGTGCGGTATCGCGGGAGTTTTCGCGGGGTATCAGTTCGCGATGCCGATGATCGGCTGGGTCTGCGTCCACACGATCGTGCAGTATTTCAAGTCGTTTGAGAAGTTCATCCCTTGGATCGCGCTGATTTTACTCGGCTACATCGGCGGAAATATGCTGATCGAGGGCATCCGCTGCGCCGGGGAGGACGAGAAGGGCGAGAAGCTGACCTTTTCCGCGCTGATGGTGCAGGGAATCGCGACGTCGATCGACGCGCTCTCGGTCGGCTTCACGATCGCGGACTACGGACTGGTGATGGCACTCGTATGTTCGCTGATCGTCGCGGTCGTGACGTTCGGAATCTGCATGGCGGGTTTGCGGCTCGGAAAGCTCTTCGGAACGAAGCTCGCCGGGAAGGCCGGGATTCTCGGCGGCGTGATTCTTATCGGAATCGGGCTGGAGATTTTCATCAAGGGCGTGTTTTTCGCGTGAGGCGCGGGGTAGGGAAAGCCTCCCCGCGTTTTTCATATCCCCTCGGCCGTCTGTCTGTAAATCCGCACAAGCGAGCGGAGCACGTCGTCGTGGCCGAAATCGCGGTGGTAGACGATGTTCGTCTCGCGGATCATCGACAGATTCTCGATCGGAAGGGCGGTCAGCTTGCCTTTCCTTAGTTCGTCCATGCAGGCCGAGCGCGCGAGGATTGAGATTCCGAGATCCTTCCGGACAAGATCCTTGATCGCCGCGATTGAGTCGACCTCGAGCATGACATCGAAGTCGGAGAGCGTCTCGCCGATGCTCTCAAGCCGCGACTCGAAGAGGATCCGCGTCGCCGAGGACGGGAGTCTTAAGATCATCTTCTGCTTCTTCAGTTCGCCGAGCGTGACCATTTCGTGACTGGCGAGCGGGTTGTCGTTTGACATGACGCAGACGAGATAGTCGGTGTCGAGCATCAGCGAAAAGAGGTCGCGGCCGTAGGGTTTTCCCTCGACGATCGCCAGATCGAGCTCATAATTTTCGAGCATAGTATAAAGATTATTTATCGTGTCAGTAATCATTGTTATGACTGTTCCGTTCTCCTCACGGCTGTAGCGGGCGATGACCTCGGTGATGAGATTCGACTCGGCCGTGTGCGTGATGCCGATACGCAGTCGCGAGAGGTGGCGTTCGTTGTCGGCGAGATCGGAGCGCAGACGGTCGTTCATCGCCGACATACGCCGGGCGCATTTTATGACGATCTCGCCTTCCGCCGTGATTTTAAGCTCATTTTTGCCGCGGACGAAGATCTTCACGCCGAGTTCGTCCTCGAGCTGTGATATGTGGTGGCTGACGGCGGGCTGGGTCAGTGAAAGCTCCTCGGCGGCCTTTGTGAAGCTCTTAAGATCCGCGACGGCGAGCAGGGAATTTACCTTCTGGTCGAGCATGATTTCCTCTCCTATTATAAAAATTTATGATATGTTCAAAAAATATAATTTGACTTTATGCCAAAAATAGTATATCATATATTATACAGTTTTACAAGGGCTTTACGTAAATTTTACACTACGTGGAAGCTCTTTCAATATTTTCTGGAGGGAAAAGAATGCTTGAAACAATACGCGCCGCGCTGGGCGGGGAGACCTCGGCCGCCGCGACGGTGATAATTTCGGTCGCTCTGATGCTCTTCGGCGGCTTCGCGATGACGAGACTGACAAAGCTTGCGAGACTTCCGAACGTCACGGCCTACATAATCGCGGGGATACTTTTGGGGCCGTTCTGCTTAAATCTCGTTCCCGCGTCGATTGTCACGGGGATGGACTTCATCTCGGACATCGCGCTTGCCTTCATCGCGTTCGGGGTCGGGGAATTTTTCCGGATCGAGACGCTTAAGAAGAGCGGGTGGGGAATGATAATCATCACGGTTTTCGAGGCTCTGGTGGCTTCGATACTTGTCTTCCTCGTCTGCTTCTTCGTGCTGAGGCTGGATTTCGCGTTTTCTATCGTCCTTGGCGCGCTGGCGTCGGCGACGGCGCCGGCCTCGACGATGATGACGATCCGTCAGACGGGCGCGAAGGGTGAGTTTGTCGACACGCTGCTTCAGGTGGTGGCGTTTGACGACGTGATCGGGCTTATCGCGTACAGCATCGCGATTTCGCTCGCGATGTCGTCGATCGGCGGGTCGGGGTTCAGCGCGTCGGTTGTCGTGCTGCCGATTATAAAGAATGTCGCGGCGATCGCGATCGGCGGCGGGTTCGGAGTGCTTCTGAAGCTGCTGATCCCGAGAAAACGCTCGACCGACAACCGGCTGATCATACTTGTGGGTCTGCTGTTCACCTTCTGCGGAATCTGCGCGCTGATGGACGTTTCGCCTCTGCTGGGCTGTATGGTGATCGGCACGGTCTACATAAATCTGACGAATGACGAAAAGCTCTTCTTGCAGCTCAACTATTTCAGTCCGCCGATTCTGCTTCTCTTCTTTGTGAGGTCGGGGCTGGGGTTCAGGCTTGACGCTCTGACCGGAAGCTCGGGGAATGTCGGCGCGGTGCCGCTGATTGTCGTCGGCGTCGTGTATTTCGCGGTGAGGATTGTCGGAAAGTACGCGGGCGCGTTCATCGGCTGCGCGATCGCGAAGAAGCCGGATCGGGTGCGGAATTATCTGGGGCTCGCGCTGATACCTCAGGCGGGCGTGGCGATCGGCCTTGCCGCGCTGGGCGCGCGGACGCTTGGCGGCAGCGAGGGCGAGGCTCTGAACACGATCATCCTCGCGTCGAGTGTGCTTTACGAGATGATCGGCCCGGTGGCGGCGAAGCTTTCGCTGTCGCTTTCGAAGTCGTATTCGACGAAGATCGAGGATCTCGCGCCGATCGAGGACGCGGCCGAGAAGAAGAGCGAGGTTGATATTCTGATCGAGCGGATTCAGAAGATTCAGAAAGAGCTTCCGGCGCACGCCGTGCCCGACGCGGCCGAGCAGGCCTTCACCGAGGCGGCGGAGGAGCAGCTTGAGGCGATGGGCGGCCGAAGGCGGATGCTCCACGGAAGAATTTGATTTTTAGGAGGAATTATTATGACAGATCCGATAGCGGCTCTGCTTGGCGGGTGGAGCGCGGAAATTAACATTGAGTCGGTGATCCTGAGGCTTTTACTTTCGGTGATCTTCGCGGCGGTGATCGGCTGCGAGCGGGCGACGAAGCGTCACGCGGCTGGGCTGCGGACCTTCATGCTGGTTTCGATGGCGTCGACGATGGCGACGATGATCGATATGTATTTCGCGGAGAGTTTCGGGAGCGGATTTCTGCTTCTCTCGGCGGCGACGGTGATCGGGACGGCGATAATCAGCTCGAACTCGATACTTTTCAGTTCGAAGAATCAGATCAAGGGACTTACGACTTCGGTCGGACTCTGGGCGGTCGGAGTACTTGGAATCGCGGTCGGCGCGGGATTTTACAGCGCGGGGCTGATCGGTTTTATAATGCTTTTATTCTGTTTATCGCTTTTCCCGGCGTTCGAGACCTACCTTAAAAACCGGTCGAATCATTTCGAGGTGCATCTTGAGCTCACGAACAAGTCGAATTTACAGGATTTTGTGACGACGATCCGGAAGCTTGGGCTGAGGGTTGACGACATCGAGTCAAACCCGGCGTATCTGAACTCGGGGTTAAGTGTTTACTCGGTTTCGGTGACGATCGCCAGCCCGGAGCTGAAGAAGTACAAGACGCACAGCGAGATCATCGAGGCGATCGGGACGCTCGACTATGTTTACTACATTGAGGAAATGAACTGACGCGGGATTTCCGGAGTTTCAGACGGATACCCCCGCGGAATCCCGGCCTCCGGCCGGGATTCCGCGGGGG
>CAKSVM010000123.1 GCA_934503195.1 uncultured Eubacteriales bacterium
CGCTTGAACTCATCAAGAAAACCCAGCCGATAGTCAATCTCGTCGGCGGCATGATCAACCGCGACAACATCTCGATCTCGGGCAATCAGGCACTGAAATTCCTCGCCGACATCAACATCGACGTCGCTTTCATCTGCCCGTCCGGACTCTCGTTGAAGGACGGCTTCACGAGCGGAAATTACCCCGAGTGCGAACTCAAGCGCATGGTCGTCGAAAAGGCGCGAAAGGTCGTTGTCCTCATGGACAAGTCAAAGCTCGGCCGCACACTTCCCTACACCTTCTGCCAGATCGACAAGGTGCATACGATTATAACCGACGACTATCTCCCCGAGGAAATCACCGTCGCGGCAGAGGCGGCCGGAGTCGAGATAATCGTAACAGGCTGATTTTATGCGTGATCAGGAACCAAACGTCGCGGGGAGAGTTAAGATCTCGCCCCGCGCGATGAACCTCGCGATAAAGAACAAAATCGATATCTCAAAGGCTCTCCCGACCGGACCGATGGGTCGGATAATCGAGCGCGATATCGAGCGGCTCATCGAGGAAAAGACCGGAATCATGCCGGATCTGTCAGCATCCGCGCCTGTGGCCGTCAGCGGTCAGCCGGAAGCCCCGGCCGAAAGTCCCGCGGATGTCGCGGACGCAGTGGAAAGCACGGATATCGCACCGGAAGATATCGCGCCGGTTCCGGGCGCCCGAAACGCGGAGGAGCCGGAATCAGCGAAACCGAATGAAATTCTCAGCGTCAATGAATATCCCAAAACGGCGGCCGCGCGGATGACGATGACGGCCTTCGCCGACGCGTCGGAACTCCTTATGTTCCGCAATAAACTTATAACAAAACGTGAAAAACTCGGACTCACCGACATAACGGTCGGCGGGATGGTCGCTTATGTCTTCGCGAAGGCACTCGTCAGCCGTGAAACCGATGTCCGGATAAGCTTCGCGGCTTTTGAAAACGGCGCGGCACGCGATGGCGTTGTCGACGGATCGGTTTCCAGACTCGACGCTTTTTCGCGCGCGCTGAACGCCCGCGTTCCCGGATTCGCGCCGTACGTGGTGTACGATCTCTCGGATTTCGAAGCCGAAAGCTTCACCCCGCCGCTTGAAAACGGGGCGCGCATCTCGCTCGGAATCGGAAAAATTTCATACCGCGCGAAAGAGGACGGCAGCGTCGGCGCGGTTATCGGACTCACGCTCGCCTACAGCGGTTCCGACGTGTTTTCGGCGGCGCGGCTCATGGAGGAGCTTTGCTCTGAGATCGGGGATTTCACGCTTTTTCTCGCGAAATGACACTTTGCAAATCACATCGAAAGGAATGGCAATAACCCTAAATGCCAAGAAGTCAGTTCATCGATCCGAAAAAGGTCTTGCAGCCTGGGTACATCCACTTTGAGGATATCCCGGTAAACCAGTATTCCCGGACTCTCGATGAGGAAAAGACGGTCTATCCGAGGGACGATATGCTCCGCGTCTGGCGCGATATGCGTATCATCCGCGAATTCGAGACCATGTTATGTGACATAAAGACAAACTCAGAATACAACGGAATAAAATACACAAATCCCGGACCCACGCACCTCGCGATAGGCGAGGAAGCGGTCGCGGTCGGAACGGCTTTTTCACTTACAAGAGACGATCTCATCTTCGGCTCGCACCGGAATCACGGCGACGTGATAGCGAAAGGACTTTCGGCGATACAGCTCACCGGCGACGACGAACTGTATGATATAATGAAGGAATACCTCGGCGGCGCGGTTCTCTCCGCGCTTGACGAGGACAGCTATCAGAGCGTTAAGGATCTCGCGGTCGATTTTCTGCTTTACGGAACGCTCTCGGAGATCTTCGCGAAGAGTACGGGATTCAATAAAGGACTCGGCGGCTCAATGCACGTCTTTTTTGTGCCGTTCGGAATCTACCCGAACAACGCGATTGTCGGCGGCGCGGCTCCGATGGCACTCGGCGCGGCTCTTTATAAAAGGCTCAATAAAAAGCCGGGGATAGTCATCGCGAACATCGGCGACGGCGCGCTAGGGCGCGGTCCGGTACTCGAATCGATGAATATGTCGGCGATGGATCAGATAAAGAAGCTCTGGAAGGAAGCCGGCGAATCGAGGGGGCTTCCGATTCTCTTCAATATATCCGACAATTTCTACGGAATGGGCGGCCAGACTCTCGGCGAGACAATGGGCTTCGGAATGGCGGCGCGTATCGGCGCGGGCATAAATCCCGAACAGATGCACTCAGAGCGGATAAACGGCTACGATCCCTTCGCCGTGATCGACGCGGTGAAGCGTAAGAAAGAGCTTCTGACGCGCGGCGAAGGCCCCGCGCTGCTCGATATCGTGACTTATCGCACGGCAGGCCACTCAGCGTCGGATCTTTCGAGCTACCGAACCGAGGAGGAGCTTGAAACGTGGAAAAAGCTCGACCCGGTCAAATCCTTCCGCGATCGTCTGATAATCGGCGACGTAGCGTCGGGCGAGGAATTCGAAAGGCTCGACGAGGATATCATAAAGCGGATAACAAAGCTCTGCCGCCTCGCCGCGAGCGAGGATATCTCGCCGCGGATGAAGCTTTACGGCGGCATCGACGAGATCGGAAATCTCATGTTCTCGGACCACCATGTCGGGTCGATGGACGAGAGCCGCAAGGCAGAGCTTCTCACGGAACCGGAGGAAAATCCGAGAGTGATCTCAATAAAGTCAAAATCGCGTTCGGCGGTAAAGCCCGATGGCACAGAGATACCCGCCGGGGAATATGTCGACTACCGCGACGCGCTCTTTGAGGCGATATTTGACAGATTCGGAAAGGATCCGACGCTTGTCGCCTACGGCGAGGAAAACCGCGACTGGGGTGGCGCGAACGGAGTCTATTCGGGACTCACCGAGGCACTCCCCTACGAAAGGCTTTTCAACGCGCCGATATCCGAGGCGGCGATTGTCGGCTCGGCGGTCGGATACGCGATGTGCGGCGGACGCGCGCTGGTCGAACTCATGTACGCTGATTTTCTCGGCTGCGCGGCCGACGAGCTTTTCAATCAGGCGGCGAAATGGCAGGCAATGTCCGCCGGGACGCTCAGAATGCCGATGGTCGTCAGAGTCACGGTCGGCTCGGAATACGGCGCACAGCACTCGCAGGACTGGACGGCACTTCCGGCGCATATTCCCGGACTGAAGGTCGTATGTCCCGCGACACCGTACGACGCGAAGGGACTGATGAACTCCGCACTCTCCGGAACCGATCCGGTCGTCTTCTTCGAGAACAAGCGGATCTATGACGTCGGTGAGACCTTCCACGAGGGCGGAGTCCCCGAGGAATATTATGAGATCCCGCTTGGCGAACCCGACATAAAGCGCGAGGGAAGCGATGTAACGATTATCTCGGTCGGCGCGGCACTCTACCGCGCGGTCAAGGCGGCCGAAATTCTCATGAAGGATCACGGCGTCTCGGCCGAGATAATCGACGCGAGATCGGTCGTGCCGTTTGACTACGAAAAGGTCATTGAGTCGGTAAAGAAGACCGGGCGGATACTTATAGTCGGCGACGGATGCGAGCGCGGATCGGTGATGAAGGACATGGCGTCCGACATATCCGAGCTTGCGTTTGACTATCTCGACGCCCCGGTGACCGTTCTCGGCGCGAAAAACCAGATCACGCCCTGCCACGAGCTTGAAGACCGCTTCTTCCCGCAGGCCGACGATATGATCGCGATAATAAACGAACGTCTCCTCCCGCTCGACGGAATCGGGCCTTCGGAAAGATTCTCCGACGAGACCAAGCTCCGCCGCGCGAAGAGAGGTCTGTGACATCTCCCGGATAAGCGGGAATTTTTCGCAAACTTCCGGTATTATTTCAAAATACCACTATAATTTTTCACAAAATTATAGTAAAATAATAGTACATTAAAGTCTTGAAAGGAAACAACGACAATGAACAAGCTGAATGATGAAAAAATCGACTTTCTCTTCAAGGGCATATTGACGCTTGAGTCTGTCGAGGAATGCTACAGCTTCTTTGAGGATCTCTGCACAGTCGCCGAACTCCAGGAGATGTCAAAGCGTCTCATGGCCGCGAAAATGCTGAAGGATAACTATATCTACACCGAGATCGCCGAAAAGACCGGGCTCAGCACCGCGACGATAAGCCGCGTCAACCGCTGCCTCAAGTACGGAAGCGACGGATATATCACCGTCCTTGAACGCCTTGAGAGATTCGACCGCAAGTGAGCGGAAGGTGAGCGGGCGCAAAAATGAGCAAACAACCTAACGCGTATTCATCGCTCGCGTCGGTCTATGACGCGCTGAACTCAGGCGTCGACTACAAGGCGTGGGCTGACCGGATCGAGGAGCAGTTCAGACTCCATTCCGAAAAAAAGCCGGAATCAATCCTCGATCTCGCCTGCGGCACCGGAACGATGACCGTCGAGTTCGCAAGACGCGGCTACGACATGACCGGAGTCGATCTCTCCGAGGAAATGCTCTCGGAAGCCAGAGCGAAATGCGACGCGGAGAGATTCCCGCACAGTGTCCTGCTCGTAAGGCAGGATATGTGCGAGCTTGAGCTTTACGGAACGGTCGACGCCGTCATATGCTGTCTTGACAGCCTCAACTATCTGACCGACTCAGCGTCGCTCGACCGGACCTTTTCGCACGTCTTCAATTATCTCAATCCCGGCGGACTCTTCATCTTCGACATGAACGCCCCGGCGAAATTCGAGAAGACGTACGGAGAAAACGCCTATGTCATCGAGGAGGACGGAATTCTCTGCGCTTGGCAGAATTTCTATAACAAAAAGTCAAAGCTCTGCGATTTCTATCTCTCAATCTTCCGCGAACGCGGCGACGGACTCTGGGAACGCTTTGACGAGGAACAGCGCGAACGCTGCTATTCGCTCCGCCTTGTGAAAAAGCTTCTCGCCGAGTCGGGATTTGAGATCCTCGCTCTCACTGACGATGACGGAAATGAAGCTGACAACGACACCGAGCGTTGGTACTTCACTGTGAAAAAGCCAGATTAAAAGAAGGAATTTTAATGAAAAACCAGTCGGTAATGCTCCGCGCGATGACAAGAGACGGAAGCGCGAGGGCTTTTGTCGTCGACTCGACAAAGATCGTCGACGACGCGATAAGATATCACGGCACAACCCCGACCGCGTCGGCTCTTCTCGGACGGACTCTGACCGCCGCGTCGATGATGGGTACAATGCTGAAGGAAAAGGGCAATTCGCTGACGCTGAACGTTCGCGGAGACGGCCCGGCGGGCAATGTCATCGCCGTCTCGGATTACGCCGGGAACGTCAAGGGATATATCAGAAACCCGATAGTCGACATTCCGAAAAAGCCGAACGGCAAGCTCGACGTCTCGGGCGCGATCGGTCACGGAACGCTTTCGGTAACCAAGGATATCGGCCTTAAGGAACCATATTCGGGAATGGTCAATCTTATAAGCGGCGAAATCGCCGAGGACATAACGCAGTATTTCGCGGTGAGCGAGCAGACGCCGAGCCTCTGCGCGCTCGGAGTGCTTGTCGACCGTGATTACACCTGTCTCGCGGCGGGCGGAGTACTCGTCTCGCTTCTCCCCTTCGCCTCCGAGGACACGATTTCGAAGCTCGAAAGAAACGCCGCGAATCTCTCCAGCGTCTCGCATATGATCGCCGACGGAATGACTCCCGACGACATAATGAAGGTCGCGCTTGAGGGGATCGAATTCGATATTTTCGACGAGCTTGACGTCGCGTATAAATGCGACTGCTCAAAGGATCGCTGCGCCCGCGCCCTGATAAGCCTCGGCCGCAAGGATGTCGAGAAGATCTTCGAGGAATGCCGCGCTGAGGGCAAGCCCGAGGAGATCAACTTCGAGTGCCATTTCTGCGACAAGAATTACCTCTTCACAAAGGAAGAAGCTATGGAGCTTCTCGCCAAGGCCGGAAAATGAGCGGCAGAGTGCTTTGTTCAACCGGAACGATGATCGGCCGCCCGAACGGCAGAAATCATAAGCTCCTCGCCGATTTCGCGCCGAAGCTCACCTCTGACGGATTCGAGTTCATGATCTACGACACGTGGTATCCGCGTCTCAGAGAGGTCATAGGCGATGTTTCGTCGATGGGACTCATAATCCCGACCGTACACTGCGAAAAAGGCATAGGCGAGCTTCTGACGCTCGGTAAGGCCGGAGAGGCCGAGGAATATTTCGCCCGCAACTGCGAGGCCGCAGCAAAGCTTGGCGCGGGACTTCTCGTCCTGCATCTCTGGAACGGAATCCCGTCGGACAGCAATTTCGCGCTGAATGTCAAGGGATTTCTGAGATTTCAGGAGATCGCGCGGTCGATGGGACTGCTTCTGACAGTCGAGAACGTCGTTTGCAGCCATAAGGATCCGATGACACGTCAGCGCGAACTTCTGCGGTACGGCGCGTCATTCACCTTCGACACGAAGATGGCGGCATTTCACGGGCAGCTTAACGGGCTTTTCTCGCCGGAGAACTCCGGGATTCTGAGAAACGTCCGGCATCTCCATATAAACGACTACGGCGGCGGGTACATGGACTGGAAAAATCTCCGGACGCTGCATATCGGCGAAGGTAAGATCGATTTCGAGGAGTTCTTCGGAAAGCTCCCGGCTGATTATGACGGCGATTTCACGATAGAATCCACGGCTTTTTCGTCCGACGGCTCGGTCGATCTTGAAAAGCTGAACGAGGATGTCGCGAAGGTCAGGGCTTTCATCGCGAAAAAGTCCGATAAAACCTGACAATTCCGCGGTGCGAGAAAAAAACTCAAAAAAATTCTGTTTTTTTTTCGAAAACCCCTTGACAAACCGATTCAGATATGGTATAATATTATCCGTCGCAGGGAGTTAAATCCCGCGGCGGTCAAGTCGGAAGCTTAGCTCAGCTGGGAGAGCATCTGCCTTACAAGCAGAGGGTCACAGGTTCGAGCCCTGTAGTTTCCACCAAATGGCCGGGTAGTTCAGCTGGTTAGAACGCTAGCCTGTCACGCTAGAGGTCGTGGGTTCGAACCCCATCCCGGTCGCCATTTGCCTCTGTAGCTCAGTTGGTAGAGCAGGGGACTGAAAATCCCCGTGTCGTTGGTTCGATTCCGATCGGAGGCACCAGCTTCGGCAATCGCCGGAGCAATATGCGGATTTAGCTCATTTGGTAGAGCGCGACCTTGCCAAGGTCGAGGTGGCGGGTTCGAGCCCCGTAATCCGCT
>CAKSVM010000124.1 GCA_934503195.1 uncultured Eubacteriales bacterium
GCCGAAACCTACATATCCGAAAGGAACTGACATGAAAAACCTCATCTGCCTTATCCTAGCTGTAATAATCATCCTCCCTCTCGCCGCCTGCGGCAAAACCGACGGCGAGCGCGTGACAAACGTCTTCAGTTCGGAGGAGATCGAGCTTCCCGACGACTTCACGCCGCAGACAATCTGTCACCTCGAAAACGGCTATGCCCTTCTCGAAACCGATTCCTCGGTTCCGACCACGCGCGTCGTAAAAATCGAAAAGAACGGAAGCAAATTCGAAATCGCGTCCGACGAGCGGATCGACGAATACGTCTCCTGCGCGTCATTCCTCCCCGGCGGCGATATCGTCTTCATCGGCAACGGAAAGCTCAACCGCCGCGGTGAGAAGAATCTCACAATCGACGAGGAATCGCTCCCGGGCGGCAACTCCTTCTGCGGAATCGCCGCGGACAAAAACGGAAAAATCTTCCTCTCGACAAACTTCAGCGGAGTCGTCACCGACGACGAATTCAACCTCTCCTTCACGCCGATCACCGACGGCACCTTCTACAACGCCTGCGCCGGAACCGACGGTTATGTCTACACCGTCATGAACTCAACGGTCACCGGAACAAATTATTACAAGATCGACTCGGACTCCCAAAATGCCGTGCTGATGAAAGCCACCGGAAATATGGATCTCGTCTCGGGCGGCGACGGCCGGCTCTGGTTCAAAAACAGCACCGGACTCTATTTCTGGGAGTCGGACAATATGAACCCCGTCTGCGACTTCATAAACTCGAATCTCACGCCGAGAAAAATCACAAAGGTTCTCCCCGAGGACGACGATCATTTCGCCGCGATCTACGACGGAAGACTCTTCCACCTGACCCGCGTTCCCGACGACAAGGTCGAGCCGCGGACGCTGATTCACGTCGCCGGAACGACCATTCCGAACTATTTGCTCGACGAGGCCGCCGAGTTCAACCGACGCCAGAACAAATTCCGCGTCGTCATCGACGATTACAGCGCATATCCCGACGCCGACACCAAGCTCCGCAACGACATAATCTCCGGAAAGCTGCCCGACGTCATGATCTTCGGCGCATTCGAGGATTATCACGAGGAATACATAAACCAGAAGATGTTCGCCGACCTCGGAAAGCTTATCGAAAACGACCCTGATTTCGACTCATCCGACCTCATAAAGGGCGTTCTCCGCGCGGGCGAGTCGAACGGAAAGCTCTACGAGATTCCGACCTTCTTCATGATGGAAACCTTCATCATAAAGTCAAAGAACGCTCCGGCCGACGGCTGGACTCTGCGTGAGTTCCTCGACTGGGCAAAGAATCTCGACAACGCCGTCGCGATAAACAAAAAGCCGATCGACCTTCTCTATTCGCTCATCCGCTGCTCGACCGAGGAATTCGTCGACTACGAAGCCGGAACCTGCGCTTTCGATTCGGATCTCTTCCGCGAGACGCTCGAGTTCGCGAAGAATTATCACCCCGACCCGACCGACTTCATGACTGCCGAAGAAAAGAAGCTTTACGCCGAAAACAAGCTCTTCGCCACGACAAACGACAAGATTCTGGTCATCGACCCGAGCTACTGTTATTCTCCGATGGCGTTTTATATGAGATCCATGTATCGTCTAGGCTTTGAGGACTTCAGAATAATCGGATATCCCGACTCGGACGGCGGCGGCACCGCGCTTAACGTCTGGGGAAGCTTCGCGATCGTCGAAAAATCCGACGTCAAGGAAGCGGCGTGGGATTTCGTCAAGGGCGTGCTCACAAGAATCCCCGAGTTCACGGACGGCGATTTCAACTGCTCAAAGCGGGCGATACAGAAGATCTACGAGTCGTACTACAAAAACGTCTACGCCTTCAGCCGCACAGGGAACAGAGTAGGCAGCGGACCCATTGAGGATTATGAAAGCGGAAGATGGAGCGGTTATGACGAAGAAGAGGATTATCTCCGCCGCTTCACCGAGGCCGATTACAACAAGCTCATGAACGCGCTTGAAAACGCCGGAACCTGCCTGCGCTCCGACTCGACCCTCTGGGCGATAATCAAAGAGGAGGCCGAGGCCTACTTCTCGGACGCGAAAACCCTCGACGAAACGGTGAAAATCATCCAGAACCGCGCCGAGACCTACATCGCCGAAAAAAGCTGAAAAAAGCGGGAAGACGCGCGTCTTCCCGCTTTTTTCACAAATTCATTGACATACCGCGGAATCTGTGGTATAATTATCTGTAGACCTCAAGGAGCTTTTCGAGATTTTCCTCGTACGAGGCTTCCTTCTTCGCGTACTCCGATGCGACGTTATTATTGTTGTTGCGGAGAAGATTTACCCAGAGGTGTCCGACGCCGTCGAGCGCGGAAGAGTTCAGATATCCAAAGTCAAACGTCAGTCCGTCGCGGATCATGTCGATCATCTCGGCCGACTCGTCGTCGCGCGCACCCTTGGTCTTCAGAGCGACGTCATAGAACGCCGGAACGACCTTCTTGTAGCTCTCGGAAGCGATTCCCTCAAGCACGATGCTTGTCATCTCGGGATTCTTCGCGTCCTTCGGGATAACGAAGAGCGTAAACTCGTCAAGCGACGTCGAATGGTAATTTTCCTGCTTCGAATCATACTTCGGATACGGAATGATTCCGAAATCATCGTCCATCGCGCGGAGCTTGTCGACCTTGCCGAGGATTGACGTACCGATCAGTCCCTGTCCGTTCGAGAAGTGTTCGCCGCTCTTGTTGCCGAACTCGGCTGTGAAGTTGACCGCGCCGCTGTCATAGAAGAAGCTGTTGAGCTTTCCGATAGCCTCGATCGCCTTCGTACTCATGAAGGTCAGCTTCGGGAAACCGTCGCTTCCCTTTGTGGTAACCTTGATTTCAAACGCTTCCTTAAGATTGTCGACCGCCGTCGCGTAGTCGGTTATGTAGCCGTAGAGATCTCCGTCGGACATCTTCCCGTCGCCGTCAAGGTCGGTGTAGACATCCTTCGTGATCTCGACGAGCTTGTCAAAGGTCCACTCGCCGTTCTTCACGATCTCGTAGAGATCAGGAGTCTTGTAGTTCTCGGCCAGACGCTTGTTGAAGAGCATACAGCGCATATTCTGCCACAAAACAAGTGACGCGTCTCCGGTGACAAGATAGCACTTGCCGTTGATGTTCATCTCGTCGGCGATCTGATCCGACCACCACGGCTTCGTGAAATCGTTGTACTTCATCGTGTTCCAGTCGATGAAAAGCCCCTCGCCGACAAGACCCGGAATCGTCGCCGCGTAGCCCGCGACAAGATCGTAAACCCCGTCGCCCGACATTATCGACGCGCGGAGATTGTTGTTGAACTCGGTCGAAGGCCAGTTGCAGTCCATCGCGACCGTCTTGAAGGTCACGCCGAAACGCTCCTCGACCTTGCGGTCACGGTTGTAGAGCGCGTCGTTGAGAACGTCGCCGTCGGCCTCGGGGGTGTTAAACTCGTAGTCGTATTTCGTGCGGGTCAGAATCGTGAAATCCTTGTTGAATTTCTTGTCGGGGAGATTGTCAAGTACGGCCTCGCGTCCGGTGAGAGCCTCGGTTGTTTCACCGTTTCCACCGGCGGTCGTTCCGTCGGTCGGATTGTTTTTGCCGCCTTCCTGTCCGCAGGAAGCAAACGACGCCAGCATCGCGGCGAGAATGATCAGGGATATCGCTTTTTTCATTATTTCCAGAACCTTTCGTTGAATTTTGTTTACATAAAGATTATACATTATTTCCCGCTCAATTTCTGCTCAATTTATGGTTTTCACTACTCAATTTATGCAAAAAAGGAGAATAAAATGGAGCATAACGTCATTTTTGAATATAAGGTCGGCCATAGGAGGCTCTGGTACGCGAATCAGCGCGGCTGGTTCCGGCATTTTCACTACCCGCCCGAGCTGATCGTCCCGCTCGACGGCGAATTCATACTCTCGGTCGACGACGTCGATTACACGATAAAAAAAGACGAGTGCGGCATCGTTTTCCCGTATCAGCTCCACGAGATCAAGGGCATAAACTGTGAGTCGTCGATCATCATCTTCGGCGATCTCGGCTGGGGACTCGACTTCCAGAAATATTTCACCGAATATCTCCCGGTCTCAAACCGCATCGAAAATAGCAGATTCCCGAGCTGGATCCCCGGACTCGTCCGCGAATATCAGCGCACGAGCTACCGATGGGTCGAGGACGGAAAACGTGACAACATCATGTCAGCCAGCATGGACGGCCTGGCGCAGCTCATTTACGCCGAGATCCTGAAAAACCTCCCGATGGTAAAATCCGACGAAAAGCGCGATATCGACACGCTCAACACCGTGATCCGCTGGTGTAACCTGCACTACACCGAGCAGATAACCCTCGACGACGCGGCGCGCGAGCTTTTCCTGTCAAAGAGCAGCATTTCGCACATGATGTCGGGAAATCTCCACATCAGCTTCACGCGCTACATAAATTCCCTGCGCGCCGGACGCGCCTGCGAGCTTCTTAAGAACACCGATCTCCCGGTCAGCGACATAGCCTTCGAGTCTGGCTTCGGCTCGATCTGGAGCTTCAACCGGAACTTCCGCGAGCTTGTCGGCGTCACGCCGGGCGGGTACCGCGACAAGTGAATCCGCGCGCCCGCAAGCTTCCCGCGCCCTTGAACGCGAATTTCCCGAAAATAAAAACCGCCGCCGCGGAAATTTTCCGCGGCGGCCTTGATTTTTTCGTCAGATTGTGGTATAATTATTTACCGAAGTCCTCAAAGTAGGTTATGACCTTCTCGTAGTAGGTCGAAACGGCCGATTCCTTGCCCGCCCAGTACGACTCGAAGTTCGGGTTGTTCGAAGCGATAAGCGTCTGGAAGATGAACGACGCGCCGTTCCAGCCGTCGTAAACGTATCCGAGATCGAACACGCGGCTGTTCACGATCATATCGATCATCGCGATCGACTCGTCGTCGCGCGTGTACTTCGTCTTGAGAGCGACCTCATAGTAGGCCGGAATGACCTTCTTGTAGCTCTCGGCGCAGAGTGCCTCGGTGATGATTCCGACCCGCTCGACGTCGGTTATCGACGCCGGAACCGCCAGCACGTCGTGGCTTCCGTCGACCATCGTCGTGTACTTTTCCTGAGCCTCGTCCCACTTCGGATACGGAAGGATTCCGTAATCGTCCTTCATCTCGCGGAGATTCTGCACCGCGTTTCCGATTTGTCCGCTTATGAAGAGCGCGCGCCCCTCGTTGAAGCAATCAAGCGCGAAGAAGGAATTGTACTCGGCTTCCTTCGAGTTTATGTAAATTCCGTCGTTCTCAAAGAAGACCGAGCAGAGCTTCGTCACCATATCGGCCGTCTTGTCGGTGTGGTAGGTGAGCTCGACGCCGCCGTCCTTGTTCTTCTGTAAAACGTGTCCGCCGAACGACCAGAAATACGCGTTGAGTGCCGAACGCGCCGTCGTGACGAAACCGAAGCGGTCACCGCCGTCGATCTTTCCGTTCGAGTTCAGATCGACGTAGATGTCCTTCGTCAGCTCCTGAACCTTGTCGATCGTCCACTTGCCCTCGTTGACGATTCCGTAGAGATCGTCGAGCTTGTAGTCGACCGCGATTGCCTTGTTGTAGAACATACAGTAGGTGTTCGCGAGCGCGGAGAGCGCGTAGTCGCCGACCGCAAGCAGGCAGACGTCATCCACAGTCAGATCGTCAACCGTCGAGTCAGCCCACCACGGCTTTGTGAAGTCGACGTACGGCACGTTGTACCAGTTCATGTAAATGTCGTTCATTGCCGCCGAACCCGACTGAACAACATGAGTCATGCAGAGATCTATCGAGTCGTCACCCGCCTGAACCATGTTGCTGACTCTCTGTTTCATTTCGCTGTGTCCATCCGAAACGACCTCGAACTTCACGCCGAACCGATCCTCAACCGCGAGATTCCGCGCGTACATCGCGTCGTCAACGACGTCTCCGGTCGATTCCTCCTGAATGACCATCCACTCGTTTCCGGTCTCGGTCGCGATCGTGAAGGTCGCGCCGTTGTAATTCTTTTCGGGAAGACCGTCGGAAATCGCCTCACGCTCAGCTTTCGCGTCGAGCGGCGCGGTTGTCGTCTCACCCGAACCCGAAGTGGAATCGGACGGAGTCGTCTCGTCCTGCCCCGCCTCACCGCCGCAGGACGCCGCCGAGAGAACAAGCGACATGAGAAGCAGGAGACTTACAAATCTTTTTTTCATATCTGAACCTCCAAGTTAAAATAGAACATATATATGATACCACTTTTTTGTCGGATAATATATCAGAATCCGCCGGAAATCCGCCATTTTTGAGATAAAAATCGCCGAAACAGAGGAAAGCCCGATGAATCTGAGCAATTACACCTCCGAGGTCTTCAACGAGCCGCTCGGAGCCCTCAATTATAACACAATGGGAAACGTCCAGCCCTGCTTTCACTGGCACCCGCACTACGAGATCACGATAATCGAGCGCGGCTCGTATGTGCTCGAAAGCAACACGACGCTGATAAAATCGGACAAGCCGATCGTGATAATCCACCGTCCCTACTGCCTTCACCGGCTGAACGCCGACAAAAGCCGCGATTACGTCCGCCATATCGTCTATATAAACAAATCGATCCTCTCGGAATTCCCCGAGAAGATCGTGGATCTGTCGCTTTTCGCGACGGCGAGTCTGGTCATCGTCCGCCCCGACGATGATGAGCTTTCCGAACTCGTCTCGCTCGCCGAAAAGCTGAGCCGCACGGTCGGAAACAAATGGCAGCCGGTATCGAAACCCGACCTTTCGAAAGGCTCGCTTCTCGCCGCGCTCATCATGAACGACGTCCTCGGGATTCTGAAATCCGGCCGCGGCGAGACCTACTCGACGCGCCACAGCTATATTCAGGACGTCTTGCAGGACGTGACCGAAAATCTCTCGGAGCCGAAAACGGTCGACGAACTCTCCGAAAAGTTCGGTGTCGGCCACACAAAGCTCGCGTCGGATTTCCGTCAGGCGACCGGCAAGCCCTACAAAAAATACCTCACCGACCTGCGCATGACCCGCGCCCGCGAGCTGATTCTCTCGGGTTCGAGCATAATAAACGCCTCGCTCGAAACGGGTTATTCGAGCGAAGCGCATTTCATCAAGGC
>CAKSVM010000125.1 GCA_934503195.1 uncultured Eubacteriales bacterium
CATCAGGACTATGTAGAGCGCGAACATCAGAATCACGGAGGATTTTTTCCGCCGCGTATTTTTCTTCTCGTCGTAGAAGTAGCCGCGGAAGATCTCCATGAGCTGTTTTTTTATAAGGAGTTTAAGCACTTTGAAACCTGTCTTTCTGCGTCCGGATCACTTTTCGGAGGTATTGTCGGCACTCTCGGGAGTGGAATTTTCGTCTTCGAGTTCGAGGAAAACCTCCTCAAGGCTGTCGTCGCCGCGGACCTCTTCCATCGTACCCGAGCGGATGAGCCTGCCCTTCTTGATTATCGCGACCTTGTCGCAGAGCTTTTCCGCGACCTCAAGCACGTGCGTCGAGAAGAAGATCGCGCCGCCTCCGTCGCAGATTTCGCGCATGATTCCTTTAAGCAGATGCGAGGCCTTCGGGTCGAGTCCGACAAAGGGTTCGTCCATGATGACGAGCTTCGGGTCGTGAATGAGAGCCGAGATAATCGCGAGTTTCTGCTTCATTCCGTGCGAGTAAGCGGCGATCGACTGATTAAGATCCTTCGTGATCTCAAACATATCGGCGTAGCGTTTGATTCGCTCGGCGCGGTCGGCCTGACTGACGCCGAAGACGTCGGCGATGAAGTTAAGGTATCCCATTCCGGGCATGAACTCGTAGAGATCGGGGTTGTCTGGAATGTAGGCGATGAGCTTCTTGCATCCTATGGGATCCTCCTTCACCGACTTTCCGCCGACCTTTATCTCGCCTTCATCGAAATCGAGGATTCCGACGACCGACTTTAACGTGGTGGTCTTTCCGGCACCGTTGTGGCCGATGAAGCCGTAGATCTCGCCGGGCGCGATGTGAAGCGAAAGGTCGTCGACGGCCTTCTTGTCGCCGTAGATTTTCGTAAGATGGTTTATTTCCAGCATAACCGTTTTCCTTTCTGATGTATCAGATGTTATATATTATATGATATTATATCATTATTTAACGAATTTGTCAATAGCCGTAATATAAAAGTTACAACTCCACCGACCATGTAAGCTTTTCGCGTCGCGTGGAATATTCATGATATCAATATGATATCACATCGAATGATATTTGTCAAGTGGTTTTGAGAAAAAAGTTGGAAAAATCCGCGTAAGAATTTTTCTAACCATTGGTTAATTGAAAACTTCCCTTCCACAGTTTATAATATAAGTATAAAGTGGAAAAGGAGGCACAAGCTTGGATCGGAAATACATCACTTCGGTAAAGCCCCTCGCCGACCATGTCCTTCAGGTCGACTTCATCTCGGGCAGCCGGCTCTTACTGGACATGAAGCCCTACCTCAAAAAGCTCAGATTCCAGCCGATCTCGGACAACTCGGTCTGGAACAGCGCGGTCACAAACGGAATCTTCGTCCGCTTCGGCGATCTTGAACTCAGCCACGACGAGCTTCTCACGATGGCCGAACAAATAAACTGACCTCCCGGTCGGTCAATTCGAAAGGAATTTAACATGAAATCCGAAAGATTACTAAAAATACTGCTCGCCGCCGCCACAGTCACGGTTCCGTTTTTAATAACCGCCTGCGGGGATAACGAACTGGCCGGAGACGACTGGCGCGCGTCGGGCATTGTGAGCGACACCGGAGTCATCACGCGAAACGGCGAGGACATCAAGGTCTGCCTCTGCGTCTACGACGACAACGTCTCGATCTATCACGACAAAAAGGAGCAGGAATTCATCGAGGCCGCCGACTTCCCGCGCGAAATCGCGGACGCCCATGATTCCTACAGCGGCGCGCACTTTGACGACATAAACGGCGACGGCGAAAGCGATCTGCAGATCGACCTCTGGTACGGCGAGGGCAGCTATGACATCCTCGTCTGGTACTGGGATCCGTCGACCGAATGCTACGTCTACCTTCCCGACGAGTCGACAATCGGCTACGAGGAGGTGAAATCCTCCGAGGAATATCTCGCCGATTACATCGGACTCTGGGAATACCACGACGAAAATATCTGGATCCGCATAAACGCCGACGCATCGTGGGAGCTTCTGAACTCGGGCGCGGAGGTCGTCGAGTCGGGTACGGCGGTCGCTGACGAGGAGAGAATCACGCTTCACTTCGATGACGGCGGCGACACGTGGGAATTTGTGAAAACGGTCAGCGAGGATCTGATCGACTCGGTGAACGGCGGGGTTCTCACCCCGGTCGAGGCGATCGTCGCGAAGAGTAATAAATCTTTTTTTGAGGAAAACCGTCTCGACCTCAACGCCGAGCGCGACTCCGGGACGGTTCTTCTGAAAAACGGCGTGTGCAGCTACCGCGTGAACGGCGAGGGCTATACGCTCGGCGACGCTTACTGGGAGGTCGTCACGAAGAGCGACGACGTACACGACGGGATCCGCGAGATCCAATTCGACGCGATCTGCTATGTCCCCGAGGACTCGATCCCGCTCTTCATCTCGGAATTCTCGACTGTGGTCGGCTCCGAGCTCTTCGACTATCACACCGGAATGTGGTTCACCGCCTCGTCGACCTACGGCGACAACACGCGCGGCGAGAATCACTATCTCCACACGGTGAACTACGATGGCGTCGATTATGATATCGAATTCTTCTACTCGACCGAATGGGACTACGACAACGCCGACTGGAATACTGTCCTCACGAAGAGCTACATCGTCTACCTGCCAGAGGACTACGACGGACTGATCTTCGCCGCGCTCGCGATGCCGAAGACCTATAAGGAAAGCGCGGCGCGTCAGCAGCTCGACCTGATCTCGCCCGAGGCACTGATCACCGAGTGCGCGACGATCGACCCGTCGGCAAATCTCTATTTCGACATCACAAAGCGCGGCTGACAGAAAGGAAACGGATTATGAAATCAGCTAAAATCAGTGGCCTCCTCTGCGCCATTCTCGCGGCGTCGCTCCTCACGGCCTGCGGGAAGACTGAAGGCGACGTCAAGGTCGATAAACTTTCAATGATCGACGGCACGTGGATGACCGAACGCGGCGACATACTTTATTTTGACAGCGAAAACGAGGAATTCGTCTACCAGACCTACTACGGACGCGCCGGAACCGGACCCTACTACGACCCGAACGGAACCGTTGAGATCTATTTTGACAAAACCCTCTACACGCTGACTCTCCGCGACGGTAAAATCGTCATCCCGTCGCTCGAAAATCCCGACGACACGCCGGACGAAAATCTCAGCGGTATGGAGTTCAAAAAGACCGACACGCACATAAACACGTCCGAGGCCGTGGAATACGACGGCTTCTGGCAGAACGCGAACGGCGAGACGCTTTACATCGACTCGTCAGAAATGACCTATACCGCCGCCTCGCCGACCATTCTCGCGAGCGGCACAATCGACGACAAATACGACGGCAAGGGTCTGCGGCTCTTCTTAAACGGAAACGCGTACATCTGCCCCGGCGACGAGAAAAACAGCTTCATTCTCCGCTTCGAGCCGAGCGAAACGCAGAGTCCGGACGGAACATTCGAGGGAGTCTTCTACCGTAACGGCGACGTAAACGCCTATTCGGAGCCGGACTCGGCCTTCTTCTTTGACGACGAGTATTCGGACGTCTGGTATTCCGACGGCCTGAATCATTTCTGCCTTGGAAGCGGCTTCACGATCGGCGACGACGGACTCGCCTACAGCGAAAGCGGCCGTCTCTTCGGCGCGGGCTTCGACTATGAGCCCTACGACCCGGCGTCCGACTGGGGCGACGACTGGTACAAACAGGACTGAAGTCTCACGCCCGCCGGAAAAACAACAAAGACTTTCCCGCGCGGAAAGCCGGAAAGAGGTTGCATCACCATGAAAAACGAAAATCCCGCCCCGATGACCGACGCCGAGATGACCGAAAAGCTTAAGAAGCTCGAACGCGCGAATCTCGTCATCCTCCCGCTGATCATCATCGGAATCGCCGCCGGAATCGTGACCTGGCTCGTCTCGTCAGATATCCGCTTCGGACTGATCGTCTTCTTCGTGATAGTCGCGGCCGCGATTCTCATCGGACGCGTTATTGACAATAAGAAAAAGAAGCTCATAAACTCCCACTTCGGTGAATATTTCGCGAAGCGCAAGGCCGAGGTTTTCGGCGAGCCGATGCACACGCCGGAATTTGTGATCGACGCCGACTCGATAAAGAAGTCAAAGCTGATCGACACCGATTTCAACGGCGGCTCGGCCTCGGGACTTTACGAGGGAATCTGTAAGAATCACCACTTTTCCGCGGCAAACGCGTATCTGACCTATTCGTTTGACGAACGCCCCGGAAGCGAGGACTCGATGAGCCGCACGGTCACAATCCTTGACGGCTTCGTCCTGACGCTTGAAACCCGGACAAAGCCCGACGGCGAGGTTCGCCTGCGCGCGAGATGCACCGACGAAAAGGGCGGAATCCGAACCGAAAACGACGAGTTCAACTCGCGCTTCTTCATAACCGCCGACAGCGAGACCGATGCCTTCCGCCTCCTCACGCCGAACTTCATGGAGCTTATTTTCGGACTCGAAAAGCTCACAAAGGGCAAGCTCGCCGGACTCAGATGGAGCGGCAACACAATCACCATGGCACTTAACACAAAATACCGCTTCGGCGAGGTTCCGCCCGAGCTCTACACCCCCGACGCCGATTTTGTCCGCAAGACCTTCGACGCGTCGCTTGAGAGCATGGAAAAGATAATCGTCCACCTGACGACAAACACCGCCCTGTTTTAATGAAACGCTGATTTAAGGCAATACCGCATAATTCTAAGCGCGTAGATGCGCCAGCGGATTTTTCGTCAGACTAAACAAAAATTCGCAGGCGTGGTAGGTCCCACGTCAAGAATTTTTGTGACGTATGACGGAAAAGACGCAAGCAGATGCGTGCTTAAGGCGTCAGCCGCGAATTGTGCGGTATTGCCTTAAGGTTGTTTTCAGCTTATTCTGAAGGAGAAAAAATCATGATCTGGGTCATCATTCTCATCGCGGTCCTGCTCATCGCCGTCTGGGCGGTGAAAACGCTGAACGACTTCAAGCGGAAGGAAATCCGCGTCAGCGAATCGCTCTCGGGCATCGAGGTCGCGCTGACCAAACGCTTTGATATGCTCACAAAGCTCATCGACACCGCGAAAAGCTATGTAAAGCACGAAAACGAACTCTTCGAAACAACGATAAAGCTCCGCAAGGGCATGGACGTCGGCGAGCTGAACGAGGCCGGGAAGAAGCTCGACGAGCTGTCCGGGAAGATATTCGCCGTCGCCGAGGGGTATCCCGAGCTGCGTTCGAGCGAGGTTTTCGTCGAGCTTCAGCACGGGATCCGCGACGCCGAGGAACATCTTCAGGCCGCAAGAAGACTCTACAACGTCAGCGTCACGGCCTATAACACGGCAATCAGCGTCTTCCCCGCAAAGCTCTTAGCGTCGGGCCGCAAGCCGAAGGATTTCTTCGCCGCCGACGACGCGAAGAAGGCTGACGTCGATCTTAAAATCTGAAAACCGACAAGGCATGGCGAAACGGAATTTTTAAGATAATTAACAAATGGGGTTGGATTTTCCGTAAAACCGATTCCGCCGCCACAAAAGCCGAGCTGAGGCCGTTCAGCTTATCCAAAACAGAAAGGAAACAAAATCTATGCAGCTCTGGGTCGCAGTACTGATTCTCGTTCTGGCAGTCGCCGGAATAATCGCCGCGCGTTTTCTCGTGAAGGAGAAGAAGACGCGGATAATCCTCATCGTGATCTTAGCGGTCGTCGCGGCCGCCTGCGCGGTATACGCGGGGCTTACGATGATCCTCGTCGACGCGGTCTCAAACCGCCCGGCGGATCTCTGAACAAAATCGGAACCGTCCCTGCCGAAAATCGGCGCGGGGCGGTTTTTTGATTGAAATATTCACATTTTTCTGATATAATAATAAAAAAACGAGAGGGGAGCCGCGAATGAAATATCAGATAGCGATCTGCGACGATTCGGACGACGATCGGAGCTATGAAAAGGATCTCGCCATGCGCTGGGCAAAGGAGCGCGGACACGAGATCGCGATCGAAATCTTCGTGTCGGCCGAGGATTTTCTGTTCAGATATGATGAAAAGAGCGACTATGACATAATTCTGCTCGACGTCGAGATGGGCGAAACCGACGGCGTCGAGATGGCGAAAAGGGTGCGGAAGCACGACGACGCGGTGCAGATAATCTTCATCACTGGATACAACGATTACATTTCGGAGGGCTACGAGGTCGCGGCGCTGCACTATCTGATAAAGCCGGTGCGCGAGGAAAAGCTCTTCGCGGTTCTCGACCGCGCGGCCGAAAAGCTCCGCAAGAACGAAAAGCTTCTGAGCTTTGAGATCGGCGACGAGATGATCCGGATCCCGATTTACCGGATCAGATACGCCGATGTAATGGGAAATTACGTAACGATTCACGCGAAAGAGGACGTGACGGTCAAAATGACGCTGGGCGAGCTTGAAAAGCAGCTTGACGAGCGTTTTTTCCGAGTCGGCCGCTCGTCGATCGTGAATCTGACGAAGATCAGCCGGGTATCGAAGAACGAGATCAAGCTTGAAGACGGCAACCGGATCCCGATTCCGCGAAGCGCATACGAATCGGTCAACCGGGCGATTATAAATCTGAAGTGAAATCCCGTTCCGCGGGGATTCGTTTTTACGAAATTGCTGTTTCCCCCGTGCGGGGGGGATTTTCGTCGGCACATGGATTTTTAGTTTTGCAAAAAGGCCCTCGGAGGGGCGCGAAGCGCGGCTGAAGCCGCGCTTCGCGCGTTCCGGCGCGCCGCGGCGCGCCGGAACGGCTCGCGTCCGGGCGGCTGCGCCGCCCGGACGCGAGTGCAGGT
>CAKSVM010000126.1 GCA_934503195.1 uncultured Eubacteriales bacterium
GTCACGTTCAGAACGCTGAACTCACCGCGATCTGCGATATCAACCCGAAAAAGCTCGAAGCGGCTAAGGAAAAGTACCCGAATGTCGCTCTTTTCGACAATCATATCGACCTTCTGAAGTCCGGACTTGTGGATGTTGTTGAAATCGCGACTCCCCACTACTTCCACCCGCCGATCGCGATCGACGCGTTCAAGCTTGGCGTCAACGTCATCTCCGAAAAGCCGGCCGGCGTTTATACTAAGGCTGTCGAGGAAATGATGGCCGCCGCGAAGGCTTCCGGCAAGGAATTCGGCATGATGTTCAATCAGCGCACCAACCCGATGTACCAGAAAATGCGCGAAATGGTACAGGGTGGCGAACTTGGAAAACTTTACCGGTGCGTCTGGATCATCACCGACTGGTACCGCACCCAGTCCTACTACGATTCGGGCGAGTGGCGCGCGACGTGGGACGGCGAAGGCGGCGGCGTCCTGATGAATCAGTGCCCGCACCAGCTCGACCTCTGGCAGTGGATTTTCGGAATGCCGACCAGAATCCACGCGTTCTGCCACGAGGGCCTCTACCACAACATCGAGGTCGAGGACGACGTCACGGCTTACGCCGAGTACGCGAACGGCGCGTCGGCTGTCTTCATCACTACAACTGGCGAAGCTCCCGGCACCAACCGCCTCGAAATCACCGGTTCGAAGGGCAAGCTCGTCGCTGAGGGCCGCACGCTGACCTTCTACAAGAACGAAGTTGACGCGCTCGACTGGCTCAAGGACGAAAAGAACGGCTTCGCAAAGCCGAAGTGCGAGAAAATTGAGTTCACTTTCGACAATTCCGGCGCACAGCATCAGGGAATTTTGCAGAATTTCACCAATCATCTCATCAACGGCGAGGAACTTCTCGCGTCGGGCTACGAGGGCATCAACGGCCTTTCGATCTGCAACGCGATGATGCTTTCGTCGTGGAAGAATGACTGGGTCAACCTCCCGATCGACGGCGACGAGTTCTACACCGAGCTCAAAAAGCGCATTGACGGCTGCAAGGGCAGAGAAAAGAAGCAGGTTGAAGAGACGATCGCCGATCTTTCGAACACCTACACTTCCAAATAAATCATGAAATTCCAGTTTTTAGGAACCGCAGCGGCAGAGGGCATACCCGCCCTCTGGTGCGACTGCGAGGTTTGCCGCCGCTCGCGCGCTGCCGGGGGGCGTGCTTTCCGAACGCGTTCGCAGGCGATCATCGACAATCAGCTGCTGATCGACTTTCCGGCCGACACTTACGCGCATTTTCTGAAGAACAACCTCGATCTTCTCGACGTCAAAAACGTCCTGATCACGCACAGTCACTCGGATCACCTCTACGCGACCGACATTTCGATGCTCGCGCCGGGGTTTGCGTGCGTTCCGGAGGGGTATCACCTGAATTTTTACGGCTCCGACAAGGTCGGCGAGCTGGTGAAGCCGAAGGTTGAGCGGATTCCGAAGCTTGCTTCGTTCACCGAAGTAAAGGCTTTTGAGCCGCTCGAAGTCGGCGGCTACGAGGTCACGCCGCTGAAGGCGATCCACGACACGAACGCTGGTCCGCTGTTCTACATGATCTCGGACGGCAAAAAAACGGTGCTTTACGCGCACGACACGCACTATTTCTGCGATGAGGTTTGGGACTATTTCACAAAAGTTCAGCCAAAATTCGACTTGGTTTCGCTTGACTGCACAAATGTGCTTTCGCCGATGACCTATATCGGCCACATGAGCTTCACCGAAAACAAGCAGGTCCGCGACGAATTCATCGCGAAGGGTTACGCGACCGACTCGGCGGTTTTTGTTTCGAATCATTTTTCGCACAATGGTAAAGGCGCGTTTTACGACGATTTCGTCGTTACGGCGGCGAAGGACGGGTTCCTCGTCTCGTACGACGGCATGATTATTGAAATCTGACTTGGGAGAAAACAAAATGAATACTAAAGTTCCGGGACTCGGAATCGCTCATCTCGCGCTCAAGGCCAGCGATTTCGAAAAATCCCTCGCATTCTATCGTGACGGGCTGGGCATGAGGCCCTACATCGGCTGGGGCGAGCCCGGCAAGCGCATTCAGATGCTGAAATTCGGCGACGGCGCGGGAATTCTCGAGCTTTTCGAGGGCGCGGGCGAGTCGATCCCCGAAATGGGACGCTACATCCACTTCGCGTACTCGGTCGAGGACGTCGAAAAGGCGTACAACACGGCGATTTCTGCCGGCGCGAAGCCGCTGACTCCGCCGAAGGTCGTCGCGCTCGACTCGACGCCGAAGAAAGTTTCGATCAACATCGCGTTCGTTTACGGACCCGACAACGAGCAGATTGAGTTCTTCAAGGAGATCTGACATGATTGCTACAACTGTAATAATTCACGTCAAGCCCGAAAACGTCGAGGATTTCAAGAAAATCTCGCTCTACAACCACGAAAATTCGCGGAAAGAGCCGGGAAATGTGCGTTTTGACGTCCTTCAGTCGAACGACGATCCGACGTATTTCACACTTTATGAGGTTTATGAATCGCCCGAGGCGGCGAAGGCGCACAAGGAGACCGAGCATTACAAGAAATGGCGCGACACGGTCGAGCCGTACATGGCACAAAAGCGCGTCGGCATCCCGCACACTCCGCTTGCTTTTGACTGATTTTTGAACTCGCGGCAGCTATCCGAGGGATAGTTGCCGTTTTTTTGTGAGTTTTGCGCCGCGGGAAAAATTTTGAGAAATTTTGCGAAAAGTATGGACATTTTCGCGTGAATGTGTTATAATATAATGATAAAAATGTGAGGTGAACTCATGAGACAAATTGTGTTCTGGTCACGGCTCGGATTCTGCTACGATCCGCCGCTTTACAGCGCGAACGGTTTTCCGCTCGTCTTCGATCCGGAATTTACCGAATTAAAGTACCATCGACAAATGTACGACGCCGGAATCGACGTTCACAGCTTCATTCTGCACTCGGGTTGGGTCGGCGACGGCGAATACGACTACAGATTGACCGATAAAGTCATGGAAACTGCCGCAAAAATCGGCGAAAACGCTAAATTTTTGCTGCGGGTCAAGCTGAACGCGCCGGTCAGTTGGTGCAAAAATCATCCCGAGGATGTGTTCGTTTATGATATGAATCTTCGCGATCCGGCCGAAATTTCGTCGCTTTGCGGGACTTTGAAGCAGGATTACCTCGGCTACGAGTCGGCGGCGGGGTATTATATGCAGAATGACCCGGCGTTCCGGCGGCCGAATGTTGGCGGGCGGATCGCGCTTCAAAGTTTTTCCTCCGAAAAGTGGCTTGAGGACGCGTCGACCGCGCTTTCTAAACTTATAGAGCATCTCGAACCCTACCGCGAACGGATCATCGGCTACCACATCGCGTGGGGCGCGTGCGGCGAATCGATGCTCTGGGGGCGGGGAAGCTGTCGTTACGGCGATTACGGAATCAACCACAGGTTGAAATTCTGGGACTTCGGCGCGCGAAAATACGGCGATCCTCACAAAATCTGGGGGCTGTCGGACTCGGATTCGCGCGAAAATTACCAAATGCCGACGCCGGATGAACGGTACAATCGTTCGGGAGATGAATTCTACAGAACTGATCCGGTGGGGGCGATGGCGCGTGATCTCGATGAGTTCCTCGGCGAGGCGAATTTCGCGGCGGCTGAGCGGTTCGGAAGGGTCGCAAAGACTCTGCATCCCGGCGCGCGGGTCGGAATTTTCTACGGATATTATCTGTTTATCCCAAACGCGAACTATACAGGGCATCTGAATTTGGGCAAAATGCTGAATTCGCCGTACATAGATTTCCTTTCCGCGCCGAAATCGTACTCGTTCACGATGCCTGGCGAGCCGGGCGGGGAGATGTGTCCGTCGCGGTCAGTTAATCTGTCGAAGCAATGGATCGAGGAGCTGGACGTCCGGACGCATATCGCCGCGCCGTCGGGCTGGACGTTGAAGTCGCTCGACGAAACTAAAACTTCGCTCGCGCGCGAGCTCGCCCGGAATCTGTCACGCGGGTCGGGGTTCTGGTGGATGGACCTCGGCGGCGGTTGGTACGATGATCCCGAAATACTTGCTTGGGTGACGAAACTGAATGCGACCGCCAAATATCTGGATGAATTACCAGCTTATACCACAGCTGACATTCTTGTCCTCACGGATGAGGCGTCGATGCTCTGGCGCGGGGCGAAAAAATCCTGCGAATTTCCGATATTTTTCGCTGATCTCGCGCTGACAGGGGCGGATTACGATTCGTATCGGCTCGCCGACCTTCCACGGCTCGATATTTCGCGTTACAAAGTGATAATTTTCGCGGAATGTCAGCTTCTGACGCCCGAAACGCTTGCTGAAATTTTAAGGTCGTCGGACGCGAAAATCGTCTTTTCGGGCGACACCGGGGTCATCCGCGACGGAAAATTTTCGCGCGGATTTATGGCTGAGCTGGAAAAAATAGCCTCCGACGCGGGGCGGCTTTCGGATCTTGAAACGGCGATTTCGGGCTGCGATCTCTCGCCGAACGGCACGTTCGTTTACCGCGACAACCGATTCGTCGCGATCTTTTCGTCGGGCGGTGAGATCGATTCGGAGCTTGAACTGCCCTTCGATTCGTGGCGCGAACTGTTTTCCGACGAGGTCGGGATGGGGCGGAAGGTCCGCCTGAAACTCGCACCGAAGGCTGGAAAATTCTACGTAATGCACAAATAATACTAGAGAATTATGGTTACACTACTGCTTATTGTTGTATATATTGCCTTCATCGGGCTTGGAATTCCCGATTCGGTCTTCGGGACGGCTTGGCCGTTACTCTACCGCGACCTCGGAATTCCCGTGTCGTTCGGCGGCTTCGTCTCGATGACGACCTGTGTCTGCACGATCATTTCGAGCCTCTTTTCGGCGCGGCTGATCCGACGCTTCGGCACCGGAAAGGTCACCGCCGTCAGCACCGCGATGACCGCGTTCGCCCTGCTCGGCTTCTCGTTTTCGCAAAATGTCGTCTGGCTTTTCGCGCTCGCGCTTCCGCTCGGATTCGGCGCGGGGGCGATCGATTCGGGGCTGAACAATTTCGTCGCGCTCCATTTTGACGGCCGCGTCATGAATTTTCTGCATTGTTTTTACGGCGTCGGGATCGCGCTCAGCCCCTATCTGATGTCCTTTCCGCTGAAAAACGGCGACTGGCGCGGCGGGTATCGGCTCGCGTTCGTCGTCCAGATTTCGATAACTGTCGTTACAATTGCCGCGCTGCCGCTCTGGAAAAAATTCGGTGATTCGGACGAGTCGGGCGGGGGAGAACAGAAATCGCTTTCGCTGCGGCAGATAATTTCGCTGCGCGGGATCGCGTTTTCGGCTCTCGCGTTCACGTTTTCCTGCGCCGTCGAGGGCATCTGCAACCAGTGGGCGAACACGTTTTTGGTTGATTCGCGCGGATTATCGCCTGATTTCGCGGCGAGAACTGTGACATTTTACTATGTCGGCATGGCTCTCGGGCGTTTTTTGTCGGGCGTCGCGGCGAAGAAATTCAGCTCGTGGCAGATCGTCGGCGCGGGGTGCGCTGTCTTCATTCCGGCCGCGCTTCTGCTGAATTTCGCGACGGTCGACGTTCTGGTCGGACTCGGACTCTTCTGCGTCGGGCTTGGAAACGGACCGGTCTTTCCGAATCTCGTCCACCTGACGCCGCAGAGCTTCGGCGCGGAAAATTCGCAGGCCGTGATGGGCGCGCAGCTCGCGGCGGCTTACGCCGGGTCGATGGTCTTCCCGCCGCTCTTCGGCGCGACGCTTGGAGTCGGATTTTTCACGGTCTCGCTCAGCGTCCTCTTCTGCCTGATCGTCGCGATGACGGTTATGTACAGACTTTCTATTGTGAAAAAATAGCAACAAAAAAGCGGCAAAAGCCGCTTTTTTGTTGCTATATACCAACGCAAGCTCCAGAATGTCCGCTCAGGAGGGGTAAAACAAAGTCGACGGAGGAGACGCGGGCGCGGGGGGAAAACCTCGGGATTTCGCGAAGTAAACTTCGCGATGTCTGCCTGCGGGGGCACCCCGCTCGACGGAGGAGACGCGGGCGCGGGGGGAAACCTCGGGATTTCGCGAAGTAAACTTCGCGATGTACGCCCGCGGGGGCTCCCCGCCTCACCGCTCTTCGCGGAAGTAGGACTGACCGAGTCCCGCCGGTGCCTGATACTCGCGCTTCTTCCGGAGCGTGATTACTATCAGCACGACAATTGTCATGATGTACGGGATCATGTCGAGGAACTGCGACGCGATTGTGATCTCGCGACCAAAGAAGGGAATTGACAGATTCTGGATCTTAAGCCCCAAAGCGCGCATCGCGCCGAATAAATACGCGCCGAAAATCGCTTTCAGCGGATCCCATGTGGCGAAAATAACCAAAGCGACCGCGATCCAGCCCGTGCCCGCCGTCATTTCGTCCTGCCAGCGCGGCACGAAAACCAGCGACATATACGCGCCGCCCAGTCCGCAGAGGAAGCCGCCAAGGCAAATGTGGATATATTTGTACGCCGTGATGTTGATTCCCGACGCGTCGGCCGCGCCCGGATTTTCGCCGATCATCCGCATACAGAGTCCTGGCTTAGTGTGCTTCATGTATATACTCAACAAAAACGCGAGGACTATCGACAGG
>CAKSVM010000127.1 GCA_934503195.1 uncultured Eubacteriales bacterium
GGACTGCCTGTCGGATTATTGTATATCTCCTTGTCGTTAAAGAGGTCGAAGATGTGTATCATCTTCTCGACGGCAAGCTTGTTGCTCGGCAGATCAAATACCGGATAACCATTGTCCTCACGTGATATAAAGTTAATCCCTGAGCCGATGATATAACGCATATAGATCTCGCGCCAGCCAGAGCCGATTCCGAACTGATCCTTTTCGTCTATCTCGGCGTTTCCGTTCAGGTCTTTGTAGGCGAGCTTCGCGACCTTTGCGAAAGTATCAAGCGTCCATTCGTTGTCACGGACATATTCATACGGTGTTTTCTCCGCGCCGATGGTCTCATAGATATCCTTGTTGAAGTCAAATCCGGCCGCGCGCGAAACCTGCGACAGCGAGAAGTAGCTCGTCGCGCTATACTGCCTGCCATCAAAACTAAATACCTCCGAAGCCTTCGGAAACCACCAGTCAGCGTCGAGATTCACATACGGAAGATCGTTGAGCGTACGGAGATAAGGAATCGACGCCGTAATGTTATAGTCACGCGGCATCCAGAGGTCATAGGTTGAATCCCCCGCCATGACCTCACGCTCAATCTCAGGCGCGCCGATCTCATATCCGTCAAACTCGGTCACCTCGATCTTACAGCCGAATCTCTCCTCGACGGCACGGTTTCGCTCATAGATCGCGTCATTCAGTGCTTCGCCGTTTGATTCCGAAACATCGAGTGTAAGGTTAGTCCATGTCATCTGAGTCGGATTATTATGATAGACCGAGAAGACGAAGCCGTCCATGTTTATATCCGGAACACCGTCGGTGAGAACCTCTGATGAAGTGGTTTCTGTAGATTCTGAGGAATCATCAGTCGTGCTTTCTGATGGTTTTCCTGAATCTCCGCACGAAACCGCTCCGGCGAGGATGAGAAGTGCGAGGATAAGTGACAAATTTCTGTTAAGATGTACCTCCCATTGCTTCCTTATTTCCATTTTTCCATAACCTCGCTTATCTGCTCCTCAATCTGTGGCTTAAGAGAGGCTATCATTGAGGCGGTGGAGTTTTCACCTTTCCATGCGTCCTTACCAGCCTGAGTCATTATATCCGATGAGATTCCATAGAGTGCGTAATAAACAGGAACAAAGTTTTGGGTTATGATCGACAGCATTTCAATCGAATCGTCGTTTCTGAGTCCTTTTTGTTCAACTGTGTAAAATCTGAATGCCGGCGAAACTGATTTTTCTCCTTCATAGGCCATAGCGTCCAGTATCAGACCAACCTTTTCCGGATCCCTTGAAGTTATCGGAATAAAGGCCGCGGGTGCGCCATGCCATGTGTTGCAGGCATATTCTTCCTGATTCTCATCATACTTCGGATAAGGCAGGACTCCGTATTCAAAATTCAGCGAGCGGAACCCTTGGAACTTATTTACCTCCGCATCTGCGAAAAGCGCGCGCTGACTTGTGAAGACATAGAGGAATCCAACATTTCCGTCATCCGACGCTGCTTCGTTTCCGTTCTGCGCGTCGATCGCCTTAGCGTCCGACGTCGTGAGAACCTTAGCAAGCTTCGAGATGCAGTCATAGAAATGCTCACTTCCGGCAGTGAACGTGAGTCTGCCATCTTTAACATCGACCATATTCTCGCCGAATCCCTGCATGAACTTCGTGACCGCGGTCTTATTGTTTGAAAAACCGTATACAGTCTTTCCGTCCTTGAGCCATGCCGCTGACTCATCACCATTAAGATTTGCCGCCTTGGTCATATACTCATTCATAATATCAATCGTCCATTTTCCGTTTCTTACCGCGTCGTACGGCAATTCAAGACCGAGCTTTGTCATCATGTCAGAATTGAACGCGATAACACGCACTGCGTCGAGTATGCAGAGGTGCGCACTTCCCATCGCGCCATAAAGCTTTCCATTCAGTGCGATCGCGTCGTTGTATTTTCCATACCACCATTCCTTGTCAAGCTGTACGCTTTTGACAGACGTAAGATCATAGAAAGCACCATCGGAAATGAGCGACGCTGTCCCGCCAAGCGGCAGGAACATGAGATCATACGCACCGTCATCGGCAAGAATCGATTTCTGCGCGACATCCGGCGTAGCTTTAAGCTCCCACGTGTCGGTAACGAGCGTTTCTTTTATCGTGATGCCAAATTTATCCTCAATCAGTCTGTTGCGATTGAATATCGCGTCGTCGAGAATATCTCCGTTTATCTCTTCACGAAGAATCTGACAATGCATCGAGAAGATGTCTTCCATGTTGAGAATGCTGAATTCCTCACCGCCATAGCCTTTTTCCGGATAAGGGTACGAGTAATCTGTGTCAGATTGAAGGTCGGTTCCGCCAGTGGTCGTTTCTAACTGCTCACCGCCATCTCCGCACGAAACCGTTCCGGCAAGGATGAGAAGTGCGAGGATAAGTGACAAATTTCTGTTCATTGCGTGTTCTCCTTTGTTGATTATTGCTCTTACATTTTAGCATACATAACCCTGCTATGTAAAGTCACAAAACACTGAATCTGCACAAAAACCAACACAATACTTTCCACACTACTTGACTTTCGCCCGCAAATCGGATATAATTAACCTGTCGTACGGAGCACAGACACATTTTTCCGTCCGAAAACAAAATTTCAGGGGGCATAAGGATGTTCAGCGAAAAGAAACGATTTCAAGACCCGCGCGCCACTCACTTTCTCGTCACCGGAGGCGGAAGCGGGATCGGTAAAGCCATCGCGAAAAGACTTCTGGCCGCCGGAGCGACAGTCGTCATAGCGGGACGTCACCAGAAGAAGCTTCTGGATGCCGCGGATGAAATATCATCCGATCGGCTCTTCACGATGGAACTCGACATTTCAGATTGTGGTCGGATCCCAGAAAAGCTCATCGAAGCGGAATCCCTTTCTGGTGGACTCGACGGATTCGTCAACGCGGCCGCTCTCGGCGGTAATCAGGCGTTTGGACGCGGATTCGAACCATGGGATATAACGCCGGATGAGTGGGACAAACTTAATGACATAAACTTCAAGGGCGCGTTCTTCATGATGCGCGACGAGATAGACTTCCTTCTCAAGCGCGGACGCCCCGGAAATATTCTGAATATTGCCTCGAACGCGGCTTGTATGGGCGTTGTCGGTTCCTACGGTGCGGCAAAGACTGCCGTTATCCGCTGGACACGCTCACTTGGCAACCGCTATGGAAAGAATGGCATCGTGATAAACGGCATCGCGCCCGGAGCGACACTCACCGACATGATCTCAGGCTACGCTAGGTCAGCCGATCAGCCCTATCCACGCCACGCGCTCGGCCGATTCATCCTCCCTGAGGAAATCGCTGAACTCGCAGCGTATCTTTTAAGCGAGGCCGGAGAGATAATATGCGGACATACGGTAGTCGCTGACGCGGGAGACAACTGCTCGGTCTACTGAATCAGAACACAACAGGAGCGGACATATGAAAAAGACAAGCTTCTTCGATCTGGACAATCTCGATTTCAAAGTAAAATCAATAACCTTCCGCACAGCGCGGGTCGGAAGCTACCCAAGCTGGGGAAAGCGCATATTCAACGAACTTGTATACAAGCTGAACGGATCTTCGAGACAGTTATTCCCCGACCGGACACTTGATCTCGTGCCGGACAGTGTGTATTTCATACCCAAAGGATCGAAAAACCGCCAGATCATCACTGAGGCCGGCGAAATCATACACATTGAATTTATCTCGCTTACAGACGACGATCTTTCCTCATATCCGCCGGAGATATTGAATTTTCCCGCCGGGAATCAGTATAAAAAACTATTCGTCAGTGCCGAGGAGATCTGGAACAGAAAAAACACCGGATATTATCTCAGATCACACGCGCTGATCTCGGAAATACTCGCCGGGATTGCCGCCGAACGTGACAGGCAGTATATACAAAGTGGAAAATACGCGATTATCGCGCCCGCGCTTGATCACATCCGTGATAATTTCAGAACCGGGATAAGCATCGCCGGACTCGCAAAGCTCTGCGGAATTTCGGATGAATATCTTCGCTTTCTCTTCAAGAGTCTTACCGGACAGACTCCGCTTTCATACATAAACAATCTCCGTCTTGAAAGCGCGCGCGAAATGCTGCGGAGTGAATTTGTCACGGTCGCAGAGGCCGCCGAAGCGAACGGATTCGAAAATCCCGGCTATTTCTCACGGCTTTTCAAAAAGCACTACAATATTCCGCCAAGCAAGGCACGCTTTGCCGAAGCCTTCCTGCCATCATTATTCGAGGAGGATCAAAATGACTGACAGAATCAGAAAACTCACCGAAAAAACCCTTGCCGGGGAGATGTACACAAAACAGATACCCGTTAATTTCGACCGCGAGGATCTTTTCCTTTCCGAGTCTGAGCGCGACGTGAAGCGGCTCTGTGAATACATACTCGCACAGGAGCCGACGATAACCGAATTCTCGGCTCTCACGGGCTTCTTCAATTTTGACAATTCGGTCGTCGGCGACGCCTTCCACCGCGGCGGACACCGGAATACCGGAATTCTCATGGGATCGTTCTACCTGAAGCCGATTGACAATCTCTCGACAAACGAATGGCAGCACGCTACCGCCGATTACCGCAAGGTGCTTAAAAAAGGAATAAACGGAATCCGAGCCGAAATCGCCGAATCAATGAGGAACCATTCCGAGCCGAATGAGCTTGAATTTCTGCGCGGACTCGACAAGGTCGCGCTGACTATGATCGCTTGGGCCGAAAAATGCGCGAAGAGAGTGGAAGAATACGCGGAAGCATGCAAAGATCCGGACGGGAAAAAGCGTTTCATGAGGCTTTCAGACGCTTTACGGAGAGTCCCCGCGAACGCGCCGGAGAGCTTCTATGAAGCGGTTCTATGTGTCTATGTCTGTTTTTCGGCCGATCCGGACAGCTTCGGGACGCTCGACCGCTATCTGACCGATTTCTACCGCCGGGATATCGCCGAGGGCAGACTCACGCGCGGTGAAGCCGCGGAATATCTTCAGGAACTCTTCCTCATGGTTCAGGCGGCAACGCCAAAAACCGCGGCGATGTTCACACGCGGCGGCGAATCCCATTTCTGCGTCGGAGGATATCTTCCCGACGGCAGCGACGGATTCAACGAGGTGTCCCGGCTGATCGCCGAAAGTCTGGTCGAACTCCCGACTTACATTCCGCAGATCACGCTTCGATGGACAAAAAAGCTATCACACGAGGATTTTTACTTTATGATGGATCTCGAACGCCGTGACCCGCACAAGCGGATCGCCTTCACGAATGACGATAAACGACTCGAATGCTATGTCGGATTCTGTCATTTTCCGTACGAGCGCGCGGTGAACTACACGATGGTCGGCTGCAACGAGCCGGCGTTCCTTGGCGCGATCACCGGAAGCAACAGCAAAGGAAACATTCTTCACTGTGTCGAACGTCTTTTCCACGACTATCCCGAACGGATAGAGAACGCCAGTGATTTCGACGAAGTCTATGACGAGTTTGAAAAGCTGCTATTTGAGGATCTTACGACGATCTACTCGTATGACGATAAATACAACTCAGTCCGCGCGCGCGACACGAACTACATTTCAAGTCTCTTCTTCAACGACTGCATTGAAAACGCGAAAAGTCTGACAAAGGGCGGCGGAGATGTCGTCATAGCCTCGCCGATGCTGATCGGGATCACAAACGTAATCGACTCACTCGTCACGGTAAAGCAGTTTGTATTTGACGAAAAGCTCTTCTCGATGAAAGAACTCACCAACGCGCTGAAGGCCGACTGGAACGGTTATGAGGAACTCCGGACTCTTATAATAAAGCGTGGGATATTCTTCGGAAACGACGACGAACGCTCGGATTCGCTCGCCAGACGGCTGTATGACAGCTTTTACAGGTATCTTTCCGGAAAGAAGAATCTCTTCGGCTATCAGTTCCTTGTCGGCGATCTTCTCGGCTACAACGAGCATCACAAGTGGTTTGGCGAAAAGACAAAAGCGACGCCGGACGGACGGCATTCGGGCGAGCTTCTGAAGTTCGGAATCGGTCAGAGTGAGGGACGCGACCATGAGGGACTGACCGCGCTTCTGAATTCGATAGCCCAGACCGACCGACACGCGATCGCCTGCGGTTCGACAGTTACGAATATCTCAATCGACAAGCGTCTGCTCGAAGGGGATAATTTCGCGAAAACAGTCGACCTCTTCGAGACTTATTTCAGGAACGGCGGAGTGCATTTCCAACTGACATATGTCTCGCGCGACGAGCTTGTCGCGGCAAAATGCGATCCGGATAAGTATAAGAATCTCCGTGTCCGCGTGACCGGATTCTCGGACTATTTCACGAATCTCAAAGAAAGCGTGCAGGACGATATTATTTCAAGAACAACGCATGACAGCTGACCAGCCGCGCCGTGTGGGAAACGGCCTGATCAGATAGTAAGATCATTTGAGCCGGATTAAAAATTAACCGAATCTAAGGAAACGCTGATTTAAGGTTGTTTTCACGGCGAAAAAGCCCATAAATCCAAGCCTTTTTCGCGTGAAAACTCCATTTATTCAGCTTTTTCCTAAAAA
>CAKSVM010000128.1 GCA_934503195.1 uncultured Eubacteriales bacterium
TGCCCAGTAATTGAAATAGGACTAAAGCGACGCCCATTTGTTGAGGGTGGCTTTAGTCCTATTATAACAGCTTCATCCGCATACAATTGAACCAATTCGTGTCCGTTCTTTTGGGCGTACTCCATAAAGAATTCCTTTTGGTGTTCTAAGCTATCGACCTGTTCTTCTTTGGTAGTTGATACTCTGCAATATGCTGCGATTCTCATTTTCCCCATCCTTTGTATGATAGTTCTCATAACCAGCCCGCCGTCTGGCGGGCTTCGATATTACGATGCGCGTGGTGGCTGGCTATGATATGTAATCCTTGATCCGTCTTGCCGAAACCGTTCGATAATCATTTCGTATAACACACGAACCACATCTTCGTTGGTGTTAGGGTTATCGAATATGTATACAAGCTCTTTGTGCTGGGGTTTAATAAGCATCACCTCCACTATATATCTATTCGGGTTATTGTTTTTATTACTTTCCTGTACTCCCGAATCCGCCAGTTCTGATCCTGTCCGTACTCTCTCCGATCGGGATGTAATTGACGAGCATTCCCTGCCCTATGCGGTCTCCAGCCTTAATACCATACGGTTCGTGTCCGAGATTCAGAAGTCGGAATCCGATGTTGCCATCGTTACCTGAATTGTTTGCGTAATCGTCTCGCTCGTCGGAATCTGCGCCGCGCGCGTCTCATTCCTCTCCTTCATCTTCACGCTTGAACAGTTTTATAAGGTAACTTTAGTCTACGCGCTCTACCACGCCACCTGGATAGTCACCTCGCTCGCCGAGGGTATCTGCTTCGCGGTCGTCTACCGCCACTTCAAAAAATCACAGGAGAAATCATGACTCAGTCAAAGAAATACGAGATTGATATGTGCTCGGGAGCGATTCTCCCGAAGATGCTCAAATTCACGCTGCCGCTGATGACGGCGAGCCTTTTGCAGCTTCTCTTCAACGCCGCGGACATCATCGTCGTGGGCAAGTTCTGCGGAGACCACTCAATGGCGGCTGTAGGCTCGAACGGCGCGCTCGTCAACCTTTTAACAAACTTCTTCATCGGACTCGCCACCGGCGTGAACGTCCTTGCCGCCAGATTCTACGGCTCAAAGAGCGACGAGGATCTCTCGAAAACCGTACATACCTCGATACTGTTAAGCGTGATCGGCGGCGTGTTTCTCACCTTCATCGGACTCTTCGGCGCGGTCGGTATGCTCAAGCTGATGTCAACCCCTGAGGAGATAATCGACCTCGCGGCACTGTATCTGCGGATTTACTTCCTCGGAATGCCCGCCGTCACTATATACAACTTCGGAAGCACTATACTCCGTTCGGTCGGCGACACCAAACGCCCGCTGTACTACCTCGCGACCGCCGGAGTACTTAACGTCATACTGAACATAATCTTCGTCGCGTTCTTCAACCTCGACGTCGCCGGAGTCGCGCTCGCGACGATCATAACCCAGACCCTCTCAGCCTTCCTCGTCGTCCGCTGCCTGATGAAGGAGTCCGGCGCGATTAAGCTCGAGCTCAAAAAACTGCGCATCGACAAGAACAAGCTGTTGCAGATAATCCGCATCGGTCTGACGTCGGGACTCCAGGGAACATTGTTCTCGCTCTCGAACGTCGTTATACAGTCGTCGATCAACATCTTCGGCGATATAGTCGTCGCCGGAAACTCAGCCGCCGTGAACCTCGAGGGCTTTGTCTACGTCGCGATGAACTCCTTCGCGCAGGCGGTCGTGTCGTTCACCAGTCAGAATTTCGGACGGCATAACTTCAAGCGGATAATCCGCATCCAGCTGATCGGTCAGGCGTGCTCGTTCGTCACCGGAATTGTCCTCGGCAACACGCTGACATTCTTCGGAAACAAGCTCCTATGGATTTACTCGGACACGCAGGCGGTCGTCGACGCCGGAGTCATCAGATTCGACTACATCGCGTCGCCCTACTTCCTCTGTGGAATAATGGACTGCCTGTCGATGGGAATGCGCGGAATCGGCTACTCAATCCTGCCGATGATAGTCTCGCTGGTCGGCGCGTGCCTGCTGCGTCTCGTCTGGCTCGCGACGGTCTTCCAGATCCCATCGATGCACGTGATCGAGACGGTCTACCTGTCCTACCCGATCACCTGGATAGCGACCGCGCTTGTGCACCTGCTCTGCTTCGTGCTCGCCATGAGAAAGCTCCGGAAGAAGTTCCCCAACGCCGAGGACGAGAAGGAAGCGGAAATAATCGCATAACAAAAACCGGGAAGTTTGCCTTCCCGGATATTTTTATTTTCTCAGACAGTGCAGCTTCGAGAGGTCGCGCAGAATCCCGACAAGTCCCGGCAGCTCAAGGTCACGCTCGTTCGCGTAGATCGAAATGTCGCCGACCGACTCCATCTCGCGGAAAAAGTCCAGCCCGCCGTCGTAGTCGATCAGAGAGCACGCGACGTGATCCGAGTCGACCGGAAGTCCCATCCCGACCGCCTTCGCGATCTTCCCGCGGATTCGCATCTCCTCAAGCCCATGACAGGGCAAAGCCGTGAAATCGTTGAGTCTCAGCACCGACTGATACTTCACAAAGTAGGGATTTATCGACTGATTCAGAAGCATCGCGTCCGGCTTGACCGCGCGCATCGCCTCGGCTACCAGTCTGTAGCGCTCCAGAATGTAACCGACACCGTACCGCGAGCAGTCGGGCGTCCTCGGATAGAGTGCTGTGAAATCGAACTTTATTCCATCCGCGTCATAGCAGCCCTCGTCGGGCGAGAGCATCCTGTGCGCGTCAGCCTTCAGCCGCTCCTTCCACGCGTCCGAGTCGATGTCGTGCAGCCTTCCGACCTTTTCATCGTCAGGAAGTCCGTCCGCGTGGGTGCAGACCCAGAGCAGCACCTTCCGCCCCTCAGCATGACGCCTGTCGATAAACCCGCGCAGATTCTTCCAGCGCTCACAAGCCTTCCAGACTCCATGCTCGTCGGAATCGCCCCAGAAATCGTCGATGATCAGTATGTCGAAGTCGATGCCCTTCTCGTCGAACATCGCGACATTGCGCTCGTAAAGCTCCTCGGTCGGCTTCGTTCCCTGCTGCCATCTCCAACCGCAGACTGACACGCCGCGATGCCAGTCAAAATACCTCTCGGGCTTCTCAATCTTTCCGCGTTCAAGCAGATGTCCGGTGTGCCTTGAGAAGACCTCAAACTCGTCAGAAAGCCCGAATCTCATCACGAGCGGCGGGACAGACAGCTTCCCGCAAGCCGGTCGGCAGCCGCCGTAAATCACCCTGAACGCCATCTCACGTCCGACGCCCGGCGCTGAACCGAATCCGGCGAAATCGAGCTCGTCAGCGTCCGGCTCGAGCGAGAAGCCGATCCACTTCCCATCCTCCTGCCTTGCCGAGAAGCACCACGGCGCGGGAGTCATCAGTCCCGGCGAGAGATCGACGGCTTCCTCAGGGCGCAGATAGTGCGCGATAGGCAGATTGAAGTCGGGCTGCGACGGCGTGAACACGCGGTCGGTATAGACGAGCGAGCCGCGACCGATGTAGAAGGTGTCCGGCAGGACTTCCCCGCCCTCGTAGTCGGCTTTGACCTCAACGCGATCCTCGAAGAATTTCACGACAACCCGAACCTCGCCCGAGTTATAAGCGAGCTCAAACTCACCGCTGCCGCAGATATTCTTCATCCCGGCTTCGGGTACGAACTCGCCCGTCTCAGCCGAGAACCCGGCGTCGGGGCGGAAGATCAGGTCAGCCGTCTTTGAGCCGTTCGCGTAGAATAACAGCGGTCCGCCGCGCTTTTTTATAAGGCAGGTGTAGGTCTCAGTGACCAGATCAAGCGTCCCGTGCCCTCCGAAATAGAGCCATTTCATTATTATAACCATCCCTTTTGTAGTATCCTACAGTTTTATAGCGGTTTTGAAAGCCGGCTTGTACGGCTTTCAGAATTCACGACCCTATGTCGTGAAAGCCATAAAACTGTGAAACCTGAAAATTTATTTTCAGGTTTTAGCCTCCTTAACCTTCGCGACCACCTCGGCGATTATGCCGTCAGCGGTGCTCTTTACCGACTGGGATTTCGAGGCGATCTCGTTTCCGCCGTTGTCGAGCATGTCGGCGAAGGGCGCGCGGATAGTCGCGTACCAGTAGGTGTCGCCGAGGTCGAGCGTGCGGGTATTGAATATGAGGTCGAGCATCGCGGGCGTGTCGTCGTCGCGCGAAACTTTGTTCTTAAGCACCGTCTCGTAATAAGCCGGAACGCTGTCGTTGTAGCCTGAACATGAGCCAGCCTCGAGGAAAGCTCCGACCGCCTCGAGCTTTGTGCAGGTGACCGGCACGACGTTCGGGAATCCGACCTCGACGCGCGAGTAATAGTTCTCCTGCTCCTCGTCGTACTTCGGGTATGGCAGCACGCCGAAATCGCTCTTCATCCCGCGAAGGAAGCGTCCGAGCGAGTTGAAATCCGAGCCGAAGAAAAGCGAACCGTCCTTCAGGAAATAGTCCGCCTGCACGTCGCCGCTCGGGTCGGGTTTCACAGACGTGAAGTAGTTGTTGGCTTTATAGATGTCGTATATGCGCAGGAATACCGTCTGGAATTTCTCGTCCTGGTAAGCCGTGTAGACCGGGATGTCGTCATTCTTGTGCACAGTCTTCGTTCCGGCGGCAATCCACATCGGCGGAATCGACTTGTCGCCGCGCCCGGTCATGCCGAAGACATCGCCGTCGTCGTAGGTTCCGTTGCCGTTGACGTCATTATGCGCCGTCTTCATGCAGTTTGCCATCAGGTCGAAGGTCCACTTTCCGTCGTAGACCGCGGCGTAGAGATCGGGCAGCGAGTTGTCGTCGGCGAGCTTCTTGTTGTAGGCGAGCACGTTCGTGTAGCCGTAAGCCGTCATGTTCATGCCGCCGTAAGCGAAGAGAGCTTCACCGGCGATAGTCATCCAGGAGAGTGTTCCCTGATCCCAGTAAGCCTTCGTCAGGTCGAGATGCGGAAGGTCGGCATAGCTGTGGATCGCGCCCTCAGTGTAAAGGTTAAGCGCGTCGCGGTCGACAACGCAGGCAAGGTCGATGTCATCGTCCCCGGCGAGCACATTTGAGCGCACGCGCGAGGTTGTTCCGCCCGGATAGGTCTCGTTCAGCAGAATGTTCAGCCGGCTTTCGAGCGCGCGGTTGCGTTTGTAAACCGAATCGTTGAAGACCTCGCCGTCCATCTCGGCGACGTCAAGATTGGGTTTGCGGGTCATCACGACGCTCGGGTCTTCGGCGATGATGTTGATGACCGTGCCGCCAAAATCGAGGTCTGACGGAAGATCGTCAGTCGGCTTGGTCTCGACCGGCCCGGAGGTGGTCACGGTGGTCGCCTCATCGGTCGGAGCGTCGGTCACGACGTCAGGCGAATCGCCGCCGCATGAAGCACCGGAAATGGCGAGCATTCCGGTCAGAATGAGCATAAGCGCGCGTTTTGAGTTTTGCATTTTCGTTCTCCTTTATGTAAAATTATTGTAACTCAATTATATCACACAAAAATTGATTTGTCTATTGACAAACCGCATATCTGTATGGTATAATTTCACATAGAAGCAAAGCGAAAGGGGAAAACGCCATGCAAAATGATCTGAACCGTGTCGCGGTCTCAAGCCCCGAGACCGATTACGACCTCAACGTCTACTCAATCGGACTCGAACAGACAAGCCCGGACAAAAAGGTCGGTCCGTGCGTGCGGAGCAAGTTCGTCATACACTACGTGCTGGGCGGGAGCGGACAGTTCTGCGGTGAAAAGATAGAGCGCGGAAAAGGCTTCCTGATCTGCCCGGACAAGCTGCACAGCTATTCGTCCGACGCGGAGTCGCCGCTGAAATATGGCTGGATTTCATTTTTCGGCAACAAGGCGGGCAAGCTTCCCGAGCAAGCCGGACTGACGCTTGAGAACCAGATATTCGACTGCGGGTGGGTCGACGAATTGGACGAGATATTCGAGCGGCTCTGCACGCCGCGCCACGCCGACACCGACGAGTACCTGCGCGGATGTTTTCACATCCTGATGTCCTTCCACATAAAGGCGCAGAGCGACAAAAACGCCGCCAGACTGCGCGGCGACCCGAGGAAGGAGCACATCGACCGCGCGATAGACTACATCAAGAACAATTACAGCCGCAAACTGTCCGTGGCTGAGGTTGCCGCGAGACTCTACCTGTCGCCGCACTACCTGTCGAACCTTTTCCACGAGGAGCTGGGCATCTCGCCGCAGCAGTACATAATGAACGTCCGGATGAAGCGCGCCGCCGAGCTGCTGGCGATCGACGAGCTGCTGGTGACCGACATCGCGCACTCGGTCGGATACCACGACGCGCTGGGGTTCTCGAAGCTGTTCAAGAAGTTCTATGGAGTGTCGCCGAAGGAGTTCAGGAAATAATAAAACCGGGAGAGCACCCCCTCCCGGCTAATTTTATCTCCTGTTGCAGCCGCAGCCGCCGTTATTCTCGTTCTGGTTCGGGGTCTGAGCGGTCTGATTGCCGCAGCCGCCCTGACGGGTGTTCTGCGAATCGCCGCATCCGCATCCGAATCCGCTCTCGGCGCGCACGCGTCCCGG
>CAKSVM010000129.1 GCA_934503195.1 uncultured Eubacteriales bacterium
ACGCGCGCGACGTCGTTGACAGCGGTTCTGTGGAGGTAGCAGTTGGGGAGAAGCTCCTCGTTGAGCTTGATCATTTCTCCGGTCTCGCAGGCTTCCTTGCGGAGAGCTTCGAGCTGATCCTCTTCTCCGGTGATGAGAACGATCTTTTCGGGCTGGACCATTGCGGCCATCTCGTCGATCCACGCGTTGACAAACTTGTTATTCGTGATTGCCATGATGTTTCTCCTATCTATAAAATATATAAAATGTTGACTGAGTATCCGGCTGAAAAATGTCGACCATTCTTCCGCCAGTATAATTATACTACAGCGTTCCTTTTTTTGCAAGGGGGTTTTCCTGAAATTTCCGAGCGTTTTACACTTTGTTAATAATGTATCTATCTTTCGGGAGGATCCGGACCAGTCCCTTGTTCTGATGATAGTATACCACAGAAATATGTCAGGTGCTAGTAAGAAATGTTAAAAAATCTCTTTGACGGATAGGCAAAGCGCGCGTTGTGTCTGACTTTTTCACATTCCGGCGAGAATGTCCGAAAGGCGCGCGAAATCTTCAAGGGTCAGACGCTCTCCACGTATATCCGACGGGAGTCCGGCTTTTTCGATCGCCTCGGGGATGATCTCCTTCGGAAACTCGGTGCGGAGGGAATTGGCGAGGGTTTTTCTGCGCTGAGCGAAGGCTCCGCGTATGACGCGGAAGAGCGTGTCCTCGTCGTTCACCTGAACGGGCGGGGCTTTGTGGAGCTTTATCCGGATGACGGTCGAGTCGACCTTCGGCGCGGGGACAAAGCAGCCGGCGGGGACGTTGAAGAGACGCTCAACGCTTCCGTAATAAGCGAGCGAGGCGGTTATCGCGCCGTACTCGGGATCTCCGGCGGGTGCGACAAGGCGCGCGGCGACCTCCTTCTGGATCATGACGGTGATCGACTCAAGCGGGAGTCTTGACTCGACGAGCTTCATTATGATCGGCGTCGTTATATAATAAGGAAGGTTTGCGGCGACGGCGACGCTGAGTCCGAGCGGTGTGAATTCGCGCTCAATGAGTTCCGCAAGGTCGGTTTTAAGTACGTCGGCGTTTATGACCGAGGTGTTGTCGAGGTCGGCGAGGGTTTCGGAGAGGATCGGGATTAAGGAGGTGTCGATTTCTATCGCGACGACCTTGTCGGCGCGGGGCGAAAGTTCGCGGGTGAGAGTGCCGATTCCGGGGCCGATTTCGATGATTCCGCGCTTTTCGGGAAGAAGTCCGACGGCCGCCTCGGCGATTTTCACGGGGACTTCGGGTGAAATCAGGAAATTCTGCCCAAATTTCTTCTGGAACGATACCCCATGTTTCGTCATAACCTCACGAATTGTTGAAAGATCTGTAAGTTTCATTGATTTTCCTCTTGACAAATGGCTTGTGGTGTGCTATAATATTACTGTTCGATATATTATACCACATTCTGAAGAGAATTGCAAGAGTATTTCGAAATTTGCTGGTGTAGCACAGTGGCAGTGCAGCTGATTCGTAATCAGCAGGTCGCCGGTTCAAATCCGGCCACCAGCTCCAGAACCGTCCTTCGGGACGGTTTTTACTTTGTGAATATAAAAATCTCTCCCGCCCTGAAAAAGGACGGGAGATTTCGTTTGTCTCTTATTCGTAAAAGTTTTCGTAGAGTGTGCGGATCGCGGAGTTTACCGATTTTATCTGAGACGCGTAGGGCTGGTCGTTCAGTATGCACCTTACGAGCAGCGCGTAGAAGTAATTCGTCACCGCCGCGTAGAAGCGTTCGGGCAGGAAGAGCGTGCGTCCCTCGGAGAACGCGTCATAAAGATTACTGTCCGAGAGCGTATGCTCCGAGAAGCAGATTTCGGGATTCGTCTTTGAGAAGATCTCGCAGAATCTCAGCGCGATCGTCATCGAGCGGTCGTCTGACATATCGATCACCGGAACGCCGTCAGCGTCGCGTTTATAGCTCGAAATATCGGTCGCGTACTCGAAATGCGCGATGTTTTCCTGAATATCGTGCGAGAGCATATAGGCGAAGCGGTAGCGTCCTCGTCGGATTTTCCGTTGCCGTTGAGATCGGCGCACTGTCGGCTTCGGATGTGGATTCGGACGGAGGTGGCGTCCCGCCATTGCAGGCCGTGGTCTGAAGCACAAGTCCGGTCAGAATTAAAAGTGACAGCGATCGTCTTATGTTCGCTTTCATTGTGGTTCTCCTTGTTTTCGGGAAGGGCGGAGCATATCGCGAACGGCAGGAGCTATGAGTTTTCACCCGGATGTGTCGCCGTGATGAAGCCGACGGATTTTCACAGCTACATTCCGCGCGGTGGGGTTTTCCGGGCGAAGAAGTTTTATTTTACGGGTGAAAGGCTCGGCGCGGGAATCGAGGGAATTCTCGGAAAGCTGCCGTGCGCGCTCGATGTCGGGGCGGAGTTCGGCGGGGAGCCCCGCCGACGGTGGATGTTTGATAAGCACGAAACAAGCGGCGGCGCAGAAACTAAATCTGACGCCTGCCCGCGGGGGCCCCCCGCCGACGGTGGATGTTTGATAAGCACGAAACAAGCGGCGGCGCAGAAACTAAATCTGACGCCTGCACCAGTTGCTACGCAACTGGTCGGGGGCTCCCCGCCGACGGTGGATGTTTGATGAGCACGAGACTGACGACGGCGCAGAAAAGAGTCAATGACGTCCGAGTGCAGGGTCGCACCCTGTCGCTGTCATGTTGTCGTAGTCGAGCCATTCACCAGAATAGGCTCGCTTTTCGGTGTCTTTGAATTCCATAATTTTCCTTTCTGGGGACAGTTGGACGGTTGGGACATGGTTTTATACTTTCTTATATATATTTTTTCTTTTTTATTTGTACACGCGAAGGTATAAAGGGGTCTCAACCGTCCCCATTGTCCCTTTAATTGGTATTCGACAAATGAAGATTCAGACAAAAGAAGTATCCGCCCCTTTTCATCTTCTGGTACTTCATTCCGATCTCCCTTCCGAATTTCGTACTCGAATGCACGTACTGCTCGCCGGCTCGCGCCCAGTCCTTGTACGCCGCGTACAGCAGATTCGCCGGAACATCCCCGCCCGGCTCGGTGCATTCCTCAAGGAACTGCGAAATCGAGTCCATGATTCCCCCTGTCAAGACACGAATTTGTAAACTTTTTCATACATATTGACGATCCTTTCGTAATGTAGTATACTATAAATGACGAGATTTACAAATGTCATAAATTCGGAGGAGATGACATCATGCTTATTGAGACACGGAATCTGACAAAAATTTACGGCGCGGGGAAAAGCGAAGTGCGCGCGCTCGACGACGTTTCGCTACAGATCGGACGCGGGGAATTCGTCTCGGTCGTAGGTTCGAGCGGAAGCGGAAAATCGACGCTTCTGCATCTTCTGGGCGGACTCGAAATCCCGACCTTCGGGAAGGTTTTCATCGACGGGAACGACATTTACTCGCTTTCGGCCGACCGTCTCACCGAGTTTCGCAGAAGGTCGATCGGGTTCGTTTTTCAGAAGTACAATCTGATTCCGGATCTCGACGTCTTCGAAAATGTCACGCTCCCGCTCGGACTCGACGGGAAAAAAGCCGATCCGGCCGAGGTTTGTTCGCTGCTTGAGACGCTCGGAATCGCCGACAAGGAGAATTCGCTCCCGTCGCAGCTCTCGGGCGGACAACAGCAGAGAGTCGCGATTGCCCGCGCGCTGATCACAAAGCCGCACATAATCCTCGCCGACGAGCCGACCGGAAATCTCGACTCGAAGTCGGGAAACGACGTCATGCGCGCGCTCATTTCGCTGAACGAGAGCTTCGGTCAGACTATCGTTCTCATCACGCACAACGATGAGCTGGCGAAAATGACAACCCGGACGATCCGCGTCGGCGACGGAAAGATCGTCTCCGATCAGGTGAGGTGACGTCATGGGAATACTCGCAAAGTTAGCTTTCCGCGGGATAAAATCAAAGAAGGCGAACGCGGCCGTGACGATCACGGCGATTTTCCTGACGATAATTCTCTTCATGACGGTCGTCAGCGTAGCGGCGAATCTTTATACCGGATACCGGAAGATGGCTCTCTTCGCCTCGGGAACGGATTTTCACGGATTTCTGATTTCAAACGCGTTTTCGTGCGGCGCGGAGGAGCTTCTTGACGCGGTGCGGGATTCGGAGGGCGTTTCGGAGTCGACGCTGCTTTTCACGTCGCTCGCGTCCCCTGTGTCGTCCGACGGCGCGGCCGGGCCTGAGGAGCATATCCGCGCGGTACTTTGTGAGGAGGATCTGCGGCATTTCTATGTCGAGCTTAAAGAGGGGCGGTTTCCGGAGAGTGACGACGAGCTTCTGGTCGACCCGCGCTATTTTCCGGACGCTGAGCTTAACGGGGAGTTCAGGCTGAGCAAACCGGGGATTCCGGACGAGTCTGTCACGTTCAGAGTAAGCGGATTCATTGACAGCCGTGTCGGCACGGGGACGCGGATCTTCGTGCGGTACAGTGAGGGCTTACAAAAGCTTTCGATCTTTGATTCCTCGCCGTCATATCTCAACGTCTACGTAAGCTTTTCCGACGACCGGGAGATTGAGAAAAAATTCGAAAAGCTCGTCAATCAGACGCTCGGCGATTACTGCACCGAAGGCTCCGAACGCTTTTACAAGCTCAACGCGTCGTATCTTGACGAGGGAAAGAGTCTGAATTCTGCCGACATATTCCTCGTTGTCTTTTTGGCGGCGGTAGTGTTCTTCTGCTCGTTTTTACTTATTTACAACATCTATTCAATCGCCCTGACGCGGGATATGCGGCTTTTCGGGCTTTTTAATGTGATCGGGATGACTCACGCGCAGATAAGGTCGATGACGATAATAAAGACGCTGATTCTTTTCGCGGCGACGCTTCCTTTCGGACTTTTCGCGGGATATTTTGTCGGGTGGAGATTACTTTCGCCGATGCTTGTCTCGTCGCTGATGTCGGGGGAGATGAAGTTTGAGTTCAGTCCGCTGATTCCGGTTCTTACCGCGGTTCTGACGCTTTTCACGCTGATTTTCTCGGCGGCAAGGCCGCTTCGGAAGCTGAAAAAACTGACTCCGATCGCGGCGGTTGACTATTCTCCGGCCGCGGAGATTCCAGAGATCTTCATTAAAATGAAGAAACGTTCGAAGAAAACCGCGCCCGACGCGCTCAGGATGGCGAAATATTCGGTTTTCCGGAACTCGGGGAAGACGGTCATAACCTCGCTTGGAATGTCGGTTTCGGTGATACTTTTCGTGCTTGTGTCGGCGATCTGCGAATGTGTCGCGGCGTCGGCCGAATCGGGTTTACAGCTGACGGATTATATTATCAAGCCGAATTACAGCTACAGCTACGGCGGCACGGTCGGGACGCTGACCTGCGACGCTGACAGCGGGATCGGGATCGGCGCGGAATATGCGGAATCGGTCGGAAATCTCGCTTCGGTCGAGAGGGTCATGAAGGCGCGGACGGCGATGACCGCGGTGAAGACTCCGGACGGCGCGGTTAAGTCTCTGGCGGAGCTTAAGAAGGCATACGGATTATTCGGGAGCTTTCCGGAGCTTGAGGCGGCACTTTCGGGCGAGCTTGACATTCTTGTGGTCGGGATTCCTGACGAGCTTTTCGGGGAGCTTAAGATATCGGACGATTCGGTTCTCGGCGCGGGATATGAAAACGGTTACGCGGTTCTTGACGGCGGTCGGACTGGCGGGATAATACTTCCGGACGGTACGCGGTATGCGCTTTCGTATTTTGAGGACGGGGAAACTATCGGTATCGGTTCGGGGTACAGAATCGTGAAGAGCGGCGTTCTGAATCCGTCGGAGCGTATAACCGGGTGGATCGGCGCGGGCGTTTACCGGGCGGTTCTGTACATTCCGGAGAGCGGGTTTTTACGGGATTTCGGCGAAGGGGAGATTTACGCGCTGCTTATTGATTCGAGGGAAGGGATGTACGATTCGGCGCGGAGCGGGATTCTGAGTCTCGCTGACAGTTTCGGCGTCACGTTTTACGAGGCGGCGCGGGGGCGGTATCTTTCGGAGGCCGAAAAATCGGGGACGGCGGCGATAACGACGCTCTCGTACATGGCGGGAATTGACGGCCGGATGGACGGGCTTGAGGAGATCCACAAAACGGTCAGAGCGATCAGGACGGTCGGATACTCGCTTTCGGTGCTTATCTTCCTTATCGGCGCGCTGAACGTCATAAACACGTCACTTTCGTCGGCGGTGACACGGAGACGCGAGTTTGCCATGCTTGAGGCGGTCGGGATGACGGGGCGGCAGCTTTCGGAGATGATACTTACCGAGAGTCTTTACGGCTGCGCTTTCGCGGCGGCGATAGCGGTTTTTATCGGATTTCCGCTTATTCTCCTTGTGGTGAGGGGCGTGATCGGCGCGGCGGTTCCGATCGGGTTTTCGGGCGCGCTTTTGATGATCGCGGTTTCGGCGGCGGTTTCGGTGATTTCGGGAGTCGCGGCGGTTATGGCGGTGAAGGCCTCGCCGGTGGTGGAGAGGATACGGAGCGAGTAGGGGGAGGAGGG
>CAKSVM010000130.1 GCA_934503195.1 uncultured Eubacteriales bacterium
TCCATGACGCATGGCACTCCCGTCCGGCAAAGCCCGGTTCTTCAGCAGACGGTCAGCGTTTCCCCGGCCTTGAGCGTGTATTCGTTTCTGTTCCAGATAACCTTTCCGCCCGGAATGTCGGCGCGGACGGTCAGCTTTCCATCGTGAAGCCCGACCTCGACGATTCCGTCTCCGACCGGAACCCTGCCGTTAAACTCTTTGTAAAGTCCCGGATTCGGCTTCACCTCGAAGGTCTTCGAGCCGACCGAGGTCGGCTTCACGCCGAGGCAATAGCGGCCGAGCAGATACACGGGTCCGCTGCCCCACGCGTGGCAGAGTGATTTTCCGTACTTCGAGCCGTACATTCCGTAGTGCGCGATTCCGTTCACGGTCGGGTCGTACTGCTCCCAGATCGTCGTCGCACCGAGCTTCAGCATTCCGCCCCAGTAGGAGCCGATCATCCTCTGCGCGTAGTCGATCCGGCCGAGCTTGCAGAAGGCCATCAGCTCGTAGAACTCGAAATACGGAGTCGTGATCTTCGTGATCGCGTCGTTTTCAAGCACCGTCTTTTCGAGAAGGTGTGCCGTCTCTTCGTCGACGAAATCGAACAGAATCGAGAAGATCGCCGCGTGGCGCGTGACGTTCCGCCGTCCCGACGTGAAGCTGTCGATGAAGGCTTGCTTCTCGTCGTCCCAGTATTTTTCGAAGATCAGCTTCCGGAGCTTTTCGGCGCGCTCGACAAAGTCGCCCTGATCCCCGACGACCTTGGAAAGGCTCTCCATCGCGTTGCAGGCCTGCCAGAGGAGAATCTGCTCGGCGCAGACCGGGCCGTTCTTGTCGATGTCCGACCAGTCGATGAAGATCCAGTCGCCCGGACGCTGAACGACGAGTCCGTTTTCGTCGAGCCGCGAGACGATGAAGTCATAGAGTGCCTTCGCGCGCGGATAGATGAACTTTATGAATTCCTCGTCGCCCGTCGTGAAATAATACTCGGCCGTGCCTATAAGAAGCAGCGCGGAATAGTCGTTGATCCGGTTGACGTGTTCTAGAACCGGAGGCTTTCCGTAAAGCGCGGTGATTGTCCGGCGGTTGAGCGCGCGGTCGGCGAAGAGGTAATCGTTGACCATGTACGACTGATAAGCGTCGCCCGACCAGCACCAGCGGTCGCGCTTGATTCCGTCGAGCAGGAACTCGCGGCTGTTTAAGTGGAAGGTATAGCGGCAGATGTCGAAGATCTTTCCGACCTCGGGATCGTCGCAGGTGAACCCGGCTTTGTAATCCTCGTGGACGAGTTCGAGGAAGGCCTTGACGTTTGTCGCGTCCTCGGTGATTGTCACGTATCTGAACGCGCGGGGGACGAGCAGCTGTTCGCCGCCGCCGACCTTTTCGAGGAGGAGCGTGTTTTCGGGATCCGAAGCCTCCTCCGCGGTTTCGCCGTAATAAACCGTCGCGCCTGATTCGGTCGAGAATCCGAGCTTCGCGAAAAGCTCCTTTCCGAAGTCGTAAAGCGTTCCGAGGTCGGTCTTTGTCGTCTTCACCGGGAGAATTTCGGTGTACTCGAAGGGGAAGACCTCGACGTTGTCGTCGGGCGAATAATACGCCGGCTCGTCCCCGGCGAAATTCTCGCGCAGCGCGGTTCCGGGCGAGCATTTCCACGTGCGGTCGGAGACGAGCTGATCCGATTCGCAGAAGATCGCGGGGAGTCCGTCGTATTTTATGACGACGACCTCGATCCGGTGGTCTCCGGCCGGAACCCCGATTCTTTCGCCGCGCGGATAACGCTTTCCGTCGAGAAGCGCGTAGCACTTGCAGTTGGCGTGGATGATTATGTAGCCGTCGCGCTCGAAAGTGAAGCTCTTCTCAAAGTCGACGCGCGGCCAGACGTTTGAGAGTCCCCACATCGAGGGGTATTCCGCGCCGAATTCCTCGCGGCGCGAGTGGAGGAGCATCGAGTGGTAGATTTCGTAGTCACCGGGGAACCAGATCCAGCGTGAGTTGTTCATTTGTTTTTCTCCTTATGGAATTTATTGTCATTTCTGAAATCCTTATTCAGGTCATTTCTGAAGTACTGATAGTATCCGCACTTGATCATACCGTTGTAGAGCGTTCTCACCTTGTCGGCGCGGCGGCCGTAGAGCAGCTGGAAATCCGGGACGCTCGAAAGAATGTAGATCTGCCACGGCGAAAGTTTTGAGAAGCACTGACCCATCGCGCGGTAGAGAGTCTGAACCTCGGCGTCGGTCGAAAGGCGTTCGCCGTAGGGGGGATTGCAGACGATCGTCGCGCGGCGGTCGGCCTTGACGATTTCGGTCGCGTTACGGACGAAGCATTTGATATGCGCTCCCATGTCGGCGCGCTTTATGTTCGCGCGGGCGAGGTCGACCATGTGCGGGTCGATGTCGCTCGAATAGACCTCGAACTTCGACTCGGTTATCTTTGATTTTGCCTCCTCGCGGGCGTCCGACCAGATTTTTTCGGGGAGGTCATAGAATTCCTCGGCGGCGAAATTCCGGCCGAGACCGGGGGCGGTGTTCGTCATCATCAGCGCGGCCTCGATGCCGATCGTTCCCGAGCCGCAGAAGGGATCCCAGAGGAGAACCTCTTCGCGCGGGCGGGAGAGCTTCACCATCGCGGCGGCGAGGGTTTCGCGAAGCGGCGCGACTCCGGCGGCGGGTCGGTATCCGCGCTTATGGAGAGCTGTGCCCGAGGTGTCGATCATCAGCGTCGCGACGTCCTTTAAGATGAAGAACTCGATCTGATATTTGACGCCGTCCTCCCTGAACCACGAGATATCGTACTCGGCCGAGAGGCGGTTGACGATCGCCTTTTTGACGATTGACTGGCAGTCGGGGATGCTGGTCAGCGTCGATTTGATGCTGTGACCCTTGACGGGGAAGGCGTCGTCCTTGCCGATCCAGTTTTCCCACGGGAGGGAATTCGTTCCGTCGAAAAGCTCGGTGAAGGTTGAAGCGGAGAAGCTTCCCATCTTGATGTAGAGTCTTTCGGCGAAGCGGAGGTTGATATTGCATCTGGCGATAGCGGCGAGGTCTCCCTTAAAGGTGACGCGGCCGTCGATGGTTTCGGTCCGTTCGTAGCCCAGGGCTTCAATCTCCTCGCCAAGGAGCGATTCGAGTCCGAAAAGGCAGGTCGCGACGTATTCGTAGGTCTGGTTCATCTGGTACTCCGTGTGTTAAGAATTTGTAAAATGTTGAATCTGCTGTTGAATTTTAAGAAAAAATATGCTACAATATAAGTGGATAATCAAATTGTGAAGGAGGGATTTTTAATGCCGAACATAAAACCCGTATCCGATCTTCGGAGCTACAACGAGGTGCTTAAGGACGTCGCGGTCGGCGAGCCGGTTTTCCTGACCAAGAACGGGAGAGGGCGTTACGCCATCGTCGATATGGAGGAGTATGAGCGGACGAACGCGATCATGAAGCTCATGGCAGACCTTGAACACGGCCGCGCTTCCGGAAGAGAGAAAGGTTATATCGACTTTGATGACGTTCTGAAGTCGCTTGGTATAGACGATGTATAAGATAAAGTTTTCCGCGGACGCGGATCAGGATATCAGAGAGATCTACGAATACCTGAAAAATGAGTATGGCTCTGAGGAACTCGCGAAAAACACCACCAGAAAGATCGGACAGCGGATAAGACAGCTTGAGATTTTTCCTGAGAGTGGAGCCTTGCTGGAGTCGATCGTCGGATGGCCGACGGATTTCAGATTCCTTGTCAGCGGTCAGTATCTGATCTTCTACACGATCGAAGGAAAGCGTGTACAGATTGAGCGGATAATTTACGGGAGAAGAAATTATTACAATATCCTCTTCGGCAAGTAATATGATACCACAAAAAAGGACATTTGTCAATAGGCGGACTGAAATCATCCTGAAAAAGGCGGTTTTCGGCCGCTTTTTTATGCGCTTTTTGCCCTTGACATATCATCGGATCTATGGTAAAATATAATGTAGAAATTCTGAAAGGAAGAAACAATGGAACTTCTCATAAAAAACGTCCGCCTTGTAACGTCAGGCGGGGAAGAATTCTGCTCGGTCGGTGTGTCGGACGGGAGGATCGCGGCGAAATTTGCCGCTCCCGACGGGATCATCGCCGACCGCGTCGTCGACGGGGAGGGGAAATATCTCATTCCCGGACTCATCGATCTGCACGTCCATTTCCGCGACCCCGGCTTTGAGTACAAGGAGGATATCATCTCCGGCTCGAAATGCGCGGCGGCGGGCGGCGTGACGTCGGTCTTCTGTATGCCGAACACAAAGCCGGTCTGCGACAATCCGGAGACGCTCTCGTACATTCTCGGAAAGGCGAAATCCGCGTCCTGCCGGGTATTTCAGGTCGGCGCGATCACGAAGGGGCTTGAAAGCCGTGAGATCTGCGATCTCGTCTCGCTTAAAAATTCCGGCGCGGCGGCATTTTCGGACGACGGAAAGCCGGTCATGACCTCCGCGATGCTCAGGGACGCGATGAAAATCGCCGCGGCGAACGATTTTCTCATCATGTCGCACTGCGAGGAGATGACGCTCGCGGGCGGGGCGATGAACGAGGGCGTGACCTCACGAAGGCTCGGACTCCGCGGGACGCCGGACATCTGCGAGGACATCGCGACGGTTCGCGACATTCTGGTCGCCGGGGACACGGGGTGCCGTCTTCACGTCTGCCACGTCTCGACGCGCGGCTCGCTCGACGCGATCCGCGCCGCGAAGAAGCGGGGAGTGAAGGTCACCTGCGAGACCTGCCCGCACTACTTCACGCTGACCGACGAGGATGTTCCGGTCTATGGCGCGAACGCGAAGATGAATCCTCCGCTGCGGTCAAAGGACGATCTTGACGCGGTGATTGAGGCGATAATCGACGGGACGATCGACTGCGTCTCAACCGACCACGCGCCGCATTCCGAAGCCGAGAAGGCGGTCGGGCTTGAAAAGGCTCCGAACGGGATCATCGGGCTTCAGACGTCGTTCATCGCGGCCTACACGGCTCTCGTCGTGCCGGGTCACATCAGCTTCGGGAAGCTCATTGAGCTGATGGCTGAGAATCCGGCGAAGGTGACCGGGCTTGACCGGCTCGGATTCGGGCGGCTCGACATCGGAAGCCCGGCAGATTTCGCGATTGTTTCTGTCGGAGTCGAAAATGTTCTGAAGCGCGAGGATCTCGCCGGAAAGTCGGCGAACACGCCGTTTATCGGAAAGAAATTCGCCGCGAGGGTTGAGAAGACCTTTGTCGGCGGCGAGTTAAAATTTGAAAGGAAGAATTAAAATGTCATTTGAACCGCTTATTTCGAAGATCATCGAGAAAAACAACGCGACGGTGATGGGGCTTGACCCGATCCTCGACTACATTCCCGAGGGAATAAAATCGAAGGCCGTAAACGAGTACGGCGACAGCTTCAGGGCGGCGGGCGAGGCGATTTTCGAGTTCAACAAGTCGCTTATCGACGCGGCGGCTGATCTGATTCCGGCGGTGAAGCCGCAGTCGGCGTTCTACGAGATGTACGGGATCGAGGGGCTTAACGCGCTCGAAAAGACGATCGACTACGCGAAAAAGGCCGGACTTTACGTGATTCTCGACGTCAAGCGCAACGATATCGGCAACACGGCGGGTGCGTACGCGAAGGCCTTCCTTGGCGAGACGAAGCTTTTCGGGCATTCGGAATCGGCGACTCCGGTCGACTGCGTGACGGTGAATCCGTATCTCGGAATCGACGGAATCGAGCCGTTCATTAAGGAAGCGGTCGGCGCGGACAAGTCGATGTTCATACTCGTTAAGACGTCGAACAAGTCGTCGGGCGATTTTCAGGATCTCGATTTCGGCGGGAAGACGCTTTACCGGAGAGTCGGCGAGAAGGTTGAGGAGTGGGGTGCGGCTTACCTTGGCGAGTCGGGGTATTCGCCGTGCGGCGCGGTGGTCGGCGCGACCTATCCGGCTCAGCTGACCGAGCTTAGAAAGGCACTTCCTCACACCTTCTTCCTGATTCCGGGCTACGGCGCGCAGGGCGGCGCGGCGAAGGATATCGCGGGGGCGTTTGACGCGAAGGGTCTCGGCGCGATCGTGAACTCGTCAAGAGCATTGATGTGCGCGTACCAGAAGGCGGGGGACGACGGAACGAATCTCGCGAAACACACGCGCGAGGCGGTCATCGCGATGCGCGACGATATAAACTCGGTGCGGTTTGGCTGAGGGCAGCGGTCGGAGGGATGACTCTTTTTGAGTCTGAACTTTGCGGCGGCGGCCGCGCCGGATCCGGAGGATCCGGCGTGGCGCACTTCGGCGCGCCGGCTCCGCGTAAGCGG